>NZ_JBTNDV010000005.1:0-236497 GCF_054510815.1 Arthrobacter glycogeni
CCCGCCGGATCCCTGTCAGCGGTTTCGCTGTTAGTACCGGCAAGGTTCAACCGCTGATCGGACTCACCGACCACCGCCACATTCTGATACTCCACCGCATGCGCGGCGATCAACTGTAGCTGCTCAGCGGTCCTCGCGACCTGCTCGATAGCAACCGCAATCTCAGCGAGCTCACGGGTCGGCATCAACAAACTCTCGACCCGAAACGAACCAGCAATCCCCGACAGCTCCATGTTCAACCACGCCAAATACCGGGGAGTATCAGTCGGCCGCTCGAACTGGGTGATTGCCATACACCAATTCTATCGAATACACCTTCGAACAAACCAGTAAAAAAGACCAATGTGCAGGAGCAGTCCGACTGCTCCTCCACAGCTCTCAAGCACCGGCTGTCCCTTCGATCCAGCGAAGTGGTCAAGGTGAGCGATGACGAGATGCTGGCGGCGTGGAACTCTTTGCTCACTCTCCTGGTGAAGCGTGTTACCTATCCAGTGATGAAGCAAGAGGGTTGAGCCTGAACAAGAAAGCGGCCATCGCATCTCGATTCACTGGCTGAACGGGGCGAAATGTTCCATCCGGCCAACCTGTCGTGACCCCTGATGCGGACATAAAGGCCATTTCCGGGTAGAACTGATCGGTCTTCTTCACATCGGTGTAGGGACTAGTTGCCGGCGGCGCGAAGTTCGCATGATCCACCGTCCGAAACATGAAGGCTGCCATCGCGTCTCGATTCACCGGTGTGAGCGGGCGATAGGTGCGATCGGGCCAGCCTTCGGCTATTCCCATGCTTACCAGCCAGGTGATCTCGTTATAGAACTTGTCAGTAGTTCGCAGGTCTATGAACGGCGACGCTGACGGCGGAGTGAAATCAGGCGATCCGTGGAACCGATAGAGGAATGCCGCCATAGCATCCCGGCGGACTGGTTCCAGTGGGCGGTACGTGTCGTCGTCGTGGCCGGTGGTGATGCCGGCGTTGGCAAGCCATCGGATTTCACGATCGAACTGCATTCGGCTGTTTACGTCCCTGAAGGTCACGTTCCGCTCGTCAGCGATAGAGAGGACTGTGATCCGTTTATCGGCAGAGCTATCTTGGGCAACATATATTCTCTTGCCGTCAGGACTAAGTGCGATGTCCCCTGGGTAATTGGTGTGAGCTGGAAGAAGTGTATGCGAGCAGATCAACGCGTTGGTAGTGAGATCGATGACGCTGACACGGTTCTGTGTCACGTCTGAAACGTAGGCGCGATCCTCCGATTCACTCAGCAGAAGATTGCCAGTTTCCAGATAAAAACTGGATTCGATAGACCGGGTTACCGTGTTCACGATGACACTTCGCTGATTATAGTTATTGACTACATAAAGGGATTTGCCATCCTTGGTGAGGGTGAGGCTTCTCGCTGGCCCTCCCACTGGGATGTCATCGATGATCGAACCTGATTTGAGGTCGACTACGAAAACGGAGTCCCACCGAACATCACCGACATAGGCCAATGAGCTTGTCGGATCGATCTCTATATCCCGGAAGTTGCCATAGATATTATCGTCGTATATCCACTCATCGATTACCGTATCGGTGAGCGCGTCGACCACGGTTATTGAATGGTTGCGGCCCGTAATATAGACCCTTGACTCATCGGGGCTGAAGGCGATTGCCGTGGGCGAAAGTTTCGGAATGGACGTCGTCATCGTGTTGGTTGCCGCATCGAAGACCTGGACAGTGCCGGTATTGGTCGCCAAGTATCCTTTCGTCCCGGCCGGATTCATATGTACCTTGCCCGCGTAGGGGTAATGCCCGGGTACTTGCATCGCTGCGACTTCTTCGAGGGTCTCAGAATCCAGAACGGAGATGACCCCGCTCCCAGGATCACCAAGGTTCGTGAGCGAAACATAGACTCGCGACCCGTCGGGGCTGACCGTGACAGCACCAGGATCGCCGTCGGGAATCACAACATCCATGAGCGGCGCCACCGGCGGCGAACCGCAACCACTCACCGTGGTCGGAATAGACACCGCGGGATTAGACCCAGTTGTATCGGTCCCACGAGCGGGAACGCCAACGGCGGTAAGGAGAAGAACAGTGCCTACAAGCGCTGCAATGCCACGAGAAGCCGAGTGAACCAATGTGTGACCCCCACCGAAGAATCGCCGCCACCGGCACAACCGGACGTGGCAACGATGAGACCGATTTCGAGCTTTTGTTCAGACCATACAGGCATCCCGCCAGTAAAGCAGCTGAATCCAGAAACTTGTCCGCTATATCTAGCCCCGCTATTTCTAGCCTCGCTCCAAATACGCTTCCTTCACGGGATCCAAATAGATTTCCAACGCCTCAGCCAGCTCCGGATGATCAACCAGATCCAGATCGTCCGCCACAATCTGCTGCGCATCCTCGCGCGCCCGCTCGATAATTTTCGCATCCTGAATCACCCGCAAAAAGTGCAACGACGACCGTCCACCAGACTGCGACGCCCCAAGAATGTTGCCTTCACGCCTCAGCTCAAGATCCTTCTGCGACAGCTCGAACCCGTCGGTGGTCGACGCAACCGCTGCCAACCTCTCCCTACTGGGATGATCCGGTTCCAACTGCGTCACCAACAGACAAGTCCCCGGATGCCCGCCACGACCCACCCGGCCCCGCAGCTGATGCAACTGCGAGATACCGAACCGATCCGCGTCCATGATCACCATCATCGTGGCATTGGCAACATCCACACCAACCTCAATCACTGTGGTGGATACCAACAGCTGCACACTTCCGTCGTTGAACCGTGCCATCGTGGCGGTCTTCTCGGCGGGATCCAGCCGCCCATGCAACAACCCGATCGACACACCCGCAAGAACAGGTAACTCCTGAAGAGTCTCGGACAGTTCACTCACCGAGGTGAGCTCCTGCTGCGCCGACCGGGGCGCCGACACCGTCTCCGGCGAGTAGAGCTCCAGTGCCGTCGAATCCTCTTCCTGGTCGCCGATCTTGGGACACACCACATACACCTGGCGGCCGGCGTCAATCTCCTCACGCGCCCGCGCCCAAATCCGCTGAATCCACCCCGGATTCTCGGTCAAACCCACCTCATGGGTGGTGATCGGCGCCCTACCCGCCGGCAACTCGGTCAACGTCGACACGTCGAGATCGCCAAACACCGTCATGGCAACGGTTCGGGGAATCGGCGTCGCTGTCATCACCAGCACGTGCGGCGAGTTGGTCGCCTTGGATCGCAGCACATCCCGCTGCTCGACGCCGAACCGATGCTGCTCGTCGACCACGATGAGCCCCAGATCGAAAAAGCTCACATTGTCCGACAACAGCGCATGCGTGCCGATTACAATGCCAGCTTCCCCCGTCGCCGCATCAAGCATTGCCTGCTTGCGTTGCCCAGTGCTCATGGAACCCGTCAGCAGCACCACCTTGGTGCCATCGGCTGCACCGCCCAGCATCCCGCCCATCGCGAGCGGTCCCAGGGTTCGGGTGATCGACTGCAAATGTTGAGCAGCCAACACCTCAGTGGGTGCCAACAGCGCAGCCTGTCCACCGGAATCGATCACCTGCAGCATCCCCCGCAACGCTACCAACGTCTTTCCCGAGCCCACCTCGCCCTGCAACAGCCGATGCATCGGACGGGACGCAGCCAGCTCATCGGCCAGCGTCTCCCCCACTGTCTTTTGTCCATCGGTCAGAGTGAAGGACAACTGCGAGTCGAACTGTTCCAGCAGGCCGCCTGGCAGTAGCGGACGCGACGTCGCCTCCTCCTGCGCGGTCAGCGCCCGACGTCGGGCCAGTGCGGTCTGGAGTACGAGCGCCTCCTGGTAGCGCAACCGGTGTTTGGCACGGTAGGTATCTTCGAGGACGTGCGGCCTGTGGATCAGTTCATAGGCTTGAGTGACGTTCATCAGCTTGTCGCGGCGAGAGATTTCAGGCGGCACCGGATCATTGAGTTGGGAATGCACCAGACTATCGAGCAGCGACCCGACAGCCTTCTGGATCTCTTTGCTTTCCACCTTCGCCGCCGCCGGGTACACCGGTATGGGCTCTTCGAGGAGCGCCGGATCCACCATCTCGTCCTCGTCCAGCAGGGAGTACCCGGGGTTGGTGAGCGTCAATCGCCCTTTATACGCGGTGACCTTGCCATAAAACATGGCGTGCGCGCCGGGGACCAGGTCCCGGTGAGCATTGTGCCCGTTGAAAAACGTGAGGCTAAGACTCCCCAGGCGTCCGCCGTCGTCGTCGGTAATGATCACCTCGCACAGGAAACCCTTGCGAGTCTGCATTTTCCTCTTGTTGGCGGACTGCACCCGGGCGATCAGGGTGACGTCCTCGCCCAGCGGAACGCTGCTGACAGGAGTCAGCTCGCCGCGCTTGAAATAGGCGCGCGGGACGTGGTTGAGGAGATGGCCAATTGTATGAAGGTTGAGGTGCTCCGCAAAGCGCTTGGCCGCCCTGGGCCCGATCAGCCCGTCAAGGGGGACGTTGAGTTCCGTCGTGTTGTTATTGTCCACTGGCCTCTTGGGCTTCGCTGAGCTGTGGTGAGCGTGGTGATGCCAGCTGGGTCACTGACACGTTGGTCGGATGGCCGGCTTCCTGGATCAGTTTCAACGCCGGTTCGGGAGTGGGCACGTGGACGTGGACACGCCAGCGGTAACCTTCGGCGACCTCGGTGACGGCGCTCATGATGACCGAATCGCCGAGCTCGTCCAGGTGGAGCCGTAGGGTTGCGGCGTCGAGGGGGCTGAGGTTGATGGTGCACATCACTTCGACGCCCTCGGCGTCGCCGCCGTCGTGGATATGGGGTGCCTGGATGTCGTACCCGTGGAGTCCGTCGAGGAGCTCGTCCTGCAGCTCTTCCCCGAGGGACGCGGCACGGAGCGCATCAAGGATGAGCAGGAAGCCCACTCCCCCGGCGTCTACGACTTTCGCTTTAGTGAGAACGCCGAGTTGGCTTTCGGTCTGGATCACGGCTTCCAGGGCGGCTTCGACGGCGGCCTGGAGGGTAACGGCGAGGGCATGGTTGCTGTCATCGCCGTTCTGGGCGCTGTCGGCCATGGCCGCGCCGCGGGCTGTTGCCTCGAGCACTGACAACATGGTCCCGGGGACGGGGTCGCTGAGTGCTGACCAGCTGCGGATCTGGGCTCGCTGCAATGCCGTGGCGAGGAGGGGGCCCGAGAGGCGGGTGTGATGGTGCAGCGGTTCGGCCACTGCTGCGAGGAACACGGCGAAGAGGGTGCCGGAATTGCCGCGTGCGTCTTCCATGGCGGCCTGGCCGGCGATGTTGAGGAGGACGCCAAGGTCGGTGGTGTCGGCCGCGGAGGCCGCCTGGGAGGCGGCACAGACGGTGAGGTACAGGTTGGTGCCGGTATCGCCGTCGGCCACCGGGAAGATGTTGATGGCGTTGAGCCGATCGCTGTGGTTGCCCAGGGACTCTTCGGCCTTGCTCAACCATCGCTTCAACGCAGCTGCGTTAGCGGTGATCTTTGTCTGCAAAGTGATCCCATCCCACGTTGGCGGGTGACTGCGGCGCTGCGGTCACGCCGGGCAATCCGGCACATACTGAGCCTACCGCAGTGCGCTCTTTAGGGAGAGTAGCGAGCGACGGAATGGTGGCGAATGGAAAACAATCCTTTCCCCGGCCACCATTCCGCAGCAGCTGGCCAGCGGCTTTAGGCCTACTTTGCCGTAGCAGTCAGATTCAGGCTGGACACGTTGACCATAGTCAATTTGATCACCGTGAGTACCTTCCCGTCGGATCCTTTGCCTGGCGCGGTCACAGCGGTCAGCTTCGATCCGGACGGAACCCCGCCGAAACTAATTGCGATCTGCTGCCCATTCTTCTTCAAGATTGCGATATTGCGGCTGGTGTCGAGCGTGACGGCAGCGTCGGTCACCCATTGCCAGGTCAGCGCCTTACCAGAACTTGCTTTTACGACATCGGTGATCACCATGCTGGTGGAGTTGTGCGCCACTGTTCGGATTGCCGATGAAGTCCCGGGCAAGGCCTGGAGCATATCTACCGATGCCGACGACGAAGAGAGGAGCTTCGTAGCGCCCTTTGCGCCGATCGGCTGATTTGTCTGACCCAACAACAGGGTGGAGTGCGCTGAAGTGCCTGGCTTCCAGAAATCAAAGCGGGTGTCTGCGCTGTAGTAACCGGTCGGATTGTTCAGCTCGGTCCCTGGATCGATAGACCACTGGACCCCCTTCCGGAAGAATGACACCGCACCCAGGTCAAGATGAGAATGAGCCGTGGTGTTCTCTCCGCCCTTCAACGTTGCCGTACCAGCTGCTGGACCGCTTGGAAGGTGGAGGGCAGCGAACCCGGTCTTTGGATACACTGACGACTTCTTCGCCGGAAGCTGGCCTGGCTGGGCCCACCACCACAGCAATTGCGAGTCCGGCTTAGCCTGCAACTCTTTCCATACCCATGCGGCTACCCCAGCGTCTTTGGTAATGAAAGAAACCCAGCCGGGCATGAGAGGGCTCAGAGCATTCGGCAATGCATCCGCGAACGGCGTCGGCAACCCGTCGGATCCCGTGCTATTCATCGCGTAGTCTGCGGTCTTGACCAGTGAGGGCATCGCTATTGGGCTGGTTGAGTAAACGTTCGGAAGCGTTGAATACAAGGTGGCGAAGGCTCGGCTTTCATAAGTCCAGTACCCGGGCCCCTCCTGGGTTCCGCCGTCAGCGGTAACCATTGCGAGAGCGGGTTGGATGGAGATGAGTGACTCCTTAGCCAGGGCGGCTGCCTGCACAGGTGACTTTTCCAGGTAAACCGCAGCCGCGACGAAGGTAGCCGTGTTGTGGATCGCCGCGATATTCGTTGCTGCATCAACGAAGTTTTCCCGGTCGGCTTGCAGACAGGTCTGTGGACCGAGCCAGCGCACCAACACTGTTTCTTCCATTCCTGCAACCGGTGCCCAGTCGTTCGCTGTACCCGCTGCCATCAGAAGATGCGAAGCTGTCAACGTGTTCATCGACTCCGGGCCACTTTCGAGGATCCGTCTGGTATCTGAGCGCAACGCATCACGCGATTTGGTGTCGCCCGCTTGTAGCCAGCCATATCCGAGCCGCGAAACTCGTGTCGAGAGGCTACTGCGCAACTGATCGATGGTGAGCACGTCTGCGGCTTGGTTGGCTGCTCCCCGGATCATTTGTCCATGGATCGCCTCTATGGCGGGATCGGATTGTGCCCGCGAGTTAGCATTCGTGATCATTTGATTGGTGGTGACTACTCCTGGACCGCTGGAGGGCAGCTTTGGAGCGAACTTCGATTCAGCTACTGGGAGGGCGCACCCACCAAAGAAACCCACCCACCCTGAAGCCGCTGGAATAGTGCCGGTGCGGCCTTCGAGCTCGTCGCGCCAACCCGGCGACTGCAGTTTAGCCGCGGAAACGACCTTCCCGATGGCGTCCCGCTGGGCAGCGCCGTCTGCGGCCAGGAGGGTGGTGAATGCCTCAGCCCGGACTTTTGTTGTCTGGTAAACAGACGCGGTAATTCGGCCAGCCTTCAGATCAGCCAGTGTCGTCCCCGCAACCCCTTGCTGGACCGCCCGAAGATCCTTGAGGATCTTCAGTTGTGATGCGCTGGTCTTGACGGTCGCAGCTCGCAGGCTTTCCGTATCGACTGCCTGTGCGGCCGCTGTCATAGCGGCCTGCGTGGTCGCCGCGGTTACCAAGACGCCTGCCTTATCCAGGCTCGCGCTACCGTTCGCTACCGCGTTCTTGACAATTAGGCCGTCGGCGCGGGCCAAAGCAGAAATGAACGGTCGAGAATCGACATACAGGATTTTCGCGGCCGCGATTTTATCCCGCAGAGCGGTCCTTTGATTGCTGAGGCTCGGGCCCCCTGCCGTAGCTTCACCTGGCGTCGTGACTGTTGCTTTGGCTGCAATGGAGAATCGCCCCTGCTGGTCATGGGCAAAATAGGAGTAGGAGTACGTCGTCGATGCTTGGAGCCCAGTGTTGGTCACGGTAGTTTTGGGAACCGGAACATCGCTGACGGCTGTTCCGTCAGTAGCGGAGGCCGGCGCGACGGTGCCCGTAGCCCGCCGGATCATCACGCCGGTGTAGACGCTCGACGTAGGATTGGTCCATCGGAGGGTCACGCTGGTGGGCGTTCCGGCGTAAGCCGACACCCCGGAAACCGAGGGAACTGGGGTGTCCGCGACAGCCGGGCTGCCGGCGTAGCGATACATGAACGCAGCCATCGCATCACGATTCACCGGCTGGACCGGTCGGAAGGTCTTGTCGGCGTAACCCGTTGAAATTCCTTTGGAGGCCAGCCAGCTGATCTCCTGATAGAACTGCGTCTGGGAAGTAACGTCGCTAAACGGCGACGCCGCTGGCGGAGTGTAGGCCGGTTTGCCTGCAAGGCGGTACATGAAAGCTGCCATCGCATCGCGGTTCACCGGCTGTACAGGTCGAAAAGTTTTGTCGGCGTATCCCGTTGAAATTCCTTTGGAGGCCAGCCAGCTGATCTCCTTATAGAACTGCGTCTGGGAAGTAACGTCGCTAAACGGCGACGCCGCTGGCGGAGTGTAGGCCGGTTTGCCTGCAAGGCGGTACATAAAGGCCGCCATCGCGTCACGATTCACCGGCTGAATTGGGCGAAAAGAGCCGTCCGAGTAGCCAGTTGAGATTGCCTCGGTTGCGAGCCAACCGATCTCATCATAAAACTGGTTATCGCTGCTGACGTCGAAGAAGGGGTCTGACGCAGTTGGTGCGACGTTCTCCAGCGGGAGGACGGCATTCGCCGACCCGACTGCGAGGAATGGCACCACCAAGAGGAATGCAGTTGTTGTAGCTACCAGACGACGAGCATGAGTGAAGAAAGACAAAAGGCTGACCTCCGCATAAGCCAGCCCCAACGACCGACACCATGGATAGATTCCCGGTTATCCTGAAGTTACCCGTAGTTTCAGCCATAAGTTGGTTCATTCGTCAAAAATGACCCAAAGCTGATTCAAACCTGCGCATGCAGAGCAGCACCTGACGATTGACCTCAACAGGTTCGCGTGTCAGCCTGCAAAGTGATCCCACCCACCGGTGGCCCTATCTCTGGAACCTACAGTGACGCTCGGGGCACCTTCGACGACCCTCCCTATGGCATGAAAGCTTTCCGGTACATCGCATCGTGAAGGGAAGGTTGCAAGGAGCCCATAATCCTCTCCCCCTGAAAGCACCCACTCCAACGGATCCATCTGCAGCAGTGTTGAAGCCTCTCGCAACGGCGCTGCCAGCCGCGTAGCGGCGTCGAGGCTAAGGCTGATGGCCACAGAACTAGCTGCAGCAATTCGCCCTGCATCCTTGATTAGCCCATCCGAAAGATCCAGCATCGAGCTGGCCCCGGCTAGTGCTGCGGCGGGTCCAGCAGCTAAAGGTGGCCGGGGGCGGCGCTGCGCGTCGACGAGTTGGAGAAGGCCGGGCGATAGAAAAGTCGATTCGAAGTTTGATTCCATCAGAGACAATCCGGCGGCCGCCCGCCCCACGGTTCCGGCTAAAGTGACGACGTCGCCAGGCCTAGCGCCGGACCTCAGAACCGGGTCGCGCGTTTCGAGCGTCCCAGTCACGGCAATCGCGACCGCTAAGTCACGTCCTCCACTTAAATCTCCCCCTACAACCCCACAACCGTCAGCGCCAAGTTGCCGAATCGCAGCAGTCATACCATCGGCGAGGTCCTCCACCCACTTCACTTCAGTCTGGCTTGGCAATGTCAGGCTGACGACAAGGGATGTAGCTCTAGCCCCCATAGCGCTAATGTCGCTCAGATTTTGCGCTGCGGCCTTCCACCCCACGTCGAAACCGGAAGTCACGTGCCCGTTTGCGCGAACCAACCTGAAGTCCAAATTCTCTACGATCGTATCTATGGAAATTACCACCCGCCCATCCGCCGCCTCTAAAACGGCTGCGTCGTCCCCCGGTCCGACGACGGCAGCTTCGGCGGGTGGTAGGCGAGGAAAAATACGTGCCAACAAGCCTGACTCGCTGAGATCAGCAACTGTGAGATTCATACTTCAAAACTACCTGTCATAACTTCAGCCGGTAGGTTAGGTACAGCGCCTTCAGTTGAAACAAGGTCTGCGCCAAACAATCGCACCAAGTACTGCGCGAACTATAGTAGAGGCGGCGTTCGTCATCTGCGCCTGGCGTATTGGAGGTAAAGCGTGAGTGCTTCAACCGACCCCGGCCTCCCGGCCGCGCGCCATTTGGGACCTGACCGAACTCCCAACCAACACATGGACCGCAGCCAGCGGGCAAACTCCGCGACTCGATCCACGTCTTCAATGACCCTCCGTTCGCGGTCATTGAGTCACCGCCGAAAGAGATTAATCGCCGTTGTTTTAGCCGCCACAGTGGCAATAACCGTTCCGGTACTCATCACGGCGCTCCTTCTGCTGAGCTAGGCTGTTACCGAACCAATCTCACAGAATCAGGGGAAAACTTGCCTGTCATCATGCCAATATATGGAACCCGGCCGGAAGCCATCAAAATGGCGCCAATTGTCAAGGCACTGGATGAATCTGAGCTTTTTGACTGTGTAGTGACTGTCACAGGCCAGCATCGAGCGATGTTGGATCAAGTGAACGAGCTATTCGGCATAAGCCCCGACCATGATCTGAACATCATCCAGCAGAGGCAGACCCTCACTTCGATCATGACCAAGACGATCGATGGTCTTGATCAATTGTTCGCAAAGTCAAAGCCTGATGCCGTAATAGTTCAGGGAGACACGACCACATCTACGGCGGCAGCTATTGCCGCTTTCTACCACGGCATACCCGTCGTGCATGTGGAGGCAGGTCTCCGTTCCGGTAACCTTTTCTCCCCGTTCCCCGAGGAGGCGAACCGGAAGATTACTTCCCAGATTGCAAGCTTGCATTTGGCGCCCACCTCGACCAGTCGCGAAAACCTGTTAGCAGAAAACATTCCGATTACGGACATCGTCGTCACCGGCAATACCGTGATCGATGCCCTCCTTGAAACCGTCAAGAAACAGGTTCCCTTCGCTGACCCCCAACTGGAAAAGGTAGCTCTGTCCGGCCGGAACATCCTGCTGGTCACCACACATCGCCGTGAGAATCAGGGTGAAGCCATGAGGGGTGTTGGACGTGCGATAGCCCGCATTGCTGAGTCCGAGCCCGGATTGGTGATTGTACTCCCAGTTCACAAGAACCCTGCAGTAAGAGAGGCGGTCCTTCCTGCTTTGGAGGGCAAGTCCAATGTGGTTGTGACGGAACCCTTGGCCTACGGCGAATTCACCCGGTTACTCTCCCTGGCGCACATCGTGTTGACCGACTCCGGCGGAGTCCAGGAAGAGGCTCCAAGCCTGGGGAAACCCGTCCTAGTGATGAGGGAAAACACCGAGAGGCCTGAAGCCGTAGACGCGGGAACCGTCCGTCTCATAGGGACCGACGAGGATCGAATCGTATTCGAGGTCTTGAGACTTCTGAACGACGCCAATGCGTTTAGCGAAATGGCCAATGCGGTGAACCCTTATGGGGATGGCCGAGCTGCAGAACGATCCGTGGCCGCCATCGCTCAGCTATTTGACTGCGGTACGAGGATAAGCGAGTTCTCACAATCGCCAGAGGCAGACGATCCGGAAACGGCGCTCAGCCCAGATAGCCCCAAGCAACAGGTCAGAAAGGCAACAACCTGAACTGGACGTGTCCGAATGCCTCGGTCTGCGCGTCACTGAACCGCAGAAACAGGCGTCCAGTCATGCCCTTCTCGGCTCAACCGCCGGGCCAGCTGGAGATCCCCTAGACTTATTGGGGGATTGTACGCCTAAAGAACTAGGGGATCCGTTCCGGCTAATTCTAGTGTCGGGGATAAGGAAGGCTAGATGAAAACTAACGACCGAACGATCGACCCCGATCTCGACCTTGGTGCCATCACATCACTGCTCGCATCTAGGGGACGATCTTCCACCCCCCCTCCACCAAACCAAGGCGACCTAAAGCTAAAAGATATGCTCGCCATAGATTACCACTGCCATAATACATTTCATCCGAAGTTGCGGGTAGCTGCGATTGTGCACGATCTATTTCTCGACGAACTTCAAACCTACTATTTGGTCCTGCCACTTTTCCCATCGACTCTGGTGGAATCGATCGACGCCGGTCAGCCTAATCTGATAATAATTCACCGATCCGCGTTTGCTGATGGACCTTGGTTTGGAAGCGAAACTAGCGCCGGGGGCACAATGATCGATGAATTAAGGCGGATTCTTCCCTGGAGTAGAAAAAAGAACGTACCCGTCGTTTTTGTAGAAAATGGGCAAGAAGAGCAAACGTACACACAAAGTATCCGTAATATTGGTACAGTGATTTTCCCTTCTGAAGAGTTCTTTGACGTACTCCCAGAGAGCCCTCGAAGACGAAAAATATACGAACTGGCTCAACAATTCGGGCGCCATAAGCAAGAATATGACGGAGAATAAATCAATGGGAAAGACGCAGTTTATCTATTGCGCTGACGAATCCGTTTCACCGGATATGTTAGACGGGGTAGGCTCCCAAATCATAGGAATACTCGCGACTTCGGGTCAGCCGGTACTAGTAATGGCTCCAGGCCATTTCAATCGAGACTCCCAAAATAAAATCCTCGAAACGTTTTCCAATGTCGCTTTTTGGGAGACAAAAAACACTACTATGGGAGCTAAAGAATTAGCCTGGAAAGTTTTCTTAGAAGCCGAAAAATTCGAAGAACCAATCGTAGTCTCCCAAGGATTATCTCTTTCTATATCATTTTCTGGGAACGATAAAGTTTCCAAGCGCATGTGGGGCATTCTCTCAAATCAGGACGTCGAACTGCACACTAAATCGACCAAAAAGGTCAGACCGTCTTTTGAAAGAGCCTTGACGGTAGCGAGACAGATAATAGTTCATAATACCGAAGCAAGAAAAGCATTGCAGCTCAGGTTCCCCGGCTTATCGTCGAAGATCGCTCTGGTCGAACCCTCTTACGAGCTTTCTTCTAACCCCGCCTACGTCTCATCAAATCGACAGTTCGACATGACAATTAAACAACTTATCATGATGGAGACCGCAAACCATCGAGTAGTGGTCTATGCTGATGTCGACCTTCGTCTGTTGACTGACTCGTCCGAAGGTTTGATCCGATTCGTCCGTAGCATCGCCTCTGAAAATCAGTTTGTTATCTTGGTCCTTCCCGTGGCGACCATGCACGAAGATCTCAGGAGATCAATTGCAGATTGTGGCAACCTACATGCTGTTTATCCATCGGTTAGAAGTCACCAAAACTTAGATGGGTTTTTACTGCCGCGATATGCAGCCTGGCACTTGTCTGTTCTAGCTGATACTTTCGACGCATCAGCCGTTTTAACTGACCTATCCACCACTTCATTTGCTTTGGCAAACACCTCCTTGCTTGATCGTCTGTATCCGGTATTCGGGTATATGGCTTTAGAGGAAATGACTCAGGCAAAATCGGCAATAGAGCCTATAGTGGAAAAATGTCGCAGGTTAGTTTTTCCGAATGAAGAAGCTCGATCCACGTTTGAGTCCCATTTCCCCGCCGCTACATCCAAAACACTAATACTCCCCCACGCCATGACTGCTCATGAAAATAGTAATGGGGAAAATGCTAACGCAGCCGTTCAATTAGCTAATGAACTGGGTCGATTGATCTCAAATCACCCGCTTAAATCAACAAATGGCGAATCCATAAAACTACTTTTTGTTGGGCATGATTTTAAATTCGCCGGTGAGTTGTTCGAGCTTTTGGCGAATCGTCGAGAAATATTGTTAAGAGTTGACCACTGGGAAAAACAAAACATCCACAACGAGGCAGTTAGTGCACGGCTAAACCTATGGGCAGACGTAATTTTCTGTGAATTTGCTTCCCATAATGCTGTACGATACTCCTGGGCAAAACAGCCAGGCCAATCCCTGATCGTGAGGTTTCACGGTTATGAACTGCACTCAGACTGGATTCGTGATATCAACATTGGAAACATTGATATGGTCATTTTCGTCTCTGAGTTTTATCGTCAAATGGTTGTTGAAAAACTCAATTGGCCTATAGAAAAAACAATGGTAATTCCCAACATGGTGGATGTTTCCGACTTCAATCGGACCAAACTCACAGATTCTCGTTTCCATTTAGGCATCGCCGGTATAGTACCGATTCTGAAAAGGCCCGATCGCGCTCTAGATCTGCTGGAAAACCTACTTCAGCAGGACAACCGATACACCTTACATGTGCGCGGCCGGGTCCCGTGGGACTATGGCTGGATGTGGAAGGAAGATTATGTTCGCGACGCGTACGAAGCGTTTTATGAACGTCTAGCGCTCAACCCTGATCTTCGCCGGCGGGTTGCCTTCGAATCATTTGCTCCCGATATGGGTAGATGGTTTCGCAAAATCGGATGGGTGCTCTCGCCCAGCACGCGGGAGACCTTCCATCTCGCTCCGGTGGAGGGCATGGCATCGGGTGCGGTGCCCGTTGTCTGGAATCGTGATGGAGCCGGTGAAATATTCGAGGCAGACTGGATCCACGATTCAACCGAGCGTGCGGCTGAATACATCCAAAAAGTCAATGCCGACTCTCAGTCATATAGTGAAGCCTCGGAACGGGCCACTTCAAGCGCAGGTAAATATGACTTGGGCGAAGTTGGAAAGGTATGGCTTCAGTTACTCGGGACCGTACCTTCTTCCCAGAGTTTTAGACCACCAGTATCCATCACCTCTCAGCAGTTGGAGGACTCGTTTGCCAAGAGCCCAACCCCGGCGCATCTGGGGCGATGGCTCACAGTCCTACTCCGAGACGGCGATGAAGCCCAGATCGACGAGATACTCGAGACCCATTCCGATCTGGTAGGCGCTTTGCCCAGCTATTTGTCGATTGGCATCCACTCGAGGATTGCGAGGAAGGCCATCGTCGACGGAGAATTGTCGGTACCCTCCCGGTCCAGGGGGGCTGCCTACTTGGCCGCCCACGGGGTCTCCCTCTACGTGGTGAGTCCCACGGTGACGGAAAAGCTCCAGAATGAAGATGCCAACGTTCGTCTCATCAGTACAACCGCCCCGTCATTCTTGGGCAATGGATATGACCTAGGAGTTTCATCACGTAGCGTTACTTTTATTGGCAATCTCCAATATACACTGATGCCTCTCAAAAACGTATTAGCACTTAGAATAGACAAGCTTATTATCGCTAGCGCCGATGCGATCGTGCGAGAGGCAAGGGTTCATCGACCGGAATATATACGATCACAACGAGATTATTGGGTTGCTTTACCAGCAATTATCGCTGCTAGGAGACTTGGGATCCCGTTTCTATGTGATGCAGCCCCCTGCTTCCCAGATCACAGCGATACGTACATTGACAAGTACGTGGTAGAAAATTCAGACCATATAGAGAACGGAGCAGCCTTTCCTGCCCAGGTTCAAAAAATGACGGACACTCATCTTCAATACCTGAAGGATACAGCAGATCGTGAATTGCGTGACCTCCGGGTCGGCCTAATTGCAGACGAATTTACGGCACGCACGGTCTCACAATCTTTCAACACTGTGCCACTGTCCCGGGCCAGTGGATATGTTGAGGTAGCCATTGGCAATCTGGACGTCATATTCGTAGAGTCTGCCTGGGAGGGTCCGAATAATGAGTGGCGTCGCGGGGTGGCGTACTACGCGGGTCATGATCATGACTTAGAAAAAATACTGGCAGTCGCTCAAATGCGAAATATTCCCGTGATATTTTGGAATAAAGAGGATCCGGTTCACTTTAAAGCTTTTTCCCATACCGCTGCGAATATCGCACATGTTTTTACGACTGATGGAGATATGGTCGGCAACTATCTCGCTCAAGAAGATTCCAAGACCCTAACGGCGTCTTCGATTTCGTTTTATGCAGAACCACTTCTGCATAACCCTCTCCCTTCCGAAAGAGCCTACGAACACACAGTTTCCTACGCGGGGACCTATTATGGGCCTAGGTTTGCAGACCGATCAGAAGAACTTGATCGAATTTTCGAGGCGGCCAAGCCGTTTGGGCTAACAATTTATGATCGTCAGGTTAATGTTCCTAATTCACCCTACCGTTTTCCGGATGGTTTGTCCGCTTACGTCAAGCCAGGCGTGCCTTATGATGAAGTTCTAAAAGTTTACAAAGCCCATCCTGTAAGTATTAACGTCAATTCGGCATCCGACTCGCCCACCATGTTTTCCAGACGTATTGTGGAGGTTGCAGCCAGTGGAGGCCTAGTTCTCAGTGGAAAAGGTCGAGGAATAAACGAGCAAATTCCAGGTATCATCGCTACCGATTCCACCGAAAAGTGGACTGAGTTGCTCGGGCAATGGATGAACGACGAACAAGCCCGTCTAGCAGCTGTCTGGAAGCAGTTACGTGCGGTCACCCGCGCTCACCTCGCCGAGCATGCGTTAACGCTTATGATGCGTACCGCGGGACTCCCGATTAAGGCACCCTCCTTACAAAACTATTCTATTGTTACCCCAAATCTCAATTTGGACATTATCAGCAGCATAATTCTCCAAACCTGGAGACCGACAACCGTGTACGCTTTGAAAGCTGACACTGAGGCGATCATGAAGGCATCGCGTAACGGTATCGAAACGGTCGTAGTCCCAGGTTACGATTCGCTAAGTGGCGTAGTTACCACAAAGTGGATTGCGGAGTTCGATAGTTCGCTACCCGAAACTCACTACGAGGACCTTCTGCATGCGGCACGGTTTGGCCACTGGCACCATATAGTCTCAGAAACGCACACCAGTCCCCAGCGAGGCGAACCATTAGTCAGAATAGGCCCGAATACGCATGCGCGGTTTGGGGTTCTTGATGTTGGCTTGCTGGAGTCGGCGGACGACTTCAATAGCTTGCCTTCGGTCGCCGGCGTCCAAACCCTGACGTGGCGCGTACCCTGAATAGGGCGATGATCATACCTCTTAGGCTTGGCGCCAAGCGGTGGTGGCAATATTGTGGTCAAACCGGACCGCAGAAAACCATTCAGCTATCGATCCGTGACGGGACTGACAACGGGAGCTCAACAACTAGGAAGGTAAGGACCAACGCAGGCGCACCACCGACACGATGTGGCTGAACCGAAAGCTACTGCTGCAAAGCGCCAAACGGCTTTCGCTCCGGGGCGGACGTGCCTCGAGAGGGCCTTAGCTAGTAGCGATCCCGCCGCCGGGCTACAAGACGACTGGAAGTAAAGGACTAACTTTGACCGTTGTTGGGCACCGGTTCCCTCGCCAAGGCTGCCGCGGCGAGCGACGTGCTAAGTAGACGTGCCGAGCGCGGGCCAGGTCGGCCTAAGAGATTATCCTGTACGGACTAACGGTGGCGGAACGAGATCGAAGTTGTCGCCGTCACCGGGTACCACCACGGAGATCGACACCGACAATACCTTATCAAGAATATCAAAAGAGCAGCGAAGAGCCCGCTGCCACAACAGTATCTTCGGGTTGCCCTAAAACCGCTGATCTTCTATTTCCTCCTGGACAATAACGGCGGGATCGAAGCCAGCAAATGTGCGTGCACATCCGAGCCATACCTGTACGGAGTCGCTCCCCACTTATGCTTCTCTTCACCGACAAGCAGACCATCAGGATAATCTATATATTGCACTCCTTCAAATTTATCGAACATGCTATACAATTTCGAAAGAATAATATTACTTTGGTCAATCTGCCGTTGATTCGGAAAGTGTTGGCCGGAAGAGTCGCGTTTAGCCCAGAAAAGCCTGTTGACAACGATGCGTCGCTCGCCGACAAGCTCAACTAGCGACTCGATCCCGGTCCTAAAAAGATCGAGGTGGACTTTGCTACCGGGTTCGATTTCGCTAATTCCATTAAGATCAAGACCAATCGAGCGAAATTCCGGACTATTGGTAATATAGGAACCATCAATGTCCAGCAGGGCGATCCTCTCATCTATTAGATCCACTAATAGCATGTCGAAGTCTGTTGATTTGAGTAGTTCAGGAATAGTCTTCGTTATGTCATTTCGCAGAATTTTTTCTTGAAACTGGTTAGCAGGATGCGTTCGGGATTTATCCTGGACCATCTCCATGATCGAAGGTAAGGGTTTCTGAAACATACTAGCTAATGAACTTCTAGTAATATATTCAATAACGTCTATTTCATCAGATCCTGCAACCGACTCTTGGGTTGCGCTGCTACCAAGCAGTACCAGCCGAGTAGGACCGGCAGCGCTGACTGATGACTCTATAGTCAGCAGATGGTTACCAAACCCATCACGGACCATCGCACAGAATCTATTAGTTCGCGCCGTTGGCTCTACGCTTGCGTACTGAAACGTCGGTGTCGTTTCAGCCATTCGCAACCTCTTCTTATCACCGTCGCACACGGCAAAAAATTCGAAATTCAGCCCTCCGTATCCAATGGGAACAATCCCCAAGTTGACCTCCAAGGAGAAATTGTGACCATCCTGCATGACAGCGAAGCTGACACATTCTTCAATTCGGTGCGCAATTTCTCGCAAATCCCTTGGCAAGATTTCCCGTTTTTGCGGTCCCAAAATCTTGGATTTGAGAACTGAATCAACAACCGACCTTGCTGTCACCGTCGGATCTCTTAGCAATTCAACTATCAGGGATACAACATCCGGTTCAGGAGGCGAATGGCCAGAACCAAATTGCGCTACCAACACTTGACGGTAATCAGTTTCGCCATAGCGCCCGGGCTGATCGAAAGAGAAACTCGATCGTTCCAAATAGGGCTTCATATGGGATTGGACATGCCAGTCATCTGAATTCTGGAGATAAAGTAGGCGACGAGGCCGCGTGCTGGTCGGCTCGCCACAGACGTCTAGTTCTATGCCATTACGTCCAAAATAACTTGATGCTGCTGCCTTCCAATTTGGCGCCTCAAAGTCAATCTCTTGAGAACCAGGCATAGCCCATTTCAGATAATTCTTCACAAATTTCTGGTTATACTCCAGTACATTAGTTTGCGGATTCCATACAAAGGCGGATGCTTTCGAACCCAATTTGTGAGCGAAGTACAAAGCGGCGAAACCGCCTCCAGATCCGCCTACTAGAAGTAGTTCTAAACCGGTCATATCGTGAAGACGCAACAGAACCTGCTCTATGACTTCTTGCGTCCGCGTGTGGCGACTCCCCGCATACCATGCAAGTCCCAAGGAACGATCGAGGTTAAGCGAAGGATCGGAGATAGTAACGAATGGCATTCTACCCTTGGCTGCAATTTTAATGCCCGAGAAAAAAGGAGGATTGCTTGTTTCCCTTGATGTCACCGCACCATTAAAAAATACTGGTATCGCGAGCCCATCGCGATCTATTCTTGAAAGTCCTTGTACTAGCAGATCAAGATGCGGTGCATCTGTAAAAACTATTGAATGGATTCCATCGGCCCAGTTATCAGCAGACAAAAAGCTGGGTAAATCGTCCCAATCATGAATGGATGTTTTCCACGCAGAATGGTCGCATTCTTCGAAAATTGAACTCGTCATGTGTCTGTTTCCAACCCAGGGTCATGGTAATGTGGGGTGGCCGGAATTTCGGCGTTTTAGTCTTTTTATAAGGCTCGATGCTCATTAGCGATGTGGTTATTCACCAAGCGATTAGTGTACCTAAGGTTTCGGTCAATATCGGCTCTCATAAGATTGACGTCTTCTCGTTTCAATATTTCCAACTCCCCCTGTTTTTGTAGGAACCGGCAAATCTCCTCCGTCGAAGCGGCAGGCGCGTACAGGTAGGTCGGCGTCGCATTAAAAACACCCAGCCCCGCGTATCCTATAGATAGCATCATTTCACGCAATGCCTCCCGCTCAGTTCCAGTTGCAGCTTCGAAACTTAAAAGGGGTCGATCTCTCTCTATTAGGTCCATTCCGCCGCTTAGGACCTCGAAATCCATGCCTTCCGCATCTATTTTAATTAGGCTTACGGGCATATCGAAATACTCCTGATCAAGCGATGAGAGCGGTATCGACCCGAAGCCGTCCGACACCAGTTGGGCGCCCCCGACATTATTTTCGGGAAGACGTTTCAGTCGTGCGCTGCCCGCCGCCGCTCCCAATGCGATGCGACGTGGCTCGATTAGACCGTAAGAGAAGTTCAGGTCAATGTTTCTATTGAGAATATCCGCCGTGCTCGAAACTGGTTCGTACGCAATCACACGACATGCACACTCGATAGCAAAAAAGAGCGAATGATTTCCGATATTGGCACCTACGTCAATCACGAGAGACCCGGGTCGAAGGATCGCTTTTAATTGTCTTAGAAAGTCTAATTCGTAAAACGAATTGTTCGATAAAAGTGCGGCACCTATGTGATCGGTAATCGAAGGCACCTCTAGCACTACCTCGCGCATCTCGTGGATTACCCGGGCTGCAAGCTGGGACTTGTCTCCCGATTGACGATCGGCGCCCTCTACTGTTACCGCATCCATGAATACTGCTACCTCTCAGGGTTTCGTTAGCCGACCACGTCAACACGAGATCTAGGCACACACCCAACCAAACTTATCCGGTGGCGACTCACAGAGATATGTGCCGCACGCGATTCGAAGGAAACGCTTGCATGTGCGAACACCCTACACGCTGAGTCTAGTGGCCCTTGTCTTTTGTAGGATGCCGGTCCATACCGTAAGAGGAGAAATTTCTTCTTTTCCAAGGTTGCGCAAAGCTTGCTTCGACAGCCGTCGCCACCCCGAGGCGAGTCAAGAAGGCGGGCTCACCTGCAAAGCAAACGGGGCAGGCCTGACCGTCGCACCATTCGGATGGAATCCCCGATCCTGAGACACCGCCTCATCCTGGGTCCAGTGTTTCTTTGCAACCGATTCTCGAAAGGTTACGGCAGGTGGAGTGTTGTTGGTTGGGTCCCCGGGTAGGAGTCCAGTTGTTCCAGGCCCCTCTTGGCAGACCGGCTTTATGTGAAAGGTGCATAGTGACTTCTAGGAGGTCATGAAATGCCTTTTCACTATCCTTCGTCCGTCCGCCGGGGACTCAGTGAGCGCATGCGGCAAGGGGAGGCAGTCCTGGCCGTTCATGCCGAATCTGGGATCTGTTTGGGAACGTTGTACCGATGGAAGCACCAGGCTCTGGTTGATGCGGGCCTGGCTGCGGGAACGCCTAGCACGCAGATCCCGGATCTGCAGTCGGCCGCGAAAAGGATCCGGCAGCTTGAGGACGAACTGGCCATCGTGAAGGCCGCCAGCGCCCTCTACGACGAGCAAGTGGTGGTGCCCCCAAAAGGAAGTTCGCGATTGTCGACGGGCTCGTCGCCCAGGGCTTCTCAGCCCGACGTGCCTGCCGCACCATCGCCTTGAACCGTTCGACCTACATAAAACACCTTCGCTGTGAGCTCTCGATTCGGGTCATCAGACGACGCATCGTGGCCGACCATGTCGTGATGATCCATGGGCAGTCCGGCGGGACCTACGGGTGGCGCCGAATCCGTGCCGAACTGCTCGATGAGTACGAAATGATCGTCAACCGCAAACTCATCAAAGCTCTCATGCGCGAGCAACGTATTACCGGGGTTCCGCGCGTCAGGGCCTTTCGTAACCCGCTGGCAGATAAACGAACCGATGCGGATCTGGTCAAGAGGGTCTTCACCTCCGATGGACCAAACAGGCTGTGGCTCACAGACGTCACCGAGCATCCGAGCCGGGAAGGAACGGTCTATTGCTGCGTCGTACTCGATTGCTTCGCCCGGACAGCTGTGGGCCGTTCGTTCTCAACGATTAATGACACAGCGCTGGTAAGCCGGGCAGTCAGTCAGGCCCACCACAGTCGTGAACGCGCCGGAGCCACGATCATGCATTCGGATCACGGCACGAACTTCACCTCCTGGGGATTCAGCGAAAACCTGCGCCAGTTCGAACTCACCGCTTCACTCGGGAGCGTGGGAGATTGCTACGACAATGCCGCCATGGAAACTTTCTGGGCACGCATGCAGACCGAGTTGCTGGACCGGAAACGGAACTGGCAGACCGTCATCGAATTAGTGACCGCCATGAACGGCTGGATCGATTTCTACAACGGTAAACGCCGGCACAGCTACACCGGCTATATGAGCCCAGATGCCCTACGAAGTACTCTGGAACGACATCCACAATCCGCTCCTTTTCACATAAAACCGGTGGAATAGACGGGACCCCTATCACCTACACGGGGACCCAACCAGTGTAGTTTTCTGCTGTTGAGCGTTGCGTACGCGACGTGGTGAGCCATCGCGCGATTGTTGGTCAGTACCGATCAAAGTCACTCACAGGAAGACACAAAACACGCGATGGCTCTAGACCAGTCTGACCTGCTTGACCTGCTTGACCTGCTTGGACAATTGAAGCTCACCGACGTGCCGGATCGGATTCGGACCGCAACCGAGGCCCTGTATCAGCAGGTGATCAAAGCGGAGGCTACCGCGTTCATCGGTGCCAGCCCGTTCGAACGCTCCGAGACGCGCACGACTCAGCGAAACGGGTCTCGGGCCCGGACGTTGACAACCACCGCGGGGGGCCTGAATCTGAAGATCTCAAAGCTGCGGGCGGGTTCGTTCTTTCCCGCGCTGCTGGAGCGCCGCCGGGTCGATTAGGTCCTTTACGCGGACGTGATGGAAGCCCTACCTGCACGGTGTTTCCACCCGCAAGGTCGATGACCTGGTCAAGGCCCTCGGCGCGGATACCGGAATTTCGAAGTCCGAGGTGTCCAGGATCTGCGAGGACCTCGATCATGAAGTCGGTGCGTTCCGGGACCGGGACCTCTTGGCGCTTCCATACCCGTATGTGTTCCTCGACGCCACCTACTGCAAGGCCTGGGTCGGGCACCGGGTGGTGTTCCAGGCCATCGTGGTCGCTTTCGGGGTCCCCGCCGGCGGGCGGCGCGAAGTCCCCGACTTCGACGTCGGCGACAGCGAAAACGAGGGCTTCTGGACGGCGTTCCTGCGGTCCCTGAAGGCTCGTGGCCTGGGCGGGGTCAAGCTCGCCATCTCCGATGCCCACAGCGGGCTTAAGAAAGCCATCGGCTCCGATTTTGAGGGCGCCGCGTGGCAGCGCTGCCAGGTGCACTTCATGCGCAACGTGCTCTCCACCGTGCCGAAGGGCTCCCAGGAAATGGTCGCCTCGATCGTCCGAACCGCTTTCTCCCAACCCGACACCGCGCAGGTGAACACCCAATTCGACGAAGTCACCCGGATGCTCACCAAATCTCATCCCGAGGTCGCCGCGACGGTCAACGACACCCGGGACGACGTGCTCGCGTCCGCCGGATTCCCTACCCGACACTGGCGTCAAACCTGGTCCACAAACCCGATGGAACGTCAACAAAGAGATCAAACGACGCATCGACGTCGTCGGTGTTCTCCCCAACCCCGCGGCGCGTCTACGGCTCGCCGAAGCGGTCCTCGTCGAACAGCACGACGAATGGGAAGCCGGCGACCGCCGCTACCTCTCCGAGGCCTCCATGGCCGAACTCACCACCATGAACACACCCGCCACCACGCCGGTCGAGGAGACAGGTTTGCTTCCCGAGCTCACTGCAGCGTAATCAAAAGTACTGACCGCACGGTGTCGAGGAAACCCCACCACCCAGCGGGACGTAACCTCTCGAGACCGAATTCATTGACCCCAGTCGGCCTGGTTCGGTCACCTTGTCTTATGCCCGCCTAACAGATGTCTTCAGTGAAGGAACCACCGACAGGGCCCGTTCGCGACCGAGTTACGTTCGCGACCGAGTTAACAGACCCTGCGCTCGTTAGCCACAACACGACGAATTGATCTTCCACAGTTACCCCCATTTGCCCTCTCCGACTAGCCGTACTTCGTCTACGACGCGACGGGTAACGCCGCATGGGACACCTCGTGATTCACTGATGCCGAGCTAACCTGGACAGCTACAACGGCCCTCGAAAATCGGGCAACGAGTACCCCTTCCTGTTGGACAGGCGCCAATGGCCCGAACCGCCAAACCCCAAATTTTACCGCTAATATAAAGGCCAAACGTAACTAGCCGAGGCCATGATCGTGGAGGTCGCGGCAGATCATCAGTACATTAGATCAGAGGAACAGAGTGTCGGATCTTGAAATTCCCGCTTCACTGATTACCCAATTTTCATCGGTATCGGTGAAATCTGCCCATGCCAATAGATCAGACTTCCTTGCCTATCTAGACCAACTGATTCTGTTAGAGGGGACACCTTCGGCGGTTGCCAGCCTTCAAAGTTATGTGGAGAACGGATTGATGCCGGCCCTGGCGGCGTTGTCTATACAGAACATTTCCCGTCACACCAATAACTATTCTTTGGGTGTCGAATTGGCGACGGCTTTGATGGGAGCACACCCCAACGATCCCTACGTGGCGAATTCCCTTCTGGAAAACATTCTAGCCACAGGACAGCTGACCAACTTTTCCGACGCTCTTCGGCTTATTGAAGAAAACAAGTCAATGGTGATAGCCGACGAACCAGCATTGCGCCTGGCCACTACTGCTGCGATAGGTGGAGAGTGGGATGCCTGCCGCACGTTCCTTGGCCGTACGACAGAAGAGAATCCTGCCAACATCAAACGCCGGGAACTTCTCGTTGCACGAATCGCCAGCGCTGAAATTTTCCAGTCTCAGGATACGGTTGTGTCGACCGCAATTCTGAATCTGAAAGAAGATAGCCGCAAGTATGACCTCGCAATCGCTTTGTACGAGAAGATGGGCCTGTCACTAAACCGGGTGGAAGCCACCCGGGGTACAGACATCAGTAAGTTCGTGCATAACAGCGTCGTTTCGAAGTCCGGACGACTGCTCGGTCCAGGGGCTGTGGGGTGTGCTCTCAGCCACATTGCCGCGTGGGAACGAATATCGGATGGCACCGAACAACATGGTCTGGTCCTAGAAGACGATGGGTTGCCCTACAGTTGGCAAAATATCAATAATATAATTCAAGAGGCAGGGACCTTCGATATCCTATACGTGAACGAACGAATGTCTAGTGCTGCGGGGAATGAGTATGAGACGGGGATCAGTCAATTATGGGACACTCTTGAGTCGCGCCCGGAAGGAATGCAAGGTTGGGGCGCTGACGGCTACATTGTAAGCAGAGAAGCTGCTCAGAGGTTGCTTGAAATGATTAGTGAGGACAAAATTGTGGGACATATAGATGGGCAAATAGGGTCTTACGGTATAGACCCGACTTCGAAGGCAATCAGTAGGGCTCAGAGAGTTGGATTGAATTGCCGCAAAAATATGCGACTTCATGAACCTCTGCGCATAAAATGCATGCGTTTCCCACTAGTCGCTTCCTACAATTTCGGATACTCGTCAATTGTATCGTCCGGAGGTCATCAATGAGAGTCTCCATCCAGACTCGTCGAAGCAGAAGGAGACCCTCACATTGTCAGAGGAGAAAATCTACACACTAGAACAATATTTACACAAAGAAATTCAGTTGGAAACCGGCGGAATGCAGGGAACATTGCATTGCACCGTTGAATTAGACTCACCTCCGGAAGCGATCGACCGTTCGGTCCTGCTCAGATTTGAGCTGACGAAGCCGTTACGATCGGTCGATGGCACTGGCCTTATGCGGTCAACAAATCCGCGCGCAGGATACTTTTGTTACCTAGAGACAAAGGCTGGCCACCACACGGCGCAGTTATCCATCACCTTGCCTAGCGACACAATTTGCCTCCGAGTCGTCTTAGTTCCCTGGTCTCGGTCCGCTGAAAATGTTTTCGTAGGAAAAGTTCTCCTGAAGCAGGAGGACGCGCGGGAGCCCATTCAGGGGACGTCTTCGCCCTTTAAGTCGTTTCGAAATTTAGACCGCTTTGACTGCGAAATATTCGAGTATCCAACAACAGGAAGTTTTTTTTCAGCAAAATTACTTGAGCCCGGACTGCATGTCATTAGATCGAATGGACTGCCGTTGGAAATTATGTACACTCCCAAAAGGTCGGCGGTCACATCACTGGTTTTTAATGCAGCACTAAATACCAATACCCAAGAAATCCCGCGGTTCATGGCCGGCCCGTTGTTTGATGAACTCGAAACAAATGGAATATTTGTGTTTGACGCAAGCCTCCACCTCGATGACTCTCTTATGCTGGCGTGGTACGCAGGGTCCGCAACGTTTCCGTTGCAAAATGAGCTTCCGGCAATCCTGCAGAAGTTCGTCGCGGACGCCGGCGGAGTACGAACCCTCCTATTCGGCGCGTCGGGCGGTGGGTTCGCCGCGGCATACTACGCACAGTTCTTCAACGCCTCCATTGCTATAATCGCCAACCCTCAAACTATAATCGCAAACTATATACCTCGAATTGTGGAGTCATTTGCTAAAATTTGCTGGAACGCGCAAACTTCTCGAAATATCTCAGAAGCTCTCGAAACCAGAATTGTATCCGACCTTCGAAAGCTTCCGATGTCTAAGAAAATATTTACTATTGTTTACCTCCAAAACATATCAGATGATCACGTTGACAAGCACCTAATTCCTTTCTGCGAGGCCTTCCCCGAAAATAGTTCCATTCATCTCATTATGGATCATTGGGGCTCCGGGCACGTCTCACCGCCCCGAAATCTTGTGTCTGCGATCCTGTCGATAATCATAAAAAATCCCTTAAATTGGGAAAGTATGCTTAAAGCTTTCAATCCTATTAGCGCTCCGACGAGTTGTGCTGTTCGTGCTCGAATCGCCTCGGTCGAGAGCAATCTCGGGTGCCCTGAAGGCGACTAAGTATGGCGTACACGGTTCTGATGCCACAGCGTCTGAAACACAGCCGAGTCAGAGCAGCCGACCTGATGGCAAGGCGAATGGTGTTAGCACTCCCTTGTCAAGGGATCTTGAGCCAAGGATTCGGGGCGGGTCGCGGGTCGCGTGTCAGGTTGCTGGGAAGCTGACTGTAATCTCACCGTCCTCCGAAGGTAGCGGTATCGGAACTGCACGAGGTCTGGGCGACAAATCCGTCATCGCTCGCTTCGAGGCCGAAGGTCGGCGCAGGAACCACAAATCCGCAAGATCAATGTAGATCCGGTCTCATTACATGTGGAAAGCGGCCCTCCGCCAATAGACAGGGTTCGATTCGTTGGGCCGATCTGCACGCGTTCTCTGAACCGGGGTTGCCGGTCTCTTAGCCAGGAGCCAGGCGACGCTGAGCGTTGCGGCAGGTGGTGACAATAGGATCACTTCGTTGCTATTGATGGTCCTGATTCAGAAAAGACGGCAGAACAATTAGACTTGTAATCAGGCCCAGCATGCCCGCTGGACCATCTATCAACCCTGGGGATCAATGTTCACGACACAACAAGAGGCTGCGCTCCGTGCGATTGTCGGCTCTCAACTCCCCTCGGTATTGGGACATGCGGCGCGGGAGCGCGCTACGGCCTTTCTCTCATCGCGGATCATTTCGTCGAATGTTTTCCCAGACATCCCTTTCGGAGACGGGGATGTCTGGAGCGTACGTGGCGCTCGTAGCCAGCAACGGTACTTACACGGCTTCTTGTTTTTTGTCGATTGGTACGACACGGTCCTGGCCGACGAGTCCACCGCTTTCGAGGCAGTCGACGCAGCCCTAAAAATTGTTACCACCTGGGAAATTCTCCATGGTGAACGCTCAACTGCCCCCGCGATGGCCTACCACGATGAAACCACCGCGCAGCGGCTCATAAACCTGGTTTCACTTGAGCAGGCGTTCCTGGGCTCGTCTCCGAACGAGGCAGCAGATCCCCTGCGCCCACTAATTAGCGCGACTGCTGACCTGTTGGCCAGCGATGAATTTTACGCCGAGGGCAATAATCATGGAATGTTCCAGGATTTGGCTATCCTTTACTGGAGCATTATGTCGGCCGGCCACCAGGACCCCAGACGCACGAACTACTTCGAAAAATCGATGGTCCGTTTACGAGCCTACTTCGGTCTTTGTTTTACGTCAGAAGGGGTACACGTAGAAAACACGCCCACCTATCATTTAATGGTTTCGCGACACGTAGCGACGATCCAGAAAATTGCAGCTATTTCCGGGCATACGGATGCCGCTTACTACTCCGATCTCGTCGGTAGAGCCGAGCACTACGCCACCCATGCACTAATGCCGGACGGGACCTACCCTCCAATCAGCGACACAAAGCAAACGGACATTGGGCGGGGCCCAATGCGAAAGGTTTTCACGAACCCCGCGTTTGCGTTCGCCAGCACAAAAGGAAAATTAGGCACTGCCCCGACCGAAAGAGCAGTCATTTTTCCGCGTTCTGGATACGCCATATATCGCAGCGCATGGGGCGATCCGCTAGCGACATTCGCCTTTTTCTCCGCAGCGTACAACGCGGATTATCATAAGCACTCCGATGACCTAAGCTTTTTCCTTCGCAGTTCTGGCGTCGACCTTCTCAGTGAGTCTGGTCCCTACAGCTACGACTATAAGGACCCCTTTTCTAAATATGCCTATTCCCAGTTTGCCCATAACACCCTCATTGTAGACGGAACTAGTCTTCCTCGTACCGATAACAGAGCCGATAAGGTCACTCTTCGTGCTATTGACGAACAAGCAAGTGAATTCACCGTCATTGGCACCAATGCCCGCTACGATGATGTAATCCACCAGAGAATGGTAGATGTCACCGAGGAAAATGGTGTTCCAAAATTTGATCTTACTGACCACATATTCAGTGATTCAGAACATAATTACCAGCTTCTTTGGAACCTCAGCCCTGACGTTTCCGTAACGTTGCACGGACAAGGATTTGAACTTTTTCACAATAATCAGAAACGAATGGATCTTACATTTGCGGCTGATGTTGCGACTTCGATTTCAATTCAGGAAGGCGTAGATCGACCAAAACCTTTAGGATGGCGGTTTCCAACATTTGGGGAAGCAGTGCCTTCGAAAGTGGTCGTGATCAGTTTTGCTGCAAGAAATGCAGTAGTAGATACAAAGATCCGACTTGCCGATTTCAGCTATACAGATCGTGGCCTTAGTAAGTCCGGCTCCGAATGGTCTCAGGACAGTGGCGAGATACCACTGAATTACTTATTCGTTCCAGGGAAATCTGCTGCGGGACGCAAGCGTCTAGCAGTGGTTTTTACAGCAATCCATCACCCGGGTGATTTTACTTACAACTACAAAGCGACCGTCGATGAGGTCGACATCAGTGCACTGTACATTTTGGATGATTTCGGTGATCAGGGGTCTTACTACCATTCTGACCACCGCTCCCCCAAAATATTCGACGCTGTCCAAGCTCTAATCAGAAAAATCGTGCTCGACCAAGGGATGGAACTTGCCGATGTTGCGACAGTCGGGTCGTCCAAAGGTGGGACCGCCGCTCTAATCCATGGCTTCGCGCTGCCGGCTGGTCGGGTTATTGCCGGGGCTCCTCAAACGCGCATTGGAACCTTCGTTTCGGGGCCGCATCGTAACATCCTTAAGTTCATGACTGGAGGCGACTCATCCGACGATATTGCCTATCTGGACAAGATTGTAGATCAGTATGCTCTGAAAGCCAGCCCTTCAACTCGCGTTTCGATCCTCGTGGGTGACAATGACCACCATCTGCCTCGTCACGTTCAACCCCTCGTGGAGGCAATGTCTGCCAATCAGCTGACTCTCCCACAGGTCACTGTGCTCGCTGACCTGTCACATGCCGATATTGGGTCGGTGTTCAGGTTTTATCTTCAGGCGAACCTTGAGCAGTGGGTCTCGGGATCGCCGGAAGAAGCTCTACCGTACATCTTAACCCAAAACAATGAAGCCCGAAGCATTCGCATAAAGGTCTATGCGCCACTGGGTGTTCAACTTTCCTACCGGCTATTTAAAGGGTCGGAGATTGTCCGCCGCCGCAGCTATTCCAACCGTCAGGTCGTTGTTTTTGATGACCTTCCCCCGGGAACGTATCGGGTGCGGGTTTTTCGAATGGACGCTGATCCCAGCCAAACAACGGCGTTTACGACACGCTGGCTCAATATCATCTGAACATCTCGATCCCACGCGCAGCTAGTGTCCGCCAACCCGTCCGATCGTGGAATCTCCGAAGTCCATGCTTGCTACCAGGGGGAAATCTAGACACTTAATCGTCAGGGTTGGCGTATATCGGCTCGTCTGACGCACCGAGAGTCCAATAGTCTGCGCTAGGTTACTTGCAATTGACTCTTGTGGTATGCCGTAAGCCGCGATTTGGCCGTCAATGTGGCCAAGTACTTTATCCGCAGATACAGCGTCCAGAAGGCGGTCAGCTCCCTCTCTGCTTAGCATGTAGCCATCAGCTCCCCAACCGTGAACCGAATCGGGCCTGGTGCCCAAAGTATCCCAAAGTGCGCTGATCCCGGTGGATAAAATCCCGGCCTTAGTTCCTGACATCCGCTCGTTTACATACAAAACGTCAAAGAATCCTGCCTTTGCAATAATTTCTGATAGGTCTTGCCAGGCGAAAGGCAGACCATCGTCCTCAAGGAACAAACCATGGCTCTGCCCTCCCACTAGAAATTCCTTCCACATCGAAATGTGCCCCAGAGCGCATCCGAGCGCACCCCCGCCAATCCTCAGCCCTCGGTGTGCAGCGATGTCGGGTAGGCCAGAGGGGTCGAGGGCGCGTCCGTCGACTGCCTCTCGTCGTTCTGGAACCAGGTCGAACTTACGGTAGAGCCCCAGCAACAGGCTGAGCTTCCGGCTATCTTCCGTCATGTTCAGCACAAAAGCAGGTAGTTCTGCTGTCTGGCCGCTGTACGACAAAGACATTTCTGCCCTCTTGCTCATGATTTGACCAGCAAAATCCTCGGGATCGGGCACGATCGACTCCGCAAATCGCATGACCTCCTCCCAAGCCCCGCAAACCGACGCCAACTCACCGAGCTTAAGGCCAATCGCGGACCGAGAGATACGCACGTAGTTGTCGGATCGATTGACTCCACTTAGCAAATCAACCGCCTGCGGAACGCGGTCTGCGGATATGAGGGTCTCAATAAGGAACACAAAAATTCCTGAGTGGTCGCGCCACCGATTATGCGCAGCGACGAGGAAGTCTGCCGCCTGACCGTATTCGCCCGCCCGTCGGGCCGCAATCATGCCGGCTGTCGCATATAGTTCCGGCATCAATCCGCTCTCGCGGAGATCTTCCAGCCGCGCTAGTGCCTCAGGGAGTCCCTGAGAAACCCTTAGGAAATCGATGTAGTTTCTAAAGTCGACTCGAGCGCCCTTGGTCACAGCCGATCCGCGCGTGGCAAACCGGGTGCGAAGCTCTTTGGCATGGTTGTCGAAGGCCTGCTGTGTGTAGCTGTCCATCGGCCATCGGTACATCAATTTTTGGCCGAACTCTTTCGAATCCAATGCGATCAGCCGCTCATCGGCCATAGGTCATGCTGTGGCTTCATCTGTGGCCGACATCTTTTAGCGGCTTTTTGAGTGGTTCAGATTTCACCACGACACGTCCAGCAGGCAATAGCACAGAGACGTCACTACCAGAATGCATCGATTTAATTATTTCCAACTCAACTCCTCTACTGAGTACGCCGTGACCGCTCTCCTCATCCCGGTAGACCAGGAATCGAACCTTCCGGCGTCCCGGCATCTTATTGTATTCTTCCCTATATGGCAAAAAATGATTTTCAAAATGAAAATTATCGCTCAAATTTTGAGCGTAAGTAAGAGAAAAGTCCCCATCCCAGTCAATACACGTTAGGTTGGATGAAAACTTTTCAGACACCTCGACCTCCCCCATTCCTGGATAGGCCACTTCAATCATTTTGTTGAATGTTTTCTTGTAATATGATCTGACATCGACCTGAATATTCGAACAGTAAATCTTGACGCCAGCCGTTCGCGTCCCAATTCTGATAGCAGGTATACCTCCACCCGACGACGCGTAAATGACGATTTTCGATGCGTCAACGTTCATTTGGGCCACCATCTTTTCCACCAGGATTGCAAGCCACTCCGCATAATGGTGAGACCGGTTCCCCACGTACCATCCCAGACTGATGTCGCGATTCATGAAAAGCATCGGATCAAACATCGAAACAACATTTTCGTCCATGGATTCTGCATATGAAGATCTTTGAAAGGCCGGGACAGGCTTCGTTCGATCGAATCGGCCTGGCGTGAAAAGAGTCCATTCATGGGAGCCGGTCAGGTTCCACCAAAAAGGGAAAAGTACGTTTCTATAGGAAATATAGAATCCACCTTGTCGACTGTATCTTGCAGCGTCCTTGAAAGTGAAAAAAACTTTCATTTCCACCCCTCGACGTCCTGGATTTGAGTATGCTTCATGATTTTCACTCTTCCAGAATGGTTTCCATTAAGACCTGTAGAACCATCGATTGATTGAAATTATCTCGAGTGTATCGCGTGGCATTCTTGAGGGCACTTACCCGCGCGGGGCTGCGAGATATCATCGATGCGATATGTTCCGTCATAGATTCCACTGTCGGAAATACCCACGACGCTGGATAGATCTGGTCTGCTCCAGCCCAGGCCAATGTTACTGGAAGTGCCCCTGATGCTGCCCCATCGGCGAGTGTGAGATGGAAGGACTCGAAGTCACTTACCGATAAGACCGTCCCGATCTTGCTATACCACTCAGCCATATCATCGCCCTGAGCGTCAAAAGTAACTGCACCTGATAACAGCGGATCGTTTTCAATACGCTCATACTGGTCTAGGTAGTATGCAAGTTCGTCAGTGCGGTCGGCCATCCATGGGAAGTCTTCAGGACGTCTGCCCTTGATGAACAGGTGGTATCGCTTGTCAGCAGTCCTCAAACCACGTAGGACATCGAGCGCTAAATCCAATCGTTTTCGCTGTGGAACGATGCCTACTAATCCGAGGTTCCATTCGGCACCATGCTGCTTGTCTCGGTCAAGGCCCTGCGTGTCCACGTAATTGGGTATCACTACTGATTTAGAATCCGGAATGTTGAAATCTCGCTCGGCGACCTTCGCGATATGCCGACCGACAAAGATGAATTTATCAACGCTCTTGGCATTCAACTGTCGAAGGTATGGAGTGTTCAACTCCTGAAGGTGCAATCGGCACACCAGCCTTTGACCAACTCGCTTGTTTTTGGCAAACCACACCGCATTTCCCAGCGTCCATTCACAAAATATGACGTCTGCATCTTTCAGCTTGGAGCGGCTGGTTTCTTCGTCGTGTTGAGAATGTCCCAGCCACTGATCGATTTCTACCGTGTGGCCGACGGCCTTGAGATGCGCGATGATGCCCCTGGCGAACTTCAGGTCATGTCCAGCGACAAGAATCTTTCTCCCAGTTTGGGTAGAATGCAACCCACCCGTCCGTGCATATTCGGATACTTTCCGACTAAGGACTATCGATTTTCCGGTACCGCTAGGTACCAAAGCCTCGAGGTCACCCTCGTCAGCCAATTCGTTAGCCTCAACACGGATCAGTCCCCCGCCAGGCTTACCAATGTCGGTCTGGTCTACACGTGCCGAATCCCATGCCAGATATTTCCTCGAGGTCAGCAGGTCTTCATAATACGTGCGGTCGACCGGTCGGGAGAGATGACCTCCAATGAGGGTGATTCCAGCGGCCAAAAGGTTCTGAGAATCGATCGGACCCATGGTCTGAACCTCGATTCCGTCGATCGACCCAGTCGAAACAGACTTGGAATCGGTTAACAGTAAGGCAGGCCTGACACTTTGGGCTTTGAGCCCCGCAACGACTTCCGGAGTAATTTCGTCAACTCGGAGTGCATACTTCTCAAGCGTTGGCGTACGGACTTTGAGGCCTGCCGTTCTGAGCACGTACGTCATGCGAAAGGCCGCTGTATGGGCTCGGAAGACGGCACGCATCGCCAACCACGCGTCGTCATTCCGGGCTTCCTCATTCTCCATCCAATAGGTGATTAGCGCCTGGGCACTAGGCTCATCCGATACAAGCGGGATAATGCCTCCGAAAACCCGATCAATTCCTTTACCCGGCCCACTAATGATGGCCCCACCGCAGGCGGCCACCTCAAAAACCCGCCGGGAAAACATAGTTCCTGATTGTTCTACCGAGTTCACGTTCACGTGTACCGGATGAGCCTTATACGCTTCCACCATGTCTGCGTAGGGCAAACCGCCACTGACGTGCGGGGCTAGATCAAGTGGGAACTTGTAAGGACTTTCTTCGTTCAGATGCTGGCGGTCATAGATGGTCAGTCCTGCAGGAAGGGCGGCCGCTAACAAACTGTGGAGCTGATCCGACCTTTTCTGGTACCGCGCGCCATAGTACGAGCCCGCATAGGTAACGGTGTGCGAGTAATCCCTGGCGCTGGGGAGCGGGTTATGAAGCGCTGGTTGTGCATAAAAAGGAAGTGAGGCCACCGTCTTGAGAAATTCTCCACCAGACTTCAAGTAGCGTCGGATTGATCCGTCGTCGCTGGTGAAAACATGTTCAAAATGCCTAGCGGTCTCCTGGAACCGGTTGAAGTGTATCGGGTCTTCCTTATTCCAAAAAATGGTCGGAATCGACTCGGCACGACAATGTTTTAGTAGGGCGCGAAGATCAGCGAATGATTCTTCATCGTAATAGCCTACCTTCCCACGCCACGCACCCCCATTTCCATCCCATGCCGATTCGACAAACACTGCGTCCAGCCGGGAATTGGTTATTTGGCTCTCCCAGCTATCGGGCAGTAGCTCGACGAGCGAGATGTCGGGGCGCAATCCTGCGGTCGTAAACTCATCAGCGATGATCCCGATCGTCAGGTCCGACAATTTGCTAGCTGGTGCGGGAGTTGCCAATTGTTCCGAAGCAGCCAGAGCCCTCTGAGTGAACTCGCCCATGGTTCGCCAGGTTCTTTCCCCCACAGTCCACAATCGCGCTCGGCGGCCCAGATCCCGACGGAGGCCCTCGTCATTCACCAGATTGTCGAGAACCGCGGCGAGCTGGACTGCGTCCCCGGCAGGAAACAGGATTGCTCGTTCACCATTACCGCCGGCCAGGTCCCTCAACGGGGCTAAGTCAGAAAGCACTACAGCTTTAGCGGCCGCCATCGCCTCCAAAGGCTTGATGGGTGACACCATCTCTGTCACCGGAAGAGGCAGCCTTGGGCAGGGCATAATGTCGAACACACTGATGAAGGCTGGAATCTCGCTGGCTGGTACCCGGCCCGCAAATACCGTAAATTCAGATAAACCCAGGGCGGCTGCCCGGGACTTCAAGGTCGGCAACGCGGAGCCGTCTCCGACTATTACAAGCCTGAATTTGGTGCCCTTCGTCAACATTTGATGACATGCATCGAGTAGCGTACCTAAGCCCTCGTAATCGACGAGGCTCCCGGCATAACCGATCACCGGAACATTCTTGTCGATGCCGAGTCGCTTAATTGTTGGACCGTGAGGCGGCATGTCGCTGAACTCGTCAGTATCAACAGCATTTGGAAGGACCAAAATTTTCTCGGACTGGACCCCTCGGCGAACGAGTTCGTCCCGCACCTGATCGGTGATGGCGAACACCTGGTCGGCTTCTATCGCCACTAAGGTTTCCATCTGTTTTGCGAATTGGAATCGGTCGGATTGATCCCAGTCCGCCTTCGTCGAGGACTCAGTAATCTCCCACAGTCCGCGAACCTCATAGCTGAAGGGCAGTCCGAGCCGTCGCGCGGCGATCAGCGCAGGTAGAGCAGTCACGTGATTCGATGCTGCATGGATTCGCTCGACGCGATTGCGCATAGCCACTTGCACATAGCTGTCGGCGGCCTGCTGGACATAGTAGTCAAGCGGACCCTGTGTCCAGGTGGGACCTTGACTAAAAAAGTGGTTGATTCCGTCGTGGACTTCGTTGTAGCTCGAAGCCGACCGCGGTGCAACGTCGGTTTTGATGTCCCACGGATATCCCGGCCGAGCAGCTATGACGATGTCGGCCCCGGCCTGAGTCCAACCCTTGATCAGGCCAGCAGTTCGAGTCGAATAGCCGTTCGAATTGTAGGGTGAAACGCTATGTGCGCAGTAGAGAATCCGTCCCCTCTCCGCCTGATAGCCCGGTGTGTCCTGTTTCGGCGGTAACTTAGGCGGATGTTTAATGAGCCGATCCAACCCCAACACAGCGTCGACGAGTTGCTGTTGCTTAGCGCTTAGTTCTGTTAAGTTACCCGCGTGAGCGTCGATTAGCCTAGCTGGTTCAGCGATATTACCCGAAACGAAATAGAGATGCGCGATCAGGTTATAGACATTTGCTTTGGATGGCTGCTTCGATACCGTATCGCGAAGTTGCTCGGCGCGTTCTGACTGTCCCACCGGCGTCAGCGTTGGCCCCACTGGGCGCCCAACCGTTAGAGTGGCTGGTTCGTTAGCTGAAGCCAGCGGAACCTTAGCTGGCGTGGCTGCACTAAGGGTGTTGTTTCGAAGTTCCAGCTGCTTTGGATTTGCCCGCTCCGGAGCCGGGCGTGCCCAAAGTCGAGCAATTGCATTCGCTGGTGTGACAATTGCGGATCCGATTTTCAACCGCTTCGATTGACGGAGCGCGGAAAGGTTAGCCCGTAGCTTCGTGTTTTCTTCTCGTAAAGTTTTCGTTTCACGTAGTATTTTGTTGTTACCAAATTTGGCCGCTTTCAGATCCCTCTCTAAGGACCTAATAGTGGTGGCATCACGGCGTCTGCGCAACATTAGCTTCTCGTGCTCGGTGATGAATCGATCGATATCGGTCAAATATTCCGACCTTTTAGCCGAGACGCTTATGGGTTGGGTACGAACTTCGTCTTCAAACTGCACAATACTCCTCCGTTGGCGCCCGTCGGCCGGTGGGCCTCACTGTCACCGCCAAATCCCTCTGGTATCCACTACCGACTTACCTTCTAGCGCCGACCGGTCCATCTCCCTAAACTCGTCATGGTCAACAAGAAGGAGAACCACATCTGCTTCGCTGATGGCCCGCTCCGTCTCCATGAGTTGAACGTTTGCAATGGGAGACAGCATAGGGGGAAGTTCTGACACATGCGGCTCAGCCACAAGGATGGTGTGGCCCGGTAGGTCAGCGCTCAGCTGCTTCACAATGCTGACTGATGGAGACTCGCGCAGATCGTCTATGTTTGCTTTGAACGCAAGCCCCAAGGCAACGACCTTCGCATCGCTCCCAACATCTTTTAAGGCAAGCTTCACTTGATCGATAACCCAAGCGGGTTTAGCGTCATTGGTTTCGCGGGCCTGGCGGATCAACTTCGACTCGTTGGGTGCTGCCGAAACAATGAACCAAGGGTCGACGGCAATGCAGTGCCCACCCACACCTGGGCCGGGCTGCAGGATGTTGACACGAGGGTGGTGGTTGGCCAACTCGATCAGTTCCCAAACATCGATGCCGACTTTATCGCTTATGACCGAGAGCTCGTTAGCGAAGGCGATATTGACGTCGCGGTAAGCATTCTCAACCAGCTTAGCCATTTCAGCAGTTGCCGCATCTGTGAGGTGGATGTCACCCTGGCAAAATACGTGGTAGAGCTGCCTTGCAAGTTCGGTCGACTCGTCGGTGATTCCGCCGACGATTCGATCGTTGGTGACCAACTCGATCATGACCCGGCCGGGAAGTACCCGTTCTGGGCAATGGGCGACGTGCAGGATGGGCTTCCCATTGACGCCATCAAGGCTGAGGTCGGGCCGAAGACCGACGAGATAATCGGCCAGATGTTGAGTAGTTCCCGGAGGTGAAGTGGACTCTAGGATGATAAGCTCCCCACCCTGCAACTGTGGCGCGAGTCCCCGTGCCGCAGCTTCGATATAACTAAGATCAGCCGTCTTATCGGCGTTGAAGGGAGTTGGCACTGCGAGAATGAAGGCATCAGCGGGCGGTGTGACGGTTGTCGCCGTCAGTGATCCGACACTTACTGCACCTGCTACGTGAATGTTCAGGTCCGGTTCAACAAACGGCACCTCGCCGCGGTTGATTGCGTCAACGTTCTCCTGCTTGATGTCCACGCCAACAACCTCAAGTCCATTTGTAGCGAGGATTGCTGCGGTAGGTAAGCCAATGTAGCCGAGCCCGATGACCGCGACTTTTTTTATGTTGTTCATTTTGTCCCCTTAGATGGATACATGGCGGTCGGGCTTTCCGAAGAAAACGACATTTGTTGTTGCGAGTATGTCCTGATCGGAAACCTGCCAAGTATGGCCTGTCCCGTTGCGTTGTTGGTAGTAGTTGTATTTGTCAGCTGAGTAAACAGCACCGGCCGCCGCTGTCACCGCGCCGAGGAACGCTGTATCTTCGCCTCTGGTCCGCTGTTCAAACCGAAAACTTCGGAACACGTCGCCCGCTGCCATGAGCGTGGGACCCATGACCATGTTAGTGAAACGATGTTCCTTTTGGGCGAATCGCAGCACTGTGGCGTCCTGAGTCTGCAGGTACATGTAGTGCGCCTGTTTGCCGACCACCTGAGCGCCCGAGTAATTCAGGGCATGCAGTTGATCCAGCAGGTAATGCGGACCGTAGTAGTCATCGTCGTCCATTTTCGTCAAGACTTCCCCAGTCGCCGCATCAACACAGCGATTGAGACACTCACCGAGGCTTTGGCTGACGGGCGCAGTCAAAATTGTGAGAGCGTCAAGCTGATACCTCTGACGCAGTTCTTCGAGCTCTCGCGCTCCGGCCGTGAAACCATGTGTCAGCAGAACAAGCTCAAGACATACGCCAAGTTGGGAAGTCACGGTGCGGAACACATGATCCAACTGATGCGGTCGGATTGTTGAAACCAAGACCGACAGCGACGGCAAGGTTACCGGTTGGGCGAGAGCAGGCACTGCTGCAGCGAGGATCTTTTCCGCCCGATGCGCATAGGTGTGCTCGTTCCAAATCCGACGCTGCGCCAGATGGACTTGCCGATCCCCCAGCGATTGCTGTCGAACGAGTGCCGATAAGACACTGCGCGCCTGATCACGGGTATCGACGATCGGGATCTCTTCGTTCGGAAAGAATCCCTCGATCGCTGCGCTTCGGGTGGTGACCACGGGAGTGCCTGACGCGGCGATCTCGAAAACCCGCCGGGCGCACATACTGGGAGAGTCCACCACTGAATTCACGTTCAAGAACACTTTGTAGGCCTTGTAGGCAGTCAGCATCTGGGTGTAGGGCAAAGACCCGACTACGTGGTTCCGCAGAGTTTCTGGAAACTGGTACTGATCTGCTCCCCCCAACTGACGGGAGAAAATTTCCAGTCCGGTAACCATGGAATCAGAAACGTCCGCGGCTGCCCCTAGTAGCAAGTCCATTTGATCCCGGCGCTCGGGAAACTTATGGGCAAAATACATACCGGCAAAGGCCAAGTCGCGTGTATGCCAGCCCTTTCGAGGACGGACGGGATTGTGGAGCGCGGGATGTGCCGCAAAGGGCAAGGTCGAAACTCGGTTGTGACCTAAATCCTTTATGTAGCTTTCTACCTTGTTCGAATCGCTAGTGAAGACGTGGTCGAAGAGCTTGGCAGTAGGAAGAAAGTCCTGATAGTGCGGCGGGTCTTCCTTATTCCAGAACACCGTGGGGGTGCCGCCAACTCGAAAACCCCCCACCAATTCCTTGATCACATCTGACGGCCCATCCGCCCCCGAGAGCTGGTATTTCCAGGCGTCCGAGCTGCCATGCCACGCTGATTCGACAAAGAGCAGGTCGATTCGTTCCTCAGCAATCACCCGCCGCCAGTTCGACGGGGTGAGGGCGACTGTGTCCCACTCATAAGAGAATGCCAGCGATGAGAACTCATCCAGAATAGTGGCAACGCGGATCGCGTGCCGAGCGCCAGCATGGGTCGTTGGGTGTGCGTCAGCGAAGACTAATTGCCGCGTCTTCCGGCGCCCAGTCCACGCGCCTTCGGCGCCCTGTGCATTGTCAACGGTGAAAACTCCCCGTGCAGCGCTTTCTCGGCGTCGCCAGGCCTGGACTGCCGCTGTCCCACCGTGGCGCAGATGCCAAATCATGGTTCTCAGCCGGCGTACATCCAGCGCGGTCATTCGGTGCTCCGACGGCCAGTTTCTCGTGCCACCAGTTGTGGAGTTAGGAGGTCGTTCATCATCCGGCGCTTTACCTTCATTGCCGCGACGCGATCGCGCGCAGTTAGATGCTTGATGAACATCCGGTACCACTTGATGACCTCGCTTGGGTCGCCGTCCATCACCACCTCGCCCTCATCCAACCAGACCACCCTGCTGCACATTTCCGTGATGGTGCCCACGCTGTGACTGACCAGGAAGACACAGCCCGCCTTATCAAGAAGTTCATCCATCCGCTGTTTAGTGCGGCCCTTGAACTGGTCGTCCCCGGTGTTGAGCGCTTCATCGATCAGCAGAATCTCCGGATCGACTGCCGTTGCAATCGCAAATTGAAGCCGCGACCCCATACCAGATGAATAGGTCCGCATTGGTAAATGGATTGATTCCTCAAGTCCAGACAACTCCACGATATTTTGGTACGCGCCGGCGATATCGCTCCTTGACATACCCATTGCTAAGCAACCGAGCGTGATGTTCTCCTCACCGGAGATGTCCGGTACCAGAGCTGCACTCACCCCCAGCAGGGTGGGACGAGAAGACGCATAGATTGCCCCTGAAGTAGGCGGCACGCGCCCGTTTATTAGCTTCATCAGCGTGCTCTTGCCTGATCCATTACGCCCGATGATTCCTACGGACTCGCCTCTAGCCACCACCAGCGAAACGTTCTTCACTGCATGGACATGAACAGTTGGCCCATGTCCAATGGACCGACGAATGGAGCCTAAGAGGCCCCGTCTAGCTTCGGAATCGTGCTGGGTAGTAGGTACCCGATAGACCATGCTGACGTTGTCTACCACGACCGCTGGGGGTTCGTGAACGAACTCTAGCTCACTCGTCACGGCCGTACGTCTCTTCTGCGAACCAAAAGTAAATCATGCCAACTGCCAACGCCCCGAGCGCCCACGCACCGAGAATTGCCCACGATTCCCAGGACGGAACCTCACTGTACAAAACCGCCTGCCGCACTATGGTGAGTACTTGGTAAATCGGGTTCAGTTCGATGAAGGGCCTTACGGCGGGGTAGGGGTCAAACAGCTCGATAGAAAACATGACGCAGGACGCGTACATCCACAGGCGCATTGCGAAGCCGACGAAATTTGCTAGGTCGTTGACTTTGGATACCGCGCGCGCCAGAAGAAGACCGATCCCCAGGTTGAAGACTGTTTGGAGGAGTAACGCCGGGATGATCAGCAGCCACAGCCAGGTGATGTCTTCAGTGGGTTCTAATAGCAGTACCAACACCAACATGGTGATGACTACCGGGACACTGGTCAAGAGCTCACGGATGTTCACTGAAAGCAGCAGAGTTGCCCGGGGGAAATTGAATGCCTGGATAACCTTCAGATTGGATGGGATTGCACGGGCACCCGTGGAAATGGCCCGGCTGCTCATCTGGAAAAGAAAAACCCCAATAATCAGATAGCCAATGAAGTTCTCCATGCCGCGGCTTGCCTGCAGCAGGACGCCGAAAATGAGGTAAAAGGTCAACCCGTTCAGCACTGGGTTGAGAATCAGCCAAAAACTTCCAAGTCTGTCTTTGGTGTTTCCCGTCTGGACGCTTGCCTTCGCATCGAAAAAGACGAAGTGCCGGTAATCCCAGAGCGCCACGAGATAGTCGAAGAACGGAGGTTTGGCCCCCACCCGGGTGAGCGGGCGAAGGTCTACCGACGTCGGTACGACGCCGCTCTGGTGCCCATCGTTCACACTGGCCACTAGGCGGACCGCCCCAGCCCGACGTAGGCCTCCAGCAGGGCTGTTGAGTTACCGGCCCAGGTCCGCTTCGCCAGCACCAATGAGCGGGCAACGTCGCCGAGCGCCACAGCCACCGGGGTGAAGCGACCGCCGTCGTCAATCAGACTACCGATCCCCGCGGCAAGGAATGCCACATCCTCAGGCGGAACCAAGACTCCGGTTCCGGTGGAGACTATTTCGCGCAGCGCTGGCAGATCACTTGCGACCACCGGACGGGCGCAGGCCATCGCCTCGACTGGCTTCAACGGCGTTACCGCTCGGGTCACTGCCAGGTCCTTTCGCGGTACAACAAAAATGTCGATGGCTTGATGATGAAGCCGCGCCTTTTCCCGTGGCACCCGACCGGTGAAGGTGACCAAACCGGATACGCCGAGTTCCAGGGCCAAGGCTTTGAGCGAAGGCAAAGCAGCCCCATCTCCTACAATCAGGCATCGCAATCCAGCACGCTCCGGCGTCAGAAGGGCCAATGCCCGCAGCAAATCATCGAGCCCCTCATAGTCCACGATGCTGCTGACAGTGCCAACGTAAACTCCGTCAGTGGGCAGTCCCAGCAACTCACGTGCACTCCGTGAATCCATCGGTTCAGTAAGGTACTCATCGCCCACTGCGTTGGGGCACAACAGAATCCTCCTGGGATCAACTCCCTTGGTCACAATGTCCTGCTTCATAGCCTCGCCCAACGTCACCACCAGGCTGGCACTTTGCATAACCTGGGCTTCACTTTCAGTGAAAAGCTTATAGCGTTCACTCTGCTTTGCCGCATCAGCACGGCTCGACGCCCAGGTATCCGCCAACTGACCGCGAACCTCGTACACCCAGGGAATGCCGAGAACCCGCGCCACCTCCCGGACAACTACGCCGTTAACAAAGTGCGTAGTGGTGTGTAACACGGTTGGTCGGATCCGTAATGCCAGCCCCAAGAGTTCTTCTGCCTGCTGCTGCAACCTGGCGTCAAAACCCTTCGCCAGCTTCGCCGGAAGAAGCCGATGATAGGACACCCCATCGATGTGATCGATGTCAGCGGCAAAGAGCTTGCCTACCTGCACCGGATAGCCAACACGGGTGGCAGCGTGAACGTGCCACCCGGCGTCGTGCTGTGCCTTGAGTATCGAGTGTGAGCGCTGGGCATATCCGCTGCCCGTATGGGGCAACGAGTTGGTCAGGACGTGAAGCACCGTGCGGTCACGGGGAACATACCCCGTCACTTCGCTTAGTGTCGGTGTCCAGCCAGCAAAGACCCGCCGTTCGGAGTCAAGCCGTTCCGCTGCGCCGCGGTGCCCGCCTGACTCGAGCGCCGCCACTGCGCCGCACATATCGCCGTCGAACCATCGCCGTCGAGCAACAGTTCTACTCACATCCGCGGCGCCCGTGAGCTGTGACTGAAGGAGGAACTCGTCGGCCCGCAACGGATACCCAGCGGCGAGGGCTATATCTGCCAACAAAGCCGCCCGCGATGCAGAAGCACCGCTATCAAGGGCTGCCTTCAAGACGGCTTGAGTGCGCGACTGGTCACCCCGGAGGTAAGCCGCCACCGACTGAACCACTGGCCCGCCGTTCAGCCGGGCCGCCACCCCAGCCAGCCGGTACACCAAACCGACGGACAGCCTTCGCGAGACCTGCAGCAAGAGCAGAAATGGATCATCCCCCAGATGACGGAAAGCAGTCACACCTAACAACCGCGTGTTGCGCAGCACCGATCCTGGACTCACCGGTGTGGGCCCCCAGCAACCTCGGCCAGCAGATCAATATACGTTTGGCCCAGCGCATCGACGTCGGCGTTATTCTCCACCCACGCGCGCCCGGCACCGTTCACCTGAAGCAAGGTTCGGTCTGCCAGCAGGGACCGCCACAGCTCGGCGACATCCTCGGGAGAGGAAGAGACAATATGACCCGACTCGGCATCCTCAAGGATTTTCCGTGCCTCGCCGAGGACGATTCCGGTAACGTGCCTGCCCAAGGACAAGACTTCGTAGGTCTTGGAAGGAATGGTCGTCTCGAAGGACTTCCAATCATCGCGCAGCGACACGATGCAGCTATCCGTACGATCATAAAAGCCCATCACCGCCGGCCCATGCACGGGTTGGTGAAACTCCACCGGTGCCTGCAGATCGTGGGCCAATCGCACTAGATCGGCTCTCTGCACGCCGTTACCCACCATCGTCAAACGCATCTGGCGACCGACCAGCGCTGCCGCCCTGATGGGCACATCCAATCGCTGGCTCTCGCCATGATTGCCGAGATACAGCACCTCAAGCCGGTCCGATTCCAGCGGGGGCGCTGGCAGCTTATCCAGCCCACGCAGGTCCACCCCGTTGGTCACCGTGGCAACATTCTGGAGGCCACGGTCGCGTAGTGTCCTGGCGAACCCGTGGGTGACCGTCACCACCAGGTCGGCCCGATCCTGGATGGCCATGATGATTCGCTCCACGACGCCCTTGGCGCTCCCGCGCACAAGCCGCGCATCCCGGGCAATATCCGGCCAGGCATCGCGCATGTCCACGACCAGCGGGCGCTTCAGCATCCGGGACACCACAAACCCTGCACCAAGAATGGGGAGGCTGGGAACCGTGACGACGACGACGTCGGGCCGCTTGGATATGAGGGCCGCGGGAATGCTGCACGCTGCGGAGAAAAGGTGATTGCTGAGACGACCCAAGCGCGTATTCCGGTGCCAGAGGAAAGGAACCCTTCGGATCCGTTCACCGTGCTCTCCGCGGGAGCACAGAAAAGGAACTCCCGCTACGCTACGGGGCAGTGTCCGTCGGCCGTGCGGCGCATGCGCAACCGGCGTAACGACGTCGACGTCCCAGCCAGCGGCGCGGAACGAACGAACGAACTGTGTCCACCTTCTCTGCGGCGGGCTGTGCTCCGGGGCATAAGAATGCGTCAACAATAAAATACGCACCATGCACCCCCAACGTGTCTCGGTTGCTTCGTGTCAATCAGGATCAGGATCAAGTGTAGACCTCGGGCAACCAAAGATCCGGTTTGCGACCGTCTTGACTGGATCACGGCGGTCGCTATGGTTGCGTGTTGATCATCACCGCGTAGCGATTCATGAACGCTGCCATGGCGTCGCGGTTGACAGCCGTAAAGGGCCTGAAGGTCTTAGAGCCGTTGCCTTCGTTCCACCCTCCACTGATTCCAGTAGATGCCAGCCAGGATATCTCTTTGAAATAGACATTGTCGGTGGCCACGTCAGCGAACGGCGACGCCGGCGGCTTCTCCAAGTCGGACCGATCAGCAAACCGATACAGGAAGACTGCCATTGCATCCCGGGCTACCGGGCTCAGAGGCATGAAGATTCGCGTTCCGTCGTCCTGCGCCCAGCCGGTGCTGATCCGCTCGCCGGCCAGCCACGAGATCTCCTTGTAGTACACGTTGCTTTTGGCGACGTCAGTGAACGGCGAGACTGCCGGCGGCGTGTAGTCCGGTGAACCGGCGAGGCGGTAGATGAACGCTGCCATCGCATCCCTGGCGATGGGTGTGACCGGACGGAACGTTGTCCTCCCGTTCCCTTCATTCCAGCCAGTAGTGATGCCGGTTGAGCCTAGCCACGAGATCTCCTTGAAAAACTGCACTTTCCGGGGAACGTCGGCGAAAGAGCGGACGGGAAAGGCTTTGGCGGTGGTCGCGACGACCGTTACGCCGGCCTCGACAATCACTGTCTCCGCAGCGGTCTTGAGCACCTTCGCCGCTATCCACTGGGATGCACCAGCCAATTCGGCCTGGTCGGGCCGTGACTCGTCCAGGTACAGGCGGTAGGACCCGGGCTCGAGTCCGTCTAGCAAGTAGCTTCCGTCGACGACAGGCTGGGTCTGCACAGCGCCGGGGATTGCCTTACAAGGCCTTTCCGGAGCCATGGTTTCGGACGCCAGATCCGCTACGGGCTCGGAGGGCACCCCGGGTAGGAGGGTGCTGCCAGTAATCGGGAAGGCAGACACGCAGACCTGTTGATCGGCGTCGACGGTTCCCGTGATTTGACCTAATTCTTGTACTGGCGGTTCGGAGGGGATTCCCGCGCCCATCAGCAGGGTCGAGATGAGAAGGCCCGATGCAGCTGCGGTTGCACGTCGCCCAACACTCCAGCGGGTTTGTGGCTGGTTGTCCGGGCGCGGTAATTCCACTCTGGTCATGCTGAGTCCCCCTACTGATACGAATGTTTCATTCATCGTATGGCGGGGCTACTGGCCATACGTGCTGTGAGCGCGAATCGGGGGTAAGCGTGATCGAAACGTCACCGGTTCCCGTGCTGGTCCGCTCGGGACCTTCGAGCTACTTTTTGGGCCTTGGACTGGCCGAGCCGCCGCCGCGAAGCTTCGCGTAATACAGAACTCCCAGGCCGACGAGAGCCAGGATGACCAAGACCCTGGTAACCGGGCTGGAGCCAATGGAGGTCTCCTCAGACGTGACGCTCGCTTCGCTCACGGCTGCCGCAGATGGCGTTGAGGACGGCGTTGCCGACGAAGTAGAGGTCGGCGTAGGTGTTGCCGTACGACTTTCGGTGGCTGTCGGTTCGGGAGACTCGGACTCTTCAGGCTCGGCGGATTCCGATTCTTCCGGCTCCGGTGTTTCTTCCGGCTCCTCAGTCTCGGTCGACTCAGTCAAATCGACCACTGCACCGGTGACGGCAATGAACCTGAAGTCTGTGTAGAAAAACGTGGTTGGGTCAATGAGATTGCCGGTGTCGGGTTCGATCAGGAACCCTGTGGGCGGGTGGATCGGGTATCCGGTTACCGGGTCAATAGCAAAACCAGTTGCAGGATCAATAGCTGGAGCCGGATCCTCCTCCGGCTCCGGCTCGGGTGCTGGCTCCGGAGCGGGTTCGGGCTGCGGAGCGGGAGCCGGAGCCGGAGCGGGAGCCGGAGCCGGAGCGGGCTGCGGAGCGGGTGCAGGAGCGGGCTGTGGTGCAGGAGCGGGCTGAGGTGCGGGTGCAGGTGCGGGCTGCGTCGGCCGGGTTGTGGGTGCCGGCGCTGGCGCCGGCGGGCGCGTGGTTGCCGAAGGCGCGGGTATTGGCTCAACCGGTCCCACGGGCAACGGCGGCTCTATGACATCGGCCTGAGCGACGCCTACCCCGGCACCAACACAGAGTGAGGCCGCGGCTAGACCGGCGAAAGCACGGCGCATCAATGATCCCATGGGTCCTAATTCTACTGTGCTGCACCCTGGACGTAGTCGCCCAGCGTGTCGGTGTCCAGCGCTCCGGCAATATCCGCAATTGCGGCGTCGTCCTTCAGAATAATCGACTGACCATCGACGGAGGTGCCAATCCCCAGGTTTGGCAACGTGAAGAATTGCACATCATCGCCGCGAACACTCCTCAATGACAGCGCCAGACCGCCCGCCGTCCCGGCGTCCAGCCCCTCATCAACGCTCAGATACGGCGTGACCTGATCCACCACCTCGTAGACCTTGAACGGATTAAATAGCGTCTCAGAGGTGAGGATCTTGCCCATGATGGCCTTAATAAACAGCTGCTGATTCTTCACCCGTTGAAAGTCGCCGTCGGTAAAGGCATACCGCTCACGAACGAACTTGAGCGCCGATTCCCCTCGCAGGTTAATCTCGCCCTGCTCGAAGAACTCGCCGTCCGCTCCGCGTGACTGGAACGGGATCTCGTTGCTGACCGTCACACCGCCCAGCGCATCAGTGAGGCCGGTAAAGCCTTCGAAGTCGAGGATCGCAACGTGGTCGATCGGCGCATCGAACATGCCCTCAAGCGTCTGAACCAGCAGCGGCACTCCCCCAAACGCCGTGGCGGCATTGATCTTGTGCTCCCCGTAGCCGGGGATCTCGGTCCAGATGTCCCGCATGATCGACATGACGTACACACCCTCGCGGTTGGCGGGAATGTGCATCACCATGATGGTGTCGGAGCGTCCAGCATTGGGTACGCCCGGCAGGTCCTCGGTCTCGCCGCTGCCACCGTTCTCGTCGGTGCCGAGCAAGAGGATGGTTTGGGCTCCCTCGGCTGCTGCAGTGCGGGTGGGCCGGTCGGCCGAATCCGGGAACGCGTCTTCGATGGTCTGGGTCTGCGTGTTGTACGTACTCGCCAGGTTAAACACGTACCCGCCGACGACGAGGCCAGTGACCAGCACCAACGCGACCGCGGAGACGAGAACAACGCGGACCGGATGGCGCTTCCGGCGAGCGCTCCGCTGAACGGGTTCTTCGGGATACTGTGACACGACAATTTTTCCTGACCTGAGACAGCTCCTCATCCTAGCGATCAACCGTGGGAAGAAGCTGAGAGGCGCAACGGCGTCACCAGGGGCCACTAAACTGACACCATGCGTGCCTCCCGTCTCCTAGCCCCGCTCGCCGTCGTCGTCCTTGGCTTGACGGCCTGCTCGCCGATCGTTGGTGTGGAGGCAGCCGCCGACGCCGCCAACCCAGAATGCGCGTCAGTGATGGTGTCCCTGCCGAAACTGGTTGCCGAGAACGAGCTGCGCGAAACCAACAGCCAGGCCACCGCTGCGTGGGGCAATCCCTCGCAGGTGGTGCTGCGCTGCGGCGTCGCCGTCCCTGGACCCACCACGGATTCCTGCGCGTCAGTGAACGGCGTCGACTGGATCGTCCAGGAAGAAGCCGAGGTGTGGCGGGCCACCACCTATGGCCGCAACCCGGCGGTGGAAGTGCTGTTTGATCCGAATGAGGTGCCGTCGAGCACCATTCTGGTAGATCTGGGGGCGGCTGTGTCTGTGGTGGCGCAGGATTCCGAGTGCCTCAGCCTCAATGACGACCTGGAACTACCCGAGGGCTCGTGATGGATCACGCCGCCGCCACTCCCCTGTCCGGGCGCCAACTCAGCTTGCGGCGCGGCGAGTACACCGCCGTCGTCGTCAGTGTTGGAGCGTCGCTGCGCGAACTCCGCTTCGGGGGCCGCGACCTGATTCGCGCCTATTCCGCCGACGAGATCCGCCCCAACTATCGGGGCGCGCTGCTGATCCCCTGGCCCAACCGGGTGGTGGACGGCACCTACGCGTTCGGCGGCGACGCGCACCAGCTCGGCCTGTCCGAGCCCGAGCGCGGCCACGCCCTGCACGGGCTCCTCGCCTGGGAGGACTGGGAAACGGTTGAGCAGAGTGAATCGTCGGTGCGGCTTCGGGCGACCGTGGTCCCACAGGAGGGGTACCCGTTCCGGCTCACCGTCCAGGCGACGTACACGCTCGACGACGGCGGCCTCACCACCTCGGTCACCGCTCTCAACACCGGCCCCGACGCTGCACCCTACGGGGTGGCACCCCACCCCTATCTGGTGGCCAGCGACGACCACGTGGATGACTGGACCCTGGCCCTGCCCGCCGCCACAGTGCTGGAAGCGACGCCCGACCGGCTGATTCCCACGGTTTTGACACCCGTGCGCGGTACCTTTGATTTCCGTTCGCCGCGGCAGATCGATTCCGCGTTCCTCGACCACGCGTTCACCGATGTCCAGTACGACGGCGACGAGGCCACGGTCAGCGTGACCGGTGCCGACGGGCGTGGGGCTGCGGTCTCGTTTGGCCGCGACCTACCCTGGGTACAGGTGCACACCGGGGATCTGCCGGCGGATCCTGCGGGTAGCAGACGGGGACTCGCCGTCGAACCCATGACTTGCCCGCCTGACGCCTTCAACTCGGGAACGGATCTGGTGGCGCTGCAGCCCGGCGCGGAGCACACTGCCTCGTGGCGGATTCACGCGGTCTAGAACCCTTGGTTTGCCCGCTCACCTTTACCCGCTTCCGCTTTGCCCGCTCACCTTTGCAAACGACGACGCGGTGCAGCGACAACTTCCTTGACGGACGACCTTACGCCGCTGGCACCGTGCGGATCAGGAACGATGTGAGGAGTTCGCTTGCTTCGATGAGGGCGCTTCGAACCGGGGGAACTGACTGCAGCGCAGCGGGATCCGTCGAATCCGGACGCTGGGCAAGTTGCCGGTGGAGGACGAGTAAGGCCGACAAAAGGGGTGCCAATTCGTTCTCCCCCTCCGCCGTTGCGCTGAGGAGCCGAGCGTAGGCTGCCAGAAGGACGGGGCCTGGGGCACACCCCAGCTCCTGGTCAAAGGTGCGGCGGCATTGCTCATAGCATTGCAGTCCCTCCGCAAACTGGGAGTCCTGCTCCAACCCAAGGATGAGGGCAACCCAGGCGCGTTCATTCAGCTGATCTGTTGCCAGCGCCTGTCGTGCCCAGGACACGGCCTCAGCGGGTTTGCCAAGAAACGCGGCGGCCTCGGCGGCAAGGACACTGGCCGCGGCTGCTCTCGCCGCGTGGAGTGCACGTTCTTCATCCGCCCAGGCAGGCCGGAGTTCGTCCCCGAGAAGCGGCGAATGGTTGAGCCGTAGCGCGTCGCACAAGAGTTCGTAAGCCGCCGACGGGTCGACGCACCGGTGTGCCGCACTGATCTGCGCGGAGAAGCGGTCCAGGTCAAGGTCGACGAGGTCACGATCCATGACGTAGCCGGCGGTGACCGTCCGCAGGGGTCCGGCTTTCCCCGCACCCGGTTGAATGTGACGACGAAGCACGCTGATATAGCTTTCAAGGGTCGGAAGCGCCTCTGCAGGCTTGTTCCCTGCCCATAGCCGCTCGATGAGCCGGTCCTTGGACACGGGGTGTCCAAGTTCCAGAAGAAGCAACTCCAGGATCTGGCGCGGCTTGGGCCCGCCGAGCTGCCGCGCGTTGAGCACTGTATCGCCGCGCCTCACGATGAGGCTTCCGATGAGCTGGATGCTGAGATGGCATGAAGTGGTGGACGGCCTACTGATGAGGGGCCGAATTACGCCGAAATCTACTGACTGAGTCATATCCGAGACCTTCAACTAACTGTGAATGTTGACAAGGCCCAATCTAGGAATTCCCCAGCCCGCACGCACGAGTGGCACCTACCCGACTTTTCTCGGCTCCGACGTCGGACTACTCGGTTTCCACTCCCCCGCGCGCGCACGGTCGAGCGAGTGGTACGCAGGTGTCAGCGTACGGCTAGGTTTTTGGTGGCAGCTGCCCCGTAGAGCCAGGATCGGATTACCAGAGTAGGTGCGTCAAGTTTGGCCAGGCGCCCGACGTCGACGTGTTCCCACGCGGTAAAAAGCAGCGCATGGAGGGAAGCGGTCATCCATTCAGCTGTGTAATCCCCGGTGAGAGCTCCGCGGTGCTGTCCGCGCGAGATTGCCTCGCGGATCACGACGTCGATTGCCCGGCTCCTTGCCGCGATGTCCTTTTCGTCGTCGAGCTCGTGAGCCCTGAGGAGGAAGGTGATCTGCGGGCCCAACGGGATCATGAGTTCTACGAATCGGTGGAAGCTTGCCCATGATCTTTCGACAGGCATTCCTTGGCCTGAATCGATCCATCATCTGAACGGTCCGCCGCCCGTCGCTAGCTACCCGGTGTCCTGCGGACGCGTTGGGGTGAACTTTTCAGGACTCTTTCAACGATGCCGCGGGCCTCGAGATCGACCTTGGTGTAGCGGACGTAATTGGAAAGCCTTCCGTTAGGGAAGGCAGGATGGGCTCCAAGGGTGTTCTGAGCTTCATTGACGATGACCTGCAAAAGTACTGTGCCATCCTCCGCGGAGAAAGCATCGATCGTCTTGAGAATAATGTCGACAAGCAGTTCGTACTGCTCGACGGCGATTGTCCACCCGTCCAGGCCATCCGGGCGGGTGGCGTTGAACATTTGAACCCGCCCACGATCACGCGCTCGTGCGTCTTCGAGCCACGCGCGCGAGCTGACGGCCGCTGAATGCGAGTTACCCGGCGTGCGCACGCTCAACGCCGTCGACCCGACAGGTGTAACCTGCGTCGATGTCACTTGCTTTGGTCCACTTCATGGTCACCTCCTAGCCAGATGAAATGACTTTACGCTCATGATGCGCCGACAGCAGAGCGTCCGGACGAATCGCAGAACGAGCTATGTCCCCTGCATCCCTATCCGGCGGACGCCGACCCTATCCCCGGGGTCCTACGCCTTCCGGCGGGGTTGAGTCCAGCTCGGCGAAGTCCGACGACTGACGACCGCTCAGAGTGTCCTAAAACGGTGAGCCCGCCTATCTCTGCGTATCTTTTTTGCTGGGTCACATGCGGCTAAAATTGGAGAAGTTTTCAAATTCGGCGCGGTTGGCTCACTGCCTCGGGAGTCGGCGGCCGTAAGAAAGGGCGAGAAGGATGCTGTCCGCGTTGCGCACCCCCAGTACACGGACTCTCTACCCCGCCGCTGCCGCGTCGTCGTCGTCGTTCAGATCAAAGCGCAACGATGACTGACGGAACGGTATCCGGGCTGGAAGAGGTGTGTTGCACCTTGTGTGCATCCTTTCTTGACGCACTGCCGGTGTCTGGGGCCGCTCTGTCCGCATTTGGCGGTTCCATGCAGGAAACCACTCTATGTGCGAGCGATGCCCTCTCCGCCCGGCTGGATGAGCTGCAGTTCGACTTGGGTGAAGGACCTCGATGGACTGCCGTCCGTTCCCGCGCGCCGGTGCTCATTCCCCGGGTGCGTTCGGAGTCCCATGAGGACTGGCCGGTGTTCGGCAACGCTTTGCTCGAAACGGACGCGCAAGCCCTCTTCATTTTCCCGCTGGCTATCGGCGCAATGGACATTGGGGTGGTCGAACTGTACTGCGACAGTCCGGGACCACTGAGTGGACCTGATCTTTCGACAGCGCGATCTCTTGCCGACGGTGCGGCGTGGACTTTGCTGCGTAGCATCCTGGCATTGGACCCCGACGACGGCGAACACCAGTCTGCTTCGTTGATGTCCCGGCGGGAAATTCATCAGGCGACCGGGATGGTGCTGGCGCAGACTGGCGGCTCTGCCGCTAGTGCTTTGCTGATCCTGAGGGGCCACGCGTTCGCCAACGGGCTCACCCTCCGCCAAACCTCCGACGCCGTGTTGGATAGGAGGCTGAACTTCACCCCCTCCATGCCCTGATGGAAGTAACGGATCCTTGGTACCATGTTTGCATGGACATGGCAACCCGCTCGAGCCGGGTCAGCGCCGCCTTTGTTAAGATCGCCGATACCCTGGTCGGTGATTACGATGTGCTGGACCTGCTGTACACGCTGGTGGAGCAGTCCGTGGAACTACTCGATGCCACGGCCGCTGGGTTGATGCTGGCTAGCCCTGACGGGGTGCTCCAGGTGCTGGCATCCACCAGCGAGGAAAGCCAGCTAGTTGAGGTGCTCCAGCAGGAATCCGGCGCAGGGCCCTGCGTTGAGTGCTACACCACAGGGGTCCCGGTCACCGTCCGCGACATCGCTGGAACCAGAGACCGCTGGCCTGAGTTTAGGGACGCAGCGACGGCGCAGGGCTTCCGTTCAGTACACGCCTTCCCGATGCGTCTACACGGCAGGACCATCGGGGCAATGAACCTTTTCCGGACGGACGTCGGAGAGCTCACCGACGAAGACGTAGCGATTGGACAGGCGCTAGCTGACGTGTCAACCATCGGGATCCTGCAAAAGCGCCTGGTCAGGGAATCCGAAGTCGTCAACGAGCAATTGCAGGAGGCCCTCAACAGCCGGATCCTTATCGAACAAGCCAAGGGCATGATCGCTCACCTCCAGGACGTCGACACAAACGAGGCTTTTCACCGCCTTCGAAGCTACGCGCGGACCAACAGGCGAAGCCTCCATGAAGTAGCAGAAGCCGTACTGAACCGCACGCTGATCATTTAGCGCTCATGTTGGCGGGGCCGCCGCCGGTGCCCGAGCACCGAGGCTCTTGATCAGATGGTTAGAAAGTTTCCACGGAGCGCATCACTTTGGGGACGGCGATCATCGCAGCGGCATCGCGCCGGTCAAGTTCTTCGGTGAGGAATTCTTTACGGAATTCCGTTTCCGGGTCAGGGGTACCAAAGGCCCGGTATTCGGCATCCAACGCCCGGTGTATCCGGCTGTTCAGTACCTCGACCTCCGTGTCGTCGAGACTGGTGAGGTCCACGGGGAACGGATCTTCAGGTGAAAGCAAGCTCTTGTAGTTCATTTGTCATTCATCCTTTCAATGCGTCGTGATGGTCTAACGGGAATTCGGTAATTGGGTGGTTGCTACGGGTCCTTTATACAGCCCCTGTGCGGGGGTTTCTTAGGTTGTGGCCGAAAAACTTCTCGGGGTCGCTCGAGGCGCGGGCGCCGGACTTGATCCACGCTGCGAAGGCTGCCGGGTCGCGGCGCTGCAGTTCATCCAGGCAGTCGCCGCGGAGGACTCCGAAACGGTTCAGCTCATGCGCCGTGCTGGCGCGGATCACCACGAGGTAGGTGCAACGCCACGTCCGGCACAGGTCAGCATCACTAAGTTGGTGAACCGGCTGGGAGTAGCGGTCCAGCTCAGGTCCGAGAGGGGCAGTGATTTGGTCGGGCGGTAGGGCAGTGGTTGCGCGTGAGACGAGGGGCCGGTGCACCGTGCCCAGGCGCCGGTGATAAAAGCAAATAAGCGGCGGATAGGTGGCCGCGGCGAACAGCGCCAGAACCAGAACCATGCTCCCGAGAAAGGCCATGAGTCCGGCCGCACCGACCATGACGGCCGTGATCAGCCCTGTACGGATGGCAACCGGACGCAGCAGATTTTGCTTCTCTCCGGGCTGCCGGGAACGCAGAGAAGCGACGCCTACCAAAGCCGCGGCGACCGCGACGATACCCGCCCAGATCAGGCCAGCGAGAGGAAGGATGAGCAAGCCGATAACGACCCCGATTGTCAGCACGCTACCCCAGATCGCTGTCCAGGCTTTCCTGTAGGTTTCCACCCTTGTTCCTCCTTCCGTCCCCTTTGTCTCGGTCTACTACGCATTCGCGGTCCCGGGGCCGTTCGAGGTAGTGCCGAGCGAATGCCGCGACATCAGCCGCTTCGGCGCCGCCAAAATCGACCGAGACACGCTGACCGCGCGCGAATCGTCCGGTGCGCCGTGTGGTGGGTGCACAGACCGTTTCCAGAACGGGCAAATGGGAGGTGGACGGGATGACGGTCGCCGCGGCTGACGCGCGCAATATCTGTGGATCCCGAGGTTGGATCTGACGCAGGTTACCCGTCAAAATCATATGAACTGTCCCCTTGATAGCAGCCATCTACTTGGCATGCTGCCGGGGACCGGGGCAACAATATAAGCATGCTTTGTAATACTGCAAGCTGTCAAGACATGATGCGAAAGACACTCTGTAGAATCGCTGACCCACCTGTCGAGGGATCGAACCTTCACCGACTTTCGGTGATCTACCATCGTCGCGCGCACTCGCCCCACCGACCGCCGTCGAAATCCGTCACCAACCAGGGAAGCACCTGATGGTCGTTCAAACCCTTCTGCGGAAAGACTGTTGGGATCACCTGGAACGGTATGCGGCGCCGCTGAGCGTCGCTATGCGGAGGCCCTCAGTGGCTCGAGGGCGACTAGGACGAGGTCGAGGCCGAAGATGAACTCCTCCCCAGGGTCGTAGCCGGCAGCGACGAGCGCCGCGGCTGACTCGTTGAGGTAGGGGAACTCGTCAGGAGGGAGCTGGGGCAGGAAGACGTTCTCGGCCATGTCCGCGAGCTCATCAGCGGTGTCGAACGGCAGGCTGGCTTCCTGCAGGGCGTAACCGTAGACAAGGCTGTCGAGCAACCAGTTGGCATGCGTCGCCATCAAGACCGGGAAGCCAGCCCTCCTCAGGCAGGCGGTGACCGCTTCGTGGTGGCGGAGGTTCGCGGGCCCCGGCGATGTCCGCGACTCCATCAGGCCGATCGCCCACGAGTGGCGTGCGAGAACCTGTCGGGCGGATACCGCCCGCCGTCGCATCGCCGACTGCCAGTCGGTGTCTTCGGGCGGGAGCTCGATCTCCTCGAACACGATGTCGATCATGGCGTCCAGCAACTCCTCCTTGCTTGCCACATAGTGGTACAGCGACATCGCGCCCGCGCCGAGTACGCCAGCCAGCCGGCGCATGCTCAGCCCGTCGACCCCTTCGCGGTCGGCGAGCCGGACCGCCTCGACAACCACCCGCTGCTTGCTCAGCCCCGCGTCTGACGCGCCCTGGCGTTGTTCCCTCGCAGACACGGTTCTCTCCTTCTTTCTCGAAACCCTTGACACTAGTACAGCGTACGAGCATAGTGTAGCGTACACCGTAAGACGTACGGTGTACGAGCCAGTGAGAGTCGCAGCTCGGAGATGAGGAGGCCCTTGTGGGAAACGAACAGCGATCGAATGCCGGAGCACGCCCGGTGCCGGGGGCGAGTCCGGCCGGGGCGGCGACGATGCGGGCCGCCGTCCAGCACCGCTACGGCCCGCCTTCAGTGCTCGAGTCGTCCGAGGTCGGGCTACCGCTACCCGGTCGAGGCGATGTGCTCGTCCGGGTGGGCGCGGCCTCGGTACATCCTGGCGACTACTTTGTCATGACCGGTGAGCCATACGTGGTGCGCCTGGCGTTCGGGCTCCGGCGGCCGCGCCACGACATCCCTGGCATGGACCTCGCTGGCGTGGTGGCAGCGGTCGGGAGGGATGTCAACTCCTTCCACCTCGGCGACGAGGTGTTCGGCTGGAGCACCGCTGGAACGTTCGGGGAGTACGCCTGCGTCCCGGCGGACAACCTCGTGTCCGTGCCTGCCAACCTGTCGGTCATGGAGGCGGCAGCGGTGCCCACGTCGGCTATGACGGCGTTGCAGGCATTGCGCAACATCGCGAACGTTCGACCGGGCCAGACAGTGCTGGTCACGGGCGCGTCGGGCGGCGTGGGCTCCTTCGCCGTACAGATCAGCAAGGCGTTTGGCGCCGAGGTGACGGGTGTGTGCAGCACCCGTAACGCCGACCTGGTCCGGTCTCTCGGTGCCGACTACGTCGTTGACTACACGAGGACCGACTTCACCCGCACCGAGAAGCGCTACGACGTCATTCTCGACAATGTGGAAGCCCAGCCCCTGGCGGCTGTCCGCCGGGCACTGACGCCCACCGGCACCCTGATCCCCAACAGCGGACGCGGCGGACGCTGGCTCGGCCCCCTCGGTCGGGTCGTCAAAGCGCGCGTGCTATCCGGGTTCACCCGTCAGCAGCTGAAGCCCTTCCTATCGGTCGGGAAGCACGAGGACCTGCTCACCTTGGCCGGATTGCTCACGACCGGGCAGGTCACTCCCGTCATCGACCGCACCTACCCCCTCGACAAAACAGCCGATGCCCTCCGCTACGTCGGGGCCGGCCACACCCGAGGGAAGGTCGTGATCACCGTCTGACAACCGGATCGACGAGAACGACCCAACCCGTGCGTATAAACGCCCAGGCCTGCCGCCACTCCGGTGGACGGACCGCTCCTCTCGAAAGAAGAACCGATGACCATACGAACGAAAACCCCGACCCTGCTCGACAACCCACCGATCCCTGTGCAAGCCAAGATCGCTGCAGCCTGGATCAGCTTCATGTTCCTGTACGCCTACGTGGACATTATCGCCTTCTTCAAGCCCGGCGTCATCGATGACATCCTGGTCGGCGTCGTCTTTGAATTCGACATCAGCCAGACGTTGCTGACCACCTTCCTTGCCCTCATGGCGATCCCGATCCTCATGATCGTGCTGTCAATGACGCTGCCGGCCCGGGCGAACCGCATCATGAACCTCATCGTGGCCTCGATACAAATCCCCTACGCGGCATTCAACGTGGTGGGCGAGTCCTGGACGTACTACTACGGCCTCGGCGTAGCACTGGAAGTGCTGCTCCTAGCCTTCATCCTGCGCTCCGCCTGGACCTGGCCCCGCACCGCCTCGCCAGCAACCACGCCGACCAGCCCGGCCCGTCAGGCCCATCGCGTCCAATAGCAAGCGTGAACCCAAGTCCAGTCCCCGTCCTGTTCCGTTGCCCGCCGCACGCGGTGGGTGACATCAAATTCCAATCAGTTCCACCACGAGAAACCCAGGATAATCACCATGAACACCCACCCAACCCAAACCTCCGGGCAGTACAGTCCGCCGGCCGAAAAAATGAGTCCGCCGCACATGTTCATTCTCGTCACCGGAGTTCTGCTAGCCGCAGGCTCGATCGGCGTCGTCGCCAACTCGGGACCCGTCCTCGCAGTGATCGCGATGCTGGTCGTCGGGGCATCCCTTGTCATCGCCGGGGCTGCCGGTCTTGGTAGGGGGATGCTCTCCTCATCCAGCCGTGGAATCAACGCAGACGCCGGAGGAACCTATCCAGCGCGGCTTGAGGGAGAACTGGATCCCAATCTCTCGCGGTGGATGTGGCTGGTTAAGTGGATTTTGGCGATTCCCCACTACATCGTGCTGGCCATCCTCGGGATTGCCTTCGTGATGGTCACCGTCGCCGCAGGCGTGATGATCCTGTTCACTGGCCGTTACCCGGCGTCGCTCTTCCAGTTCACCGTCGGCGTCATGCGCTGGAACTGGCGGGTCGCCTTCTACGCCAACGGTGTGATGGGCACGGACCACTATCCCCCCTTCACCCTGGCGCACACCGATTACCCGGCCTCCTTCGACGTGGCATATCCGGAAAAACTCTCGCATGCGCGGGTCCTGGTCAAGTCCTGGCTCCTCGCACTGCCCCATCTGCTCATTGTCGGGGTGCTCACCGGCAGCGTGTGGGCCTCCTCAGCCGAGGGAGGCACCAACGGGATGTCACTGTTGGGTCTGCTCGTGTTCATCACCGCCGTGATCCTGCTGTTCACCGGTGTCTACCGTCTGGGTCTCTTCAACCTGATCATGGGCATCAACCGATGGGTCTACCGGACCATCACCTATGTAGCCCTGATGCGCGACGATTACCCGCCCTTCCGGCTGGACCAGGGTGCACTCGACCCACCCCCACAGTCCGCCCTTTCCAGACCAGGTCCGGCCCAATGAGCACTCCAGTCCTGGCAGTCCGTGACATCCGCAAGTCCTACGGACACGGCACCGCACGCTTCAATGCCCTCGAAAGCGTGTCGCTGGAAATTCGGGCGGGCGAATCGCTCGCCATCGTCGGTAAGAGCGGCTCCGGGAAGTCAACTCTGATGCACTTGCTTGCCCTCTTGGACAAGCCCGACGGCGGCGCGCTGCTCGTTCAGGGTACGAACGCGGACGAACTCAGTGTGAAGCAGGTCGGCCGACTCCGCAACGAAGACTTCGGATTCGTGTTCCAGCAGTTTTTTCTCACACCCAACGCTTCCGTGCTTGAAAACATGGTTCTGCCCTTGAAGATCGCGGGAGTCGAAGCCCGGGAACGCAAGAACCGTGGAATAGCTGTGTTGAAGCAGCTCGAACTCGACGATAAGGCGAAAAACTAGGCCATCACCCTCTCCGGCGGGCAAAAGCAGCGCGTGGTGATCGCCCGCGCTTTGGTGAACAATCCGAAAGTGATCTTCGCCGACGACACTTCGACTCAGTATCGAGCGAGGAGAATATTGATGTGCTCCAGGCAGACCTCGCAGAGCAAGGCTATGCGGTTGTCACGGTGGCTGACCAGGTCGGAATCATCCAAACCGTCATCAGCGGAATCATTGGCGTACTCAACGCCTTTGCCGTGATCGCATTGATCGCCGCGGGCTTCGGGATCATCAACACACTGCTCATGAGTGTGCAGGAACGAACTCGTGAAATCGGGCTGATGAAGGCCATGGGGATGGGAGGTGGACGGATCTACGCCCTGTTCAGCATCGAAGCCGTGTTCATTGGCTTCCTCGGACGCGTCATCGGAGCCCTTGCAGCGATCGGAACCGGGGCGATCGCCAACAATGTGCGCGCAGGCTCCGTGCATGCCGAACTTGAGGGACTTGAAGTTCTCCGGTTTGCACCTCTACCTGTGGGCGCCATCATCCTCCTGGTCATGCTCATCGCCTTCCTCGCCGGCACACTCCCCGCCCGACGGGCATCACGTCAAAATCCCATCGACGCCCTGAGGTACGAATGAGAAGCTAAACTCGCTAACGACGCCCCAATGCCGCTTCGGCGGCGTCAACGAAAGTATCGAATAAGGCGGCGGATGGCGGCAGCACCTGAGTCATCAGGGTAATGGCTACCCCCTGGTCGGGCCAGCTATACCAAAGCGTGCCCAGACCGCCACCCCATCCGTAACGGCGGCCAGGAGGCCCCTGCTTTACCCCTACGCCATATCCCCAACCACCTCCGTCGAGGAAGGCTTGTGCTGAGGGACCTGATCGCTGCTCGGCGGTGAGCTGATCGGTTGTCATGGCCTCTGTCAGTTCAGGAGACAACAGCCCGCCGCCGTCGTCGAGCAGCATGCCGGCGAAGCACAGCATGTCACCCGCTGTGGACGCCAACCCGCTCCGGGCGTCGGGGAACGCTGGCGCCGTCGACCAGCGGCTCTCATCGACGCTGTCAAAACTGACCAATCCGTTCTCACCTCTCATGTACGAGGGCACGAGGCGTCCGGGCGCGGCAACGAACGCCGTCTCCGACATGGCAAGAGGCGTGAACAACCGCTCACTCATGAGCACGTCCAGCGAACTCCCTGCCGCACGGGCAAGTACCACCCCCAGCAGCGCATACGCGAGCTCGTAACGCCACACTGTCCCCAGCTGCTCGAGCAGCGGCAGGGTAGCGAAGCGGGTCACCCACTCTGCGGGTGCAGGCATCGCCTGCGGATCGGGTGGGCCGAATCCCAAAGCGGCGGCCCAAGCGGCCTCGACGGCCGGGCAAGGGCTTTCAAACACAAACCCGAACCCCATTCGCATGGTCAGTAGATCCCTGAGGGGGATCGCGCGATGGGCTGGCTCGGTGTCGTCGAGTGGCCCGTCAAGTCGATTCAGGACGCGGCGGTCTGCCAGTTCGGGAACAAAAGCCTCAACGGTATCGTCGAGGTTCAGCACCCCGTCCTGAATCAAGAGCAGAGCGACCGCGGCGAGCATCGGCTTCGTAATGGAGCTGATGCGCATGAGCGCGTCGACGGGCATCGCGCGGGCTCCCCCGGGTTCGGTCTTTCCGACCGCCGCGAATGTTTCGTCGCTTCCATCCAGAACGCCCACCACTGCGCCGGGCACGACGCCCTCCTCCACCAGCAAACGAATCGTATTGATGAGCTCCTCGGCATCCATGCGTCGATCGTACAGCGGCCGAATTCAGACGCTGACAGGTTCCTGACCTCAGGGGTGGACGGGCCGGGCGGTGTTCCGCTCCAACGCGACCACGTCCCGGCCAAATGACACACACAGCACCGCGAGCGCGGCACCAGTCACCAGCGTCGCGCAAGCCACCGGCACCACCGGGATCAGTACCACCACCAGCACCACTGACTGGGTGGCAGCTATTAACCGGCGGAATTGGCTGAACTCCAGCTCGCGCCTGAGCGCGGGACGGAACCAGGACGCCGCGACATACAGGTACCGCATCAGCCCGATCAGCAACGCCCACCAGCCGAGGGTCAGCGCAACGGGAATGGACAGCACCAGGAGCAGGATGGCGTCGGTCTCCATATCAAGGCGAGCGCCCGCTGGAGAGGCTGTGCCGGTCCGTCTGGCCACCGCTCCATCCACGGCGTCCAGCAGCACCGCCGGCGCAGCCAACAGCACCAGCCACCAGGACCGGGTGGGGACCGTCCCCCACAGCGACAACACCACGATAGTGGCGCACCCACCCGCAAGCACCGCCCGGAACAGGGTGACCCGGTCAGCTGGCCCGGAATAGGACGGCCGGCGTCGCACGACGCTGAGCGCAGCGATGGTCACCAGCGTCAGACCGGCCACCACCGCCGCCAGGTTGGTCACATCCCGGGAATCGTTCAGCGCTAGCAGCGTGACGCCGACCCCGATCGAGCCGAGGACTGCGCTCGCCGCATCGAACAGGGCCCGCCTGCTGACCTGAGCCACCGGATTGCCTGTCGAACTAGGCGAGCGAGTTCAGTTTGTCCCGCAGACCGTTCAACGCGGGATCGCGCAGGCCGTTCAGTGCTGGCTTCACGAAGGGCTCAGCAATCCGGCGAAACCCTTTCAGCTCAAACTCGGCGGTATAGGTGACGTCACTGCCCGATCCGGATGGCACGACGTCGATGGAATCGAACGAGACCAGCGTCTTGTTCTCGCCGCGCAACTTGATGTGGCCTTCGCGCAGTTCGGTGACCTCATACTCGATCGGCTGCCGCTTCCCACGGAACTCCGCCTCCGCGTGATACCGGTGACCGACAGCCACGGGGCCAATGGAACGCTTCTCCACCACTGGAGTGCCTGGATCCCATTCGCTGGTGTGCTCAAACTCGGAGAGGAAGGCGAAGGCCTTCGACGGCGAGAGGGGTGTGCTGATGGTTCCCTTGACAGTGATCATCTACCCAGCTTACTGACGGACTTTGGCAAATGGTTAGGAAACGTCGTGTCGACGCCGCAGGGCATAATCAAGCTATGGACAGCACCTCTTGTGAGCAGAGCCAATCGTACTGGACCACCGGGCCCGGCCACGGCGAACTGCGCACCGCTCCCCTGCCTGCGCTGGCACCCGACGAGGCGTTGGTCCGCACCCTGTATTCGGGGATCAGCAGAGGCACCGAAACGCTGGTCCATGACGGACACATCCCGCCCGAGGTGGCCGCCCGGATGGAGGCCCCCTTCCAGGAGGGTTCCTTCCCCGGCCCCGTGAAGTACGGCTACCTCTCCGTCGGCGTCGTGGAAGAAGGACCCGCAACCCTGGTGGGCCAGCGGGTCTTCTGCCTCTACCCTCACCAGGACCTGTATGTGGTTCCGGTTGCGGCGCTTACCGTGATTCCCGACGACGTCCCGAGCGAGCGCGCCGTGTTGGCTGGCGCCGTCGAGACGGCGGTCAACGCCCTGTGGGATGCCCGACCCTGCATGGGCGACCGGATCGCCGTCGTCGGCGGCGGCATGATCGGTGCGACGCTGGCGATGCTCCTGCGCCGGTTCCCGCTGGACCGCCTCCAGCTGGTGGACCCGGATCCGTCCCGCGCCGACCTCGCTGCGCAACTGGGGGTCGACTGGGTGCACCCGGACGATGCCCTGGGCAACTGCGACATCGTGTTCCACTGCTCCTCCACAGCCCCCGGCCTGGCTCTGGGGCTTGGCCTGCTCGGCGACGAAGGCGAGGTGATCGAGCTGTCCTGGTACGGCACCCACGAGCCCCAGGTGCCGCTGGGTGCGGACTTCCACGCCCGACGCCTCAGCATCAGGGCCAGCCAGGTGGGAAGCATCGCCGCGCCGCGCCGCGCCCGCCGGACCCACCAGGACCGGCTCGCTGCCGCCCTGGACGCCCTCAAGGATCCGGCGTTCGATGCGCTGCTCAGCGGAACGTCGCAGTTCGAAGACCTCCCCCATGTGATGCGCGACCTTTCCAGCGGTACCCTGTCCGCCGTCTGCCATGTGATCGCCTACCCGGGCGCCGACGAACCCGCAATCGAGATCCCGCCATCGCCGCGGCCACCCCCTCCCTCAGGAGCCCCATGTATCGCCTGACCGTCCGCGACCACGTGATGATCGCCCACAGCCTGCCCGACCCCTTCTTCGGACCCGCCCAGGGGCTGCATGGGGCCACCCTCGTAGTGGAGGTGACATGGCGGCGTCGTGAGCTGACGGAGCACGCGGTGGTGATCGACATCGGCGAGGCGACCGCCATGCTCGGCGAGGTGTTGAACGGCCTGCGGTACCAGAATCTGGATGAGCATCCCGACTTCGACGGCGTCCTCTCCACGACCGAAGCTGTTGCCCGGTATATCTCGGACCAACTGGGCAAGCGCTTCGACACGGTGCTATTCGCCGGGCTGGATGTCGTGCTCCGCGAACACCCCGACGCATGGGCTGGCTATTCGGTGGACTTCACACCAGCCGACGCCCCACGCTAGCCGCGACGTGGAGCTGGGTCTGGTAGTTCCCCGCGGTCTGCCAGGACCGAGCGGCGGCAGCGTCTACAACCACTACCTCGCCGCCGCCCTCGGCGAGGCCGGACATCTCGTGGCGATCTCCCCGGTAAGAGGCAACTGGCCGAATGCCACCCCCGAAGACCATCGGGCGCTGACCCGGGCGCTCCGCCAGGAGCCGGTGGTGGTGGTCGACGGGATCATCGCGTCCGCGGCTCCCGAGGCGATCCGCACCGCCGTCGACGCCGGGACCACCGTCTGGGTGCTGTTGCATCTGCCGCTCCCAGCAGAGACCGGCCTATCCGAACAGGAGATGACCGCTTTTGCGGCCTCCGAGGAAGCGGCGCTGCAGCACGCGAGCGGTGTGATCTGCACCAGCGTCTGGGCCCGGGATGATCTGCTCCGCCGCTACCGGCTGGATCGGGTACACGCGGTGCCTCCCGGCACCGAACCTGCGGCGGTGGCAACGGGTAGCATCCCCCCGCATCTGCTGCTGCTGGGGTCCCTGACGCCCCGGAAGAACCACCCGATGGTGCTGGCGGCGCTCGCCGACGTTACCGACCTGCCGTGGACCGCTGCTTTCGTGGGCGGCGCAGGTCAGCAGGGCGGCTCCCACGTCGCGATGTTGCAACACCTCGCAGACCGCTTCGAGCCCGGCCGCATCACCTTTCCGGGGGTACTGCAGGGTCCCGAGCTCGACGCCGAATGGAACCGGACGAACCTGGTGCTGTTGCCGTCGGTGGCTGAAACCTTCGGCATGGTGGTCACCGAGGGGCTGGCCCGCGGGATCCCGGGCGTGGTCGGCGCGGGCACCGGCGCCGTCGAGGCACTCACCGGGGGCGCTGCTGGCAACGCTTTCGATCGTGGCGCCGTTCGCGCGTGCCCGACGCTGCCGGGCGGCGTCGTCGACCCTTACGACCCGGACCAACTGGCCGGGCTGCTGCGGGACTGGCTCACCGACCCGGCCCTGCGCCGATCCTGGCGGGACGCCGCTCTGCGCCGCCGCGATACACTGCCGACATGGGCCAAGACCGCGACAACACTCCTGAGAATCATTCATCGGTGACCAACCCCGATTCCGACGCGCCCCGGCCGATCAGCAGCGGCTGGCTCACCCTCCGTCGCCCCGCCGACGAAGCCGCCCGGCAGTCCAGCCTGCCGCTCATTGCCGAACTGCAGGCTTTCCTGACCCAGGGTTCACTGCCCGACGGCGACGACGCCCGTACGATCCGGGTTTTCGATCTCGGAGCGGGTACCGGAGCCAACCAGGCGTGGCTGGCCCCGCAGCTGGCCCTGACCCAACCGGCCCTGACCCAGCATTGGACCCTGATTGACCACGACCCGGATCTCCTGGAGTACACGGCGAGCGCCCCAGCATTCGACGGCGTCGCCGGCACGGAAGCCGTGGTTGCCGGGATAGATGACCTCGGGCGGATTCTCGGCGAAGGTCCGCCGGCTGACGGGCCCCGGATTGTCACCTGTTCAGCGCTGCTGGATCTGCTCACCCCGGCGCAGCTCCACACTTTGTGCGCGGCGCTTGCCGAAACGAGAACCGCCGCGTTGTTCAGCCTCAGCGTTACCGGGGTAATGGCCATCCACCCCGCGGATCCCCTGGACGGCCTCCTCAACGACACCTTCAACACCCACCAGAATCGCGGGGGTCGCGCAGGACCACGAGGCGTTGATCTCACCGCCCGGTTCCTCGCTGATGCCGGGTTCGCCGTCACCACGGTGGAGACACCGTGGGAACTCACGGGCAATCATTCCCAGCTCATTGAACGGTTCCTTGGCGACCGGGCCGATGCCATCCGTGAGGAAAACCCGGCCCTAGCCGACGACGTGGGGCAGTGGCTCTCCCGTCGGAGCGCCCAGGCCGCTGACGGCTCGCTACGCATCACGATTGGGCACCGGGACCTGCTGGCCCTCCCTCCGCAGCAGTGACGCGCCGGATCTGGCTGGGGATTCTCCAGGCGGCCTGCGCCGCGGCGGTCATCTACTACCTCGTGCTGACCTTCGGGACCGCGCCGTTCGCTGCCGGGACGGAGGCTCTCACCGCCCCCTCGATCGCCGCAGCGCTGCTGCTTGGCCTGATCGGGACCGCCGCCCAGGCACAACGCTGGCGGCTGGTGTCCAGCGGATTCGCGATGCGGCTACCCCGAAGTGGCGCACTCGTCCAGTGTTATGAGGCGTCGTTCCTGAACTCGGTGCTACCCGGCGGGCTCGCCGGCGACGCCATTCGCACCGCTCGGCAACGCTCAGCCCACCACTCCAGCTGGCTCGACAGTATCGGCTCGGTGCTAGGCGAACGCCTGGCCGGCACCGTGGTGGTACTCTTTGCCGCTGTGACCGCACTTCTCACCACCGACTGGCGGCTCGCGGCAGCTGTTGCCGCCGGTGCGGTGCTGGTGCTCCTCGCCGCACGACCGTCCTTGCGGCGGCTTCCCGGTCGGGCCGTCGCCGCGGTGTGGGCTCTGTCGGTACTGGGGTGGGCGTCGTATGCGTCCCTGTTTGCCGTGTCGGCCGCGCTGACGGCGCCCCACCTGGACACTGCCGACGTCGTCGTTCTCGCAGCGATCTGCCTGGCCGGCATGTCCATCCCCCTGAATCTGGGCGGGTGGGGTCCGCGCGAGGGAGTCGCGGCGCTGGCGTTCATCATGACCGGCTACCCGGGCGCCCTCGGACTTGAGGTGTCGGTGGGCTACGGGTTGCTGGCGCTGGTATCGGTGCTGCCCGGCGCAGCCCTGCTGCTGGTGCTGGCCGTGCGTGGGCTCTTACGCAACAGAGGCGGAAACCGCAGCCGAAAAGTCGAACTCGGTGCAGATATCCCGGCCAAATTCGAAGCGCCTTACGGGAGCGGAGAGAGCGCCTGAGAGCGCGTCGCTCCCCGTGAAGCGGATACCCGGCACGCCGTCGCCCACCAGGATGGGTGCGCAGGTGAGGTACAGCCGGTCGAGCGCACCCGCCTCAAGGAAACGCGACACCGTGTGCCCGCCGCCTTCCACCAGAACCCGCGGGTGGCCGAGCTCCGCCAGCAGGTCAAGAATGCGGCGTGGCTCGAATTCTTCGGCGGACAGGCGCCTGACGCTCACCTGAGCGGCAAGGGCTTCCGGGATGACCGCCTTGTTCCCGACCAGCCAGAGAGTGGGGGCTGCACCATCGGTCAGTACCAGGGAGCCGCGAGGGATCCGGCCCTGAGGATCAAGCACCACCCTGACGGGGTTCGTTCCTGCAACCGTGCGGACGGTGAGCTGGCAGTCGTCGGACGCGACTGTCGACGCGCCGATCACGACGGCGTCCACGAGTGCCCGGAGCCGGTGCAGGTGTTCGCGGTCCTCCCCGCCAGTGACGAACCGGGCATCGCCGGTGCGCGATGCGATGAATCCGTCCAGGCTCTGCCCGAGCTGGCCGATCACCAGCCGTCCGTCCGGGCGGATCGCCTGAACCAGGGGGCCGTACCGGGCGAGCAGGTCGGCTCCGAGGCCGTGGACCGACCCCCGCGGGACAACTCCCTCGGTGAGGTGGCGCCACACATCCTGGGCGGGTTCGCGGTCGTGCCTCATCCTGGCACGTTTGGTGGCGATATAGCCGGCGTTCTCGGGGCGCTGCGCAACGTTCAGCCCACTGCGTGAGGCGACGGTGATCCCGCCGCTTTCCAGCGCCTCCTGCTTGGCGGGGTTGGAGGACAACAGCCGGATGCGGCTGACACCGAGGTCGAGTAGGATCTCGGTGCTCTGCTGGTAGTCCCTGGCATCGACCGGGAGCCCGAGAGTGGTATTGGCGTCCACTGTATCCACGCCCTGGTCCTGCAGCGCGTAGGCACGAAGCTTTTCGAGGAGGCCGATCCCCCTGCCTTCATGGCCCCTGACATAGATGACGACGCCGGTGCCCTCCTCGCTGATGCGCCGCAGCGACGCATCCAACTGTTCGCCACAGTCGCACCGGTAGGAGCCGAGCGCGTCTCCCGTGAGGCATTCGGAGTGGACCCTCACCAGCGGCACGATCCCCTCAATGTCACCTCGGACCAGCGCTACGTGCTCGTTTTCCTGAGCGTCGCGATAGCCCACCATCCGGAACACGCCGTAGCGCGTCGGCAGTACCGTTTCTACAACACGTTCTACCTGAGAGGCGCCCCAGCCGGGAGCCGAACTGATCGACATAGACCTACAATAGGCGACCTGCGGGAGAGAAGATCCTGCAATCCGCTACCGGCGATATTGTCATGGACTCGTCACTGCCAGCAGGAGTCCCCTACACTCGAATAAAGAAAGCCTGCTGATTATTGCCTTGATCCTCTGAGATCACTATCGTCAGCAACAGGAACCGGCCGCGCGCCCGGGACGTTGAACCCGAGAGCTAGGCCATCCGGTGAGGACCGGACGCGCCGGTGATGCAACACGGGCAGCCCGCTGGGGTGCTGCCTCCATTCGAGCGTAAGGCAGCATGGAACCGCAACGGGCATCACCGGACACTGGACGCCGCCTGGCACGGTCATCTACTGCGCGAGCTGGCAGCCTCGCGGTCGTGGTTGATTCCCCCGACGCCGCCCCACCCGCCCGTCGCCGGATCGAGAGCTCCGAGCAGCGACTCTCTGGCCTGGAAGCCCTGCGGCACCCGCTGGTGCGTGCGGTCCTCGATGCCCGCGAACTATGCGAACGCACCGCCACGCCTCCGCTCCCTGCTGAATCCGACCTCCCGGCACAGGCCGCCACGCCGACCTTCGGGCAGCTACTGCTGTGTGCGGCGGTCAAGGATCTCGAAGAGCTCGATGACCGCCTGCATGAGGCACGGCTCGGAGCCTAGTCAGCCAAATGGCGGCCTACCCGTCGTCTTCGGTGTCAGCTTTAGAGCCGACGACGGTGAACGTTTCGTCGAGCTGAACGTCAACTTGTGAGCCGTCGCCTCTGGTCACCTCGACTTCGTAGTAGCTTTCTTCGTCGCCGATCTCGGTGCCTGTCACAGTGCCTTCACCGATGAACGTCAGCGCCGCGGACCCGGCCCGATTCAGCGCGTCGCCGGTTATCGCCGTCTCCGACGCATCCTCCTCCATGTTTCCCGCGACGGCCACCGCGCCACCCCCGCCAACAAGTGCGACGGCAACGGCGACCGTGGTCATGATTCTTTTCCGTGTTCCTGGTTCCATGATTGATTTCCTCCTTCGATTGTGGACAATACTCTTCAGATGCTGACGCTCGGCTGACTAGGGACTGCCGAGCGGGCCCAGACCGGTCCCCGCCGCCACCGTGTCAATAGCGACTAGCTCCTCACGTCCTGAGCCGCCAGCGGCTCCGAGTGCGAGTACCGGACCAACCCCCGTTGCGTAAAACTTGACCTGGCCGACGTCGGGTTCGATAGTGATCGTGTCCCACGTCATAAGCACATCGTCGAAATGGCCAGCGGGGGTTTCGGCCATCGCCTTAACGCTGAGAACTTCACCGTTATCTTCGGCTCCACCGGCGAGGTACTCCTGGCGGTATGCCATGCCGACTGCGGGTTTCGCGGGCACCGCGATTCCGGGCAGTGCGCCGTTCACGCCAGCCTCAAACGAGCCGGCGCGGGACGCCAGCTTCCCGTTCTCAAAATCGGCGGTGTCTTCGCCGAGGTACCAGATAGCTCCGGCGGCGTCCTGCGCGTACCAGTCGATCGTGTCCTCCACGATGACGTCGCCCCGCCGGACCGTGTCGCGCACTACCCGGGCCGTCACGCCGTTGGCGATCTTCTTCGTCTCAGAAGTGACGATGACCGTGACACGCAGGGTGTCTCCGGTACCGCCGACTTCGCGGTAGCTCCACTGGGTGCCTGGCTTCATCGGCCAGTACGGATTGTCGATGTCAGTGGTAAAGGTCGACGGGTCAAGCGTCACAGGCTGGTCCCCTACCGGGAGGGCTGCGGATGCTTGGTCAGGTGACGTAGTCGACGCCGACGGGGCGACGCCCGCGCACCCGGTGACCTCTGCGGCCATCAAGGTGCTCAGTCCGACCGCTACGATCGTCTGCCGTGTTCGATTTTTTATGGTCTGCTCCAATCTCCGGCGAAACGGCCGGTCCGACTTCCATAGTGGGTCCGGGGTGCTGACCCGTTCCTGAACCACGACAACCGGAAGTTCAGGCTGCCGTCAGGCCACCAAATTTAAGGTGGCGATGCGCTGCGCCGCCGGCGTTGCGGATCTATCATGGTCGGTATCGGCAGGAGGGAGCCCGGAAGGTGAAGGTGCTCATCGTCGATGACGACATCCAACTGGCGTCGATCGTCGCGCGTGGGTTGACCGCCGAAGGTTTCCTGGTCGAAACGGAACACGACGGCCCCGGTGGCCTGTGGCGGGCAACCGAGGGTTCCTTCGACGCGATTGTCCTCGACATTATGCTCCCCGGCATGAACGGGTTCGTGGTGTGCCGCGAGTTGCGGCGCGCGGGATGCTGGACACCGATCCTCATGCTCACCGCCAAAGACGGTGAACTCGACGAATCGGAGGCGCTGGACACCGGAGCAGACGACTATCTGGTCAAACCATTCTCCTTCGTGGTACTCGTGGCCCGGCTGCATGCCCTGCTCAGGCGGGGAACCCGCGCACCGACGCCGGAATCGGTCGGCAATCTGTCCGTCGACGCGCGGACCCGACGGGCGCACGTCGGGGACCGGGAGGTGCCCTTCACTTCCCGTGAGTTCGAGGTGCTGCACTACCTGATCCGTCACGCCGGTGAGTCCCTGTCCAGGCACCAGATCATCGAAGGAGTCTGGACGGACTTCTTCGACGGAGATCCGAACATTGTCGAGGTCTACATCGGCCGCTTGCGGCGAAAGCTGGAGACGCACAGTTCAACGGCGCGGATCACGACCCTGCGGGGCGCAGGCTATCGAATCGAGGAGGGCTGACGTGCTCGCCGGCATCCGCGGCCGAACGACCGCCGTCGTAACTGTCCTGGTGCTGGCGGTACTTGCACTCGCCGGATGGGCCCTGATCACGGCGCAGCGCGTGGTGCTCACCGAATCGGTTGACGAGACGCTCACCGTGCGTGCAGCGACGGTACTCGCGCAGGCCCAGTCCGCCGCCTCCCCGACAGTGTTGCCGCCGGCCGGCGATGAGGACTCCTTCGCGGTGATTCTCAATCCTGCAGGGACCGTGATTGCCGCCACAGCGCGTGGCACGGGAGGAATCCGCCTGGTCGCGCCCGCGGTGGATGCGGCAGTCTTCACCACGGTAATTGCGCCCAACGACGGCGAGCCCTACCGGGTGCGATCCGAGCAGCCAGGCGACGTCGTGGTCCACACCGCCACCTCGATGGACGACGTCAACGAAAGCGTGGATACCCTCTCGGTGGGGCTCCTCGTGAGCGTGCCACTCACCGCCGCCCTGCTCGGAGCAGGGGTGTGGCTGCTCGTCGGGCGTGTGCTGGAGCCGGTGGATTCCATCAGACGCGAGGTGGCGGGTATCGGGTCGGAGACGCTGTCCCGGCGGGTCCCCGACCCGCGCACCGGCGATGAAATCGCCCGGTTGGCGGCCACCATGAATGGCATGCTCGACCGGGTCGAGCGGGCCGCGAAGCAGCAGCAGCAGTTCGTTGCGGACGCATCCCATGAACTTCGCAGCCCCATCGCCAGGATGCGTGCGAACCTCGACGTGCAGATCGCCCACCCGGAACTCACCGACGAGGACACCGAACGCACCAACCGGCATGGCGACCTCATCGCACTTGAGCGGCTGGTCGACGATCTGCTGGCCTTGGCGGCAAGCGGCGACCCGCAGGCCGCTCCGGGTGCCGAGGTGGTCGACTTGGATGACATCGTCTTCCGCGAAGTGGCTGCGCTACGCGTGGCACATCCCACGGTGTCGGTGCAGACCCGTGCCGTCGGAGCGGCGCGGGTTCTTGGCCGGCCCGCACGGCTGGCCCGGATGGTGCGCAATCTCCTGGAGAACGCGGCGGCGCACGGGGCTTCGCCGATCCGTGTGGCGCTGACGACGGAAGCTGACGACTTCGTGCTGGAGATTACCGACGCCGGTCCTGGTATCCCGCCGGAGGATGCTGAGCGAGTCTTTGACCGCTTTGTCCGCCTCGACGACGCCCGCACCCCCGCGGCAGCAGGCGTGGGTCTGGGCCTCGCCATCGTCCGCGCAGTGGTCGCCGATCACGGCGGGTCAGTGACCGCACAGAACCTGGCTCCGGGGCCGGGAGTACGGTTCGCCGTCCGCCTTCCCTCCCTGCAGAACTCAGAGGAACGCTGAGAATCACCCGCGTGAGACGCGTCCCCTGAGGGCGGCAAAGGCCAGCGCGAAGCTCGTGGCACCGACCACGAGAATTGCCGTGAGTCCCGGCCAGAGGTCCGCCCAGATCCACCCGTCGGTGAGCAACGACCTGAGGGAGGCGAGGAGGTAGGTGATCGGATTGTAGTCAGCGATTGTCGCAAGCCAACCGGTCAGGGCCTCTTTGGGCAGGAACGCGGTGGTGAGGAACGCGAACGGGAAGAACAGTAGGAATGATGAGTTGACCGCCGCCGGGCTGCCGGTGCGTAGCGCGATAGCGTAGGGGAACCCGGTGAAAGCCAGGCCCCAGAGGCCGGCGATAACCACGAATCCGATCACCCCGAGCAGGCCGGTGGCGAAGTTGACGCCGACGATGACCCCGAGGATGAGGACCGGCACGCACAGGGCCATGACCAGCACAAGATCGGCGACCATCAGGCCCAGAAGGAGCGCCGAACGGCGCATCGGGGTGAGGAGGAGTCTGTCGAAGTAGCCGCTGCTGATGTCAGTCACCAGTCCGCTTGCCCGTGACACCCCGGTTACCGCGAAGACGATGGCCACGGGCAGCTGGAAGGCTCGGAAGTCCTCGACTCCGGTGGCCTGCGCTACCGGTTCCAGGGCGCCGATGTTCACGATGAAGAAGAAGAGCGGGATCAGGAGGGCGGGGATCACCGCTGCTGGTTCCCGCGGTATCGCACGGAGCGCCCGCCCCGCCACGGAGGTGAGGTCACGGATGAATCCAGCACTTTTGGGTTCGATCCGGGAGGCTCGCGTCGATGTGGTCGATGTTGCCATTAGGACTCCCGTGATTGTGGTGGAACTGAGGCGCCGACGGCGGGCGAGGTCGAGGTGGTGATGTGCTCGCCGGTCACGGACAGGAAGACGTCGTCGAGTGAGGGCCTACGCAGGGACAGTTCGAGAACCTCAACCTCGTTCACTTGAGCCAGCGCCACCGCGATGGGGCTGATCGCTGAGGGTCCGTCGGACACGCTGAGCGTCAGGGTTGTCTCATTTACTTCGATGCGTTCGACCAGATCAAGGGTTTCCAGTGCCCGCCGCGCTTTCAACGGTTGACCGGCAATGCTGACAGTGACCACATCCGTACCGATCGTGCGTTTGAGCTCGGTTGGCGTACCTTCGGCAACCAGTGTGCCCCTATTGATGATGCCGACCCGATCGGCGAGTTCGTCCGCCTCCTCGAGGTACTGGGTGGTGAGGAAGACCGTCACTCCCAGCTCTTCGTTGAGCCTTCGTACCTCCTGCCACACTTTGGCCCGGCTGACCGGGTCAAGGCCTGTGGTCGGCTCGTCGAGGAAGAGCACTTCGGGATCGTGAACGAGCGCCAAAGCAAGGTCCAGCCGGCGCTTCATTCCGCCCGAGTAGGTGCCTATTCTGCGATTGAGCGCCTCCCCGATATCCACCAGTTCGGTCAACTGGCCGACCCGGGCTTTCGTTGCTTTGTCGGACAGCCCGTAAAAGCGCCCCTGAAGAGCCAGCATTTCGGCCCCGGTCTGCATATCGTCCAGGGCTGCTTCCTGCAGGGCGACACCGGCGCGCAACCGCACCTGCCCGGGTTGGGACTCCACATCGTATCCAGCTACCGTCGCGCGACCCGCTGAGGGTTTCAACAAGGTGCACAGGACACGTGTAAGCGTCGATTTGCCTGCCCCATTCGGTCCGAGAAACCCATAGATTTCGCCCCGTCTCACCGCGAGGCTGACGCCGTCGACGGCGACCACATCGGCGAAGCGTCGTACTACAGCTTCGGCGCTAATCGCTATTTCACTTGTTGCCATGCCAGCCTCTTTCCGGGACGGACCGATAGGGCCGCGTCCGAGGATTGCGGTCTGTCGGGTACCTAAGAATAGGAGTCGGGTTAAACCGAGGCAAGACCCGCCGATTTGGCGCCGTGTCTCCTGGTTCGCACATGGTTTAATTTAGCTCCTAATGCATTTAGTTTAGTAGCTAACCCATCTAGTGGAAGGGCAGGACCGAGAATGGACAAGACAGTGGCGACACTCGCGGTATTTGGCGGTTCGGGTAGGACAGGCCGCTTGGTGATTGAGCAGGCGCTTGCTGCCGGTTACGCGGTGCGCGCGTTGGCGCGGTCGGGATTATCGATTCCGCAGACCAATTCGCGGCTCACCGTCATCGAGGGCGATGTGTTGGATGCCAAGGCGGTGGCGCGGGTGATTGACGGTTCGGACGCCGTGATCAGCGTCTTTGGGCAGGTGAAGGGCTCCCCCGCCTTTCTTCAGACCGATGGAATTCGCAACATCACCGCGGCCATGGCCGGGCACGGGGTGCGCCGTATCGTGTCGCTTTCCGGCGGCGGACTTCCCGACCCTGGGCACGACCGCCCCAAAATGCCTGACCACATCATCCGCACCCTGCTGAAACTACTTGCACCAAAGGTTCTCAGGGATGCCAAGGAGCACCTGATTGTCCTGCAGGAGAGCGGCCTGGACTGGGTTGTGGTGCGCGGTCCGCGGCTGCTTGACCAACCGTATTCTGGCCGGTATCGCGTGGGATGGGTGGGTGTCAATGCCAGCACATCGATAGGGCGAGCGGATCTGGCTGAATTCATTGTGCGCCAGGTTACTGACGAGACTTACCTGCATCAGCTTCCCCTGGTCAGTCGCTGATGGCGGGTGGGACGGCATCGGATCGGGACAAACACCTTGCTCAGGCGATCGACGCTATCGGGTCGCTGACTCGTGACTTCGCCGCGGGAGGCACCTACCCGTTCCGGGAACGTCGGCTTGGCCGGGCGCAGATGAACCTGCTGTATCAACTATCCCGTTCTGAAGGGCTAGGAATTGGAGGTCTGGCTGCCGCCCTGAATGTCACCAGCGGTGCCGTCAGCCAGACCGTCGAGGCGCTCAAACGGGCAGGACTTGTCCGGGTGGAGGTTGATCAGGCAGACGCGCGCGCCCGGATCGTCACCCTCACCGACCGGGCGCGGGACGAGGTTGATGACTTCCAGCGTGGCTACCAGGAAGCGCTCGCCCCCCGCTTCGATGCGCTGTCGGCGGCCGAGGTCCGCGAACTTGGGCGGCTCCTGCGCCTTGTCCGACCAGCGGCTGGACCCGGGACCCCGTGAGGTCAACGCTCCTGTGCGGGCCTCGCCTCTGCCGGGTATGTCTCCAGACCCCCTCGCGGGGGAGAACTGGCGTTAGGTGCAGCGGTAAACCTCTCGTATGAACGTCCCGCCCTGAGTAACTCTCGCTCATTCCTCCTCGTCATTGGCTCGAACGAATCGGCGACTGGGCCGCCGGACCGGCCCGCAGAGCTACGCCAGGTCCCGGTGACGCGGCCGTTCGTCACCACGGTGGGCCTGAACACCCCGTTGCCGCCGGGGACTATGCGCTGCGCGTACTCAGGTGCGAGCACCGGTGAACGATCCTGATAGCCGATCACATACTCGTCGAACGCCGGCAGGAGGTTCAGGCCCGCCGTCCGCGGTAGGTCCTCGGAGCGCGCCGTTTCCACCCAATAGGTGATGTCGTCACAGATCAGCTCTGTCAGGTGGCTGCGGGCCAGTGCCAATCCAACTTTCGCGTCGGCGACCGTCAGCTTGGACCACCAGACAAAATCCCGGAGTGTGGCCGGACCGTGCCCGGTGAAGTACCCGAGGACGAAACGGCCGAGCGCTTCCTCTCGGTCCGGCTCGGCGCCGGATGGCGCCCACTCGTCGAGTAACACCAGCGCCTGCTGGGTGCCGGCGGGTGGACCCCAGCAGAGAGTGCCGGTCTGTGCGAGATACCAGATCAGGTGGTAGCCGCGTTGGCTGGCTGTGTCGATGCCCGCCACATTGAGCGCGGAGAGGAACTCGTTGCGGCCCAATTGTCCGCCGCCGGCCAGCACCGTCCGGGCGACAGCGCGTGCTCGCTCGAGCGTCACCTGGTCAAGCCCCAACTCCCGGCGTCGGGCAGCAGCGCCGGCAAGCAGACGGTCTGTGGTGAGACTGAGAAACCAGCGTAGATCGGCCGGCAGCACAAAGTGCAGCGTGCCGCGCATGGGCCACGACCGCACGACGTCGCCGCGTTCGAGCGCCGCAAGGACATCGCCCCGGGTTAAGCCTGGCGACCGTAGACCGACAGCCCACAGGGCCTGGTTGAAGTCCTGCGCCTGCATCGCCAGCAGCCGCCCGACGACGTCGCGAACCGGTGGCCGGGCGCCGTCGTCGTTCCGGATCAACTGGGCGGAAAGACGTAACTGGAGCAGCCGTTCCCGGTCTACCGTGTTACTCATTCCGCCCGTCCTCCTGTCTACTGCTGGGATGGCCTGTCAGCGTGGGATCGAACTATCCTCGCGGTTGACGCTCCGCAGCGGCCCACATCAGGCGCTTCTTCAAGACGCACCCTCCGGGTGAATGCTGCGCGTCTCCGAACGGCGATTGCGCCCCCGCACCCAGTCTGAGGGGTAGACCTTCGGCAATACCTTCGAGGCGGCCAGCGCCGCATACATCACCGTATTGATGGCGACAAAGGCGGCAAGAACCGCGAACACCTCGGTGTGCACAATTGATTCGGGCAACAAAATCCCGGTGGGCAACTCGACAACAGCCGTCTTGATCATCGACCGACCTCCAGGGACTGGTTGTGAGGTTCGGGGGTTTCGTGGGTGACATGTTTCCAGGCCGCCTGCCTGCCGACGGCGATATCCAGGATCCCCTTCACGTAGACAAGGTTCAGGACCGTATCGAACAGCAATTCGGGAAACAGGGTCGCCGCGAGGATCCGCGCCCGCCACCCGCCCTTCCAGACCGTGACAACCCGCTCAACCATGAAGAGCGCCCCGAGTCCCAGCCAGAAGGGGAACCAGATCCAGTTCTCCAGTGACAATAGCGCCAGCAGGATCAGCAGGAGATAGGAGCTGAGGGCAATGACCCCGTAGCCGATACCGAGTTGTTGTGCCCAGTACCGCATGGTCTGTGACCTCAGACCGTATGCGCCTAGGTTCTCCAGCGCGCCGCGCTGCCACCGTAGCCGCTGGGCCCACAGGGTCCGCCAGCTGGGCATCAGCTCGGTGACCACAGTGCATTGCGCGGGTGACACCATCTGGGCGCCGAGAGACTTCAGCGCGATTGTCAGTTCGTTGTCCTCAGTCAACGCGGCCGTGTCATACACCATGCCGGGCGCACCCGGGATCGACTGGCCCCGGCTCCCTGCCACGGTGCGAAGGGCGACGGGACGGAACATCGAAGCGGTGCCGGTCAGTACGAACACACGGCCCCGCCGTCGGCGAATCTCGCGCCCGTACCGGATGTACTCGTTGCGTTGGAACTGCCCTAGCAGACCGTGACCATCCTCGCCGTAGAAAAGGCCACCGATAGCCATCAGGGCCCTGTCATTGGTGAACCGCGCGATGGCTGCCTCGATGAAACCGTCGTCGAGCCTGGTATCAGCATCCATCACCATGACGACGTCGTTGTCCTTCTGGCCCGGCAGGAGTTGTGCCAGCACCTGGTTCAGCGCGCCAGCCTTCTTGTGCTCGTTGTCCACTGAGAGGAATAGCTCGACGCCTGCGTTGCGGGCGATGTCGGGAGTTGAATCGGTGCAGTTGTCGGCCACGACGATGACACGGTCTGGCGGGTGGGACTGGGCGAGGAGCGAGGCGATGGTCGATGGCAAGGAGATTTCCTCGTTGTGAGCGGGGATCAGGACAGTCACCGTGACCGGACCCGCATACACTCCGCGAGTAGCTGCCATCACAATCTTCGGTGCCAGCGGAGCGGCTGCGGCGTCATCTGAGCGTCGTGACCTCGAAGAGATTCGCCGTTCGAGCAAGGCGACCCCGATAGCGAGCAAGAGGGCCATAGCCACTGCCGTCAGGATCACGCGTAGCGCAGGCGCTTCGGCATCGTAGAGGACACGCCAGAATCCCAGGACGATACCCTCGGAGGGTTCATCACGGACTTCAGGGTCACCACTGGCAACTGCAAACCACAGCAGCGCGGCGGCACCACCGGCCAAGACCGCAATAACAATGCCAACCCAACGCTGAAACCGGTTGCTCCCCATGCAAAAACGGTATCAGTCGACCGGTCGCCCGACCAGAACCTGGCGACAAGGACACGCACGCGGTCCGGCGTTATCGCATCAGCTTGCGCGGAACCGCAGTGGTACCTCTAACAGCCTGGGTTTGGGTGCCGATAGACTCAGGCGAGGATGGTGTCCACACGGGGCTCGATTCGGCAGCCCACGACGCGCTCACCAGCTCGGGCAGGCCCGCGTGGTCCCGAGTTGAGAGAGTAAGAAATGCCCGATGGTTCGGAGATGAAGCTGCTGAAAGCTGACCAGCGAGCGCAGCGGCTGGTCGACACCGCCGCTGATGGTTTCGTTGGAATGAATGCTCTCGGGGTGGTGACCGATTGGAATCACGCGGCGGAGAGACTTTTCGGCAGCACCAAGGACGAAGCCATTGGCCAGACGGTCAGCAAACTGATCATCCGCGAACAGGACCGGGCAGCACATGATGCAGGGTTGCACCGGTTCGTGGATACGAGCGAAGCGCGGCTGGTCGGGCGACCGGTCCAGGTTACTGCTCAGCACCGGCTGGGCCGTGAGTTCCCCATTGATCTGACAATCTGGGCGCAAGAGGATCCTGATGGGATGTCGATGTATGCGTTCGTGCGCGATGTCAGCGAACGGGCAGCAGCGTCCGAGTTGTCCGGGCAGCTCGCCGCGATCGTCACGGCGTCGTCCGACGCGATTTTTAGCACTGAATTGGACGGTACTGTGCGGACCTGGAACGCGGGCGCCGAGCGGATCTATGGTTACACGGCGGCTGAGATGATCGGTAAATCATTTGTCCGGCTCATTCCGGCAGACTTATCTGCCGAGTTTGAGTACATTCTGGCTGAGGTGTCCGCGGGACGGCGGATCGAACAAATGGAGACAGTCCGGCTTCGGGCCGACGGGATGCCAGTGGAGATGTCGCTGGCGATCTCACCTGTCAGGGATGAAGCCGGAGCAGTGCTGCGGCTGGCGTATGTTGGGCGTGACATCACCGCGGCCAAGACCGCGGACCGGCGGTTGCGCGAGACCAGGGACGCGCTAGCCCGTCAGGCCATGGAAATGGAGCATCGGGCCTTCCACGACCCGCTAACGGGAATAGCGAACCGGGCGTTGCTGATGGATCGGGTCGGGCTTGCCTTGGTTCAGGCCGAACGGACCGATGCCACCACCATCTTGTTGATGATTGATATCGATGACTTCAGATATGTCAACGACACCCTCGGACACAAAGCCGGAGACCAACTGCTCTGTGAGATCGCCGAACGGCTCGGCACCATTGTTCGGACCGGCGACACCGTGGCAAGGCTCGGTGGGGACGAGTTCGCGATCCTCGCCGAGCAAACGTCTACCGCGCAGGGTGAGGTACTCGCCCGACGGATCGTGGAAACACTCGGTAAACCGGTTGACATCAGTGGCCAACGCATCATCCCCTGCGCCAGTATCGGGCTTGCCGAAGCCGGTGGAGAACACCCCGTCGGTCCCGAGGATCTGCTCCGCAACGCCGACCTGGCGATGTACGCGGCCAAAACAGCCGGCAAAGCCCAATGGCAAAGCTTCCGGGCCGGTATGCACCAAATGCTCACCGCACGGGTGCAGCTGGAGGCGGACCTGCACGTTGCTCCTGAAACCGGTCAGTTGACCCTCAATTACCAGCCGATCTGCGATCTTGTTACGGGCCGGACCATAGCGGCCGAAGCGCTGCTGCGCTGGCACCACCCACCCTCGGCCCGATTTCACCCGTTGACTTCATCCCCATCGCCGAAAAGAACGGGTTGATCGTCCCCATTGGCGCCTGGGTACTTGCCGAAGCCTGCTGCCAGATCTCTCAGGTGCCCTCCGCTTCGGGTGACTTGGCTGTCTCCGTGAATCTGTCCGTCCGCCAACTCACCACACCCGGCTTCGTCGACGTCGTCAGGCATGTCCTTGAGGTATCAGGGCTATCTGCTAGCCGCCTCACCCTAGAGCTCACCGAGAGCATACTCGCCGGACCCGACGCTGCCATCGCAGTCTAGTTGCGGGAGCTACGTGCCCTCGGCGTGAAGCTGGCGGTGGACGACTTCGGTACCGGGCACTCCTCAGTCGGCAGACTACGCAACCTGCCCTTCACCACCTTGAAGATCGACAAAACCTTCATCGACGTGCTTATCGACGCCGGGCCCAAAGATCTCATCCTCAAAGCCATCGTGGACATGGCTCACGGAATGGGTCTTCAGGTCGTCGCGGAAGGAGTAGAAACCCCGGCTCAACTTGACCAGCTACGCGAACTCGGCTGCGACGCTGTCCAGGGCTTCCTCCTCAACCGACCGATGACAGCGTCCGACCTTCACCGCCACCTCGCTGACCAGGACGCGCCCGCTCTGGCGAAAGGCACCCAGCATCACGGGAAGATCGTCGGATCCCGGCTTCCCTAATCAGCTGGCGCTATGGCCCGTGCGACCGGCTGACCGTATCGCGGCCGATCTTACCCAGCGGGAACCCGGGCCTTCGACCGCTGCCACGTCGCCGGGATTGAACAACGTACAACGACCCAACGAAAGGCAACCACAACCAATACACCCGCCGAGATCGCCCTGGAGCGCCTGCAATTCGCTGATACGAGCCGCCACCAGCTCAGCCCAACGGGTGCTGATCCCAGTCCACTCGCGCTGAGTTGGGGCGCGATCGACCGGAACGGCGCTGAGAGTCGACATGATCTGTTCCAACGAGAGTCCGATCCGTCGCCCGGCAGCAACCACGGCCAGGCGGCGCAGCGTGTGGCGCGGAAACACGCGCCGGCCGATGTCCGATCTGGCCGCGCGAATGAGGCGACGCTCCTCGTAATACCGCAAAGCCGAGACACTCACCCCGGACCGGCGCGCGATGAAACCGATGGAAAGGAGCTCGTCGGGTTCAATCGTAGGCATCGCCCAAGAATGCCATCGAAGCCGACTTGACCTCAAGTCCACTTGAGCTTGTTGGGTAAAGAACATGCGAATAATCTCAGTCGAATTTGAAACAGAAGACCTCACCCGGGCAGAAAAGTTCTATGGCTCCCTTCTCGGCCTTCCGACGGCACGGGAGGGCTGCACCCTCACCATTCGGGCCGGCTCGTCGATAATCCTCCTCAAACAGGGGCCTAGTGATCGAGGCAAGCAGCATCTCGCCTTCACCATCCCGCGCCTCCTGTTCGACAGCGCCAAGGAATGGACAGCCCAGCGTGCTCCGCTGCTTCTCGACGCCGATGGGCGGGATGAATTCGAAACGTCGCCGCACTGGAACGCCCATTCCCTCTACTTCCCGGACCCGGACGGCAACATCCTTGAGTTCATCATCCGCAGAGATATCCACGATGACCAGGGTGGGCCCTTCCGCCCCGAGCACGTCCGATGCGCCAGCGAAGTCGGCATCGCCGTCGACGACGTTCCCGAGAGCGCGGCATGCGCTAAACGGGTTCTCGGCCTGGATGCCTACGGCAGCGGGGCACCCACGTTCCAACCGGTCGGAGATCTCGAGGGCCTGCTTATCCTGGTGAATCGTGGCCGGCATTGGTTCCCCACCGCGACGCCGAGCGGGACCAGACGCCTCGTGCTGCACATCGAGGGCGGATCGGCCGGATCCCTGGAACCGACTCCCGGAACCATCATTCACTCCACCGCACGGCTCAAGGAGACTGTCTAATTATCGAACCGCAGTCGAGCCTTCTCGATGATGGTCTGAGCAGCAGGTTCTTCCTGAAATATTTGAGTTCGCCGAAGACGGCCGATTCTTGGAGCAATGCCATGAAAACAGGTGAGAAGGCCGGGTTACCTTGTCAGCCGCCCGGTCTCTGGCACCGGTAGCTCGAAGATAGTCCCGTAGTTTTCTGCATAGCCGTAATCGATGCTTTTGACTCGGAGCCGTTCAGGACTGGCTTCGACGATCTGTACGTTGATCGGCTCCTTGCGGTCCTTCAGCGAGAGCCGCCACGTATCGGCTAAGTAGCTCAGACCGACACCCTGAAGCACCTGGCTAGCGTCGAACTCGTCTGCGGCGTCGGCAAGTCGATAGCCGAAAAACGTGACCGGAGTGTGCAGGGAGCCGTCAACAACAAGGTAGCCGAGAAGCTCGCCGTCGTCCTCGCGGTGATAGGCGGTCCAAGTCGAAGGAATCATAGGCCCAGACTAAACTAATCGCCGTCAGCAGCGGGTTGGATACTCGAATAGTAGGACCGCCAATCAAGGACTGTAGCAACCGCTATTCCTGCTGAACACCCCGGGGCAGGCAACGCTTCGCCTTCTGCAGGCACGATCGTTTTGTAGGCTGGCGGGATGACCTTCGTTTCGATCCCTCCGCTCATCGGCTCCCTGACCACTTTGGAACCGCTCTTGCCGGAACACGCCGCGGAATTGGCTGACGCGGTTGCCGAGAACGACCTGTACACGGTCTGGTACACCCGGTTGCCCTCTCCGGAAGAGATGGGCGCCGAAATCGAGAACCGGCTGGCCAAACACGCCGCCCGCCGGATAGTCCCGTGGACGATCCGCAGGGCAAGCGATGGCAAGGCTGTAGGGATGACGACCTTCCTCAATCTCCGCCCCGACCACCGGCGGCTGGAAATCGGGTCTACCTGGATCGCTCCCAGCGCTCAAGGAACCGGACTCAACACCGAGGTGAAGTTATTGCAGCTCACCCGCGCCTTCGAAGCACTCGACTGCATTGCCGTGGAATTCCGCACCCACTGGCACAACCAGCGGTCCCGCCGGGCCGTCGCCGCGCTCGGAGCAAAGCAGGACGGAGTGCTGCGTAACCACGACCTGTGGCGTGACGGGACCATGCGCGACATTGTGGTGTTCTCGATCATTGAGAGCGAGTGGCCGACCGTGAAACTGTCACTGACAGAAAAGCTCCACGGTCTCCTCACGTGACCGCCCGGATGACGATCACTACAGAGGCGGACAATAAGACCTCCAATGTATTGATCGATAGAGCCTGGCGGGACCGATCAGAGAGCTGTCCGGCATGATCCATTCACCGGCCAAGAATAACGGCCGATAGTGGACTGATTGTCTCTTGCGGGCTACTGTTGAGCTTGCCCCGGACCCCGGCAAAGCCGCATGGACTATGTGGACGTCTAAGAATGAGGGGATGATTGCAGTGGACGCCAGCCAGCAGGCCAGACAGCAACAAGTAAGGTACTCCACCCCGGAATTGCGGCTAAACACTCTGATCCAGGTGAATCCCGATCTGGGATACGCAACAGTGGTTGTGCGCGGATCACTCTCCCGGTCGAACTGCGACGAGCTGATCCGGATGGTCGCCCGTACCAGTTACCTGGCCTCCGATCTTAGTATCACAGTGGATCTCAGCGAGGCAAAGACCGTGGAAAGCCAGGCTGTGAGTAGGCTCGGGAACTACCCCACATGGATGGTCATCGAGCCGGGCTCGCCCGTGACCACCATGATGAGCGACGGCTCCGCCACCAACCCCCTGTCCAGCGAAGTCGACCGGCAGAAACAGGTGCGCACGGGGCCGTGGACCTGGCTCGCGCCCGACGAACCTTTCCCTGCGGATCTTACCGCGTTGGATCAGACTGAGGTTGAGGTACTCAATAGCCGAACCCACCGTCAGCTGGACACGGAATACCTCCGCGATCTGGAGCCGAATCCGGAAACAAGCGCACGGCTGGACGAGGTTACTGAAGAACTCGACCGCAGAGACGCGGAAGCCCACTAGCGCTACAACGTGAGCGATCGGTCGACGATCCTGCTTGCGGTTTCGTGCAGGCTGACTCTGTTCGAACGGGCGTATCCGCGAAGTCGGCTGAAGGCCTCGCTCATGTCCACATCGCCCAGGTGGGAGATGACCCCCTTCGCCTGCTCAACCAGGATGCGATTGTTCAGCGCACGCTGTAGCTGCTCGTTGACCAGTGAGCTTTCGCGGATGGTGCGCTCCTGGAGCAGGCTAATGGTCGCGACATCTGCCAGCGCCTGTCCAATGGACGAATCTTCCGCGGTCATTGCTCCGATGTCGTGACCAAATAGGCCCATTGCGCCTATCGTTCGACCGTGAACCCGCAGGGGGACCGCATGCACGGAGTGGAATCCCTGGCTTAGCGCCGCCGCCTGAAATCCTGGCCAGCGCCCCTCCAGGGCGTCGATGTTGTCAATGGCAACAGCAACGCCTGTTTCGAAGCATTCAACGCACGGCCCTTCTCCGGCCTGGAGCTGCAGTATCTCAACCAGCTGACTTTCCTCACTGGTGGAGGCCACCACCTGTAACTCTCCCTGGGGATCGGCCAACAGCAGTCCGACAGCAGCGGCGTCAAGCAGACTAACCGTCTCCTCCACTAGCGTGTGGAAGAGATCCAGCACATCGTAACCGGCGACGAGTGTGTCTGTGAGTCGCACAAACGCGGCACTGACCCGTTCCGCGCGCGATGTAGTCACCATCCACCCAGTTTACTGCAGCACACGCCGGTCGTTCCCTTCATCGGGTGGGGAAAAATTCAGCTCCCTGGCGACAACATCCCGGGAAATCTCCGCCAGTGTGCGCCCGTTGGCAAACGCGTGCGCCCGCAGTAGCAGTAACGCTTCAACTGCGGTCAGCGATGCCTGGGCAAGGACCATGCCCGTGGCCTGATGAATCTCCCGCCGGGACGGCGTCGAGCCTCCCTGCGGTGCCTCCTCACCGCTGACGGCACCAAGATTCAGCAGTTGACGCAACACCGTCCACGACGTCCGCCCCGCAAGAACCGAGGCAGTGCCTTGATCCTCACGGCTCAGCTCCCAGGGTGATGCCCTGTAGAGTTCGACCACCCCGATGTCGATCGCCCCCACAGCCAACGGAAAAACGAAAAGTGCCGCCGCCCCCGTCGCGGCGACGGCCTTCCCAAACACCGGCCAAGAATGATGATCCGCGGACTGTAGGTCGGGCAGCAGGACCGGAAGTCGGGTGCGAAGGGCCACCCAGCGGGGCCCCTCGCCCAAGTCAAATTGCAGCTCATCGAGCCGGGCTGCCACCGAATCACTGGCACAAAGCAGCGTCTCCTGCATTGTTCCGCCAAATACTGATACCGAAGCCCCCGTCACCGGCAGCAACTCAAGAAATGGATCGCATAGTTGCGCCTCTCCGGGAGCAGCATCAGGGAACCACTCAGACATGGCACCACCGGAGGTCCGAACAGGAAGTCAGGGTACTGGTCATAGCTTCCAATCTCCGACCCTTCGCGTCGTTGCAAACCCTTACCCTTTGAGACAACCATAGACCCGTGCAGCCTCGTCTGGTCCGCAGGCCCCCGCCCCAGCCCTTCATAGCCAAGCCAGCATCAGGTCGGCTTGGCTCATGGGGTCATGATGGACAATCAGGGTGCTTAGTATTACATTGGCAGTACTTGCCCAGAACCCCGGCATGGCCTCATTGAGACAGCACGCGCAAAAGGGGAGACGAATATGACTTTGCTTGCCAGTCAGCAGCGACAACTCCGGAGCGGGCGGAATCTACCTGGAGACACCGTTCCGGAGCTAGACGCTTGGTCTTCGCGGTTCGACAGAATACGATCTGCGTGGACCGTAGGGACAACGGGCTCTCGTGCATGATCCATTCAGCGCCCGAAACCAAGCCATTCGCACCCCGGTGATCGCAGGTACTGACGGTCTTGAGGACTTGTTGCTGTGGACGGGACAGGGCGATCGGGAGGCCTTTACCCGGCTTTACGGCCACACCTCCGGGCGTATCCAGGGGTTGGTGCGACGTGTGATCCTCGACCAGGTACGAAGCAATGAAACCGTCCAGGACGTCTATGTCGAGGTATGGCTGACAGCTGCCCGCTTCGACCCTTCCCGGGGCAGTCCGCTGGCGTGGCTGACCGCCATCACCCACCGCCGGGCCGTTGAACGGGCGCGCTCCGATCACAGTTCCGCCGGGAAGGCTGCCCGTTGGACCGCAGTCTCGAGGATCATCAAACACGAGAAGGCTACTGAAGCCGCCACCGACCGGATTGGGACTGAGAACTTTCTGTCCCAGCAAGCAGCCTTAACCGACCCGCAGCGCGAAGCAATGAACCTCGCCTACTGGGGTGGGTTCACCTATCGGGAGACCGCCGAACTCCTCGGCGTTTCGGAGCTCACCGTGAAGTCCCGAATATGCGACGGGCTACGCCTCCTCAAGACAGCCTTGGACGTGCCGTGAAGGGCCCTGCCCGCGTATTCTGGTGACGGCGAAAAGTCTTGGGCAGTGGGACGCCGTGCGGACCGGTCCGGGCAGGAGCGGGCGCGCAGATCCGAATTCGGAGGCAAGTTAGAACCGCGGAGCGAGACCCGGTGTCGTAGCGTTGCAGGATATAGTTACCTGTCTAATCAATCACCGCGCACGCCGCAATCAGGGAGTATTAGTGGATCCAGAGCAAGCTGCAGTCATAAACGCTGCCATCCGCACGATCGGCATGCGCCACCGATCCCTGGCGGGCGCCAAGCTGGCCGAAATAGGCCTCTCTCTGGGGCAGGAGATGCTGCTGAAAGAGTTGTTCGCAAAAGGTCCTCGAACGCAGTCTCAGCTTTCCACGGCGGCCTGCTGTGAGCCACCGACCATTACTTCCGCTGTCAAGAAGATGGAAGCAAACGGGCTGGTTACCCGGTCGCCCTCCTCCGCTGACCGCCGAGCAATGATCGTCGAACTCACACCCACAGGCGAAGCAGTAATCGCTGACCTAGAGCGGCTGTGGCAGGAGTTGGCCGACGAAACTGTTGCCGGTCTCGAACACACCGAGCTTCAGAATCTGATCGCGACCTTGAACGATCTCGCCAATAGTCTGAGGCAGGCCTAAAGACCCTCTTGTGCCGAAGTGTTTAGGTGCCTAACATGATGTTTGTTAGGCACCTAACGAAAACATGGCAAAGGAGAACGTCATGAAATCCCACATCCTCCAGCCCCTCGGCTGGATACTCCTGGCCGCGGTGGCAGCACTTATCGTCTGGCTCATAGCTGGCCCGATTGCTGACGTCGCGCTCACTGTCGCGATGGGTGGCATGCCACCCATGGACATCACCCCCATCTCTGTCGTGATGGCTTCGGTTCTCTCCGGACTGGTGGCGTGGGGCCTTTTGCTGCTGCTGCAGCGCTACCTTCGCAACGGAAAACGAATCTGGATGATCGTCGCCGTCGTCGTGCTGGTCCTGTCCATGGCTGGCCCGCTGACCGCCGAAGCCAGCACTGCAACCAAAGCGGTACTGATGCTGATGCACGTCCTGGTCGGGGCGACGCTCGTCGTCGGCCTGCCACGAGCCGTGGCGAACTACGGCGCCACACGACAAACAGGCCGGGGTCACGCTGCCCGATCCGCCGCAGACCTCAACCCCGGGTAAATCCTGGCGGATCGGGTTCGGCCGCCCTACGCTAAGGGGATGCGTGCCGTGACTTTCAAAACCGTGAGTGGAAGCATTGAGCCCACGGTCGACGACGTCGTTGAACCATCCGTACCGGCCGGGTCACAAATTCTGGTCAGGGTGGCAGCATCAAGCATCAACGGTAGCGACCTGGGGCTCGTCCGCAGCGGTTCGCTCATGGCCTGGCTGAGCCGGAAGGCGAGGCCCGGTTTCGACATCTCGGGCGTGGTGGCGGCCTGCGGCGAAGCGGTGACCGCCTTTACACCGGGCGACAGGGTAATGGCGCTGCTGGGCCACCGCGGTGGCGGCCAAGGCCAGCTGGTTCTCGTCCCGCAACGCAGCGCCGCACGGGTACCGGACTTCATGACAGACGGCGACGCTGCGGCGCTTCCTCTCGCCGGGCTTACTGCACTCCAGGCACTACGAGGTCGAGCGGGAATCCACCGGCGCGAGGGGATGAAGGTGCTGGTCAACGGAGCGGCGGGGGGAATTGGCTCGTTCGCGGTACAACTGGCCAAGAACTTCGGCGCTCACGTAACCGCCATTACCAGCAACAACCGCCAACGCTACCTCCACAACCTCGGCGCGGATACCGTCCTGGACCGGCACGAGACAGACCTTCTCGGTCGCGGACTTCGATATGACGTTGTGCTGGACGTTCCCGGCTCGTTCCACTACCGAACGGTTCGGCCAATACTGACGCCTCAGGGCATGCTCGTATCCACTAGACCAATCGCCGTCGACACACTTCGGATGCTGAACCCGGCGTCCGCTCACCGGCGGACCCAAAGATTCACCGTCGTGACAACGAGACCCCCCAACCAGGATCTGGCGTATCTCAGCACCCTCATCGAAACGGGACGAATAAGGGTCCCCCTGGACCGGTCGTTCCCACTCGACCAAGTCGCCGACGCCTATCGACATGCCATGAGTGGCAACGTCCGGGGAAAGACCGTGCTCATTCTTTAGGCGTCTGTCGCTCGGTGTTGGCGAGCTGCTCGACGACCTAGGGGAGGCATGGAAGAGTCTCGATCTCCCAATCCACGTCCGCCTCATCCGGTGAGCGCCGCACCGAACCAGCTACTAGCGGGGCGAGACCGAGGCGATGGCTACCTTAGCGTGACCGGTGAACTCAGCCACTCCGTTCTCAATCAGCACTGCATCATGCGGTTCCAGCCGCGTGTCGCTGAACCTAAGCTCCCCCGACAAGAGAACGACGACGACGACGCCCAGCTCGGTCTCGATGATCTGCCCCGAAGTCAGCTCACGATACTGAAGTCCACCGGAGAACGCAGTGCGTCGGGTCATCAGGTTCAGGTCGAGCGTCGGAACGGTCACGCCCACCGCCGCGACCTGGTGCTCGCCGGCAAACCGGTGTACCTCATGCTGGCGCAGGTTCACCGGGTTTCCGTCATCAACCAGTCGCAGGCCGTGGGGCGACAGCGCCATCAGGGAACGATCCACGCCGGGGAACGTCGAGAATCCGCCGTCGCTGTCGACCGTGGCGATACTGAGCCGCCAGTCAAATGGACCGCTGCCACGGGTGGCGGCGCCGTCGTCGGGCCGTATTGCCAGCTCGGTGGTGTGGCCGCCGCCGTTCCGCCACGGCACGCGCCGGTGCGCCGACGCGGGAAGCAGAATGGCGCTCATCGCTGGGTGTGGGCCCACCGCTCGACCAGCTCCTCATGGGCTTCGAGCAGCTCCTGAGTGCGGTGCGGATCGCGGGCAGCGAGGGCGTCCAACAGCGAGATAGAGAGGACAACGGCTGCCGCGTGGGAGTCGAACACCAGATCGGTGCCAACCGGCGCGACCAGCAGGGCGTCGACGTCGTTGGCAAACGGGACCAGCGGGCTGTCGACGACGGCTACCGTCGCCATGCCCAGCGCCCGGGCCTGCGCCAGCGCGCGGACCGTTGCCGCAGGGTACCGGGGCATCACGAAGGCCAGGACGGCGGTGGCGCCGTTGCGGTGCAGTTGGAGGATGGCGTCGTCCATGGAGGCTGCGTCGGAGAGCACATGAACGTCGGGCAGCACCCGGCGGGCGAAATAGCCCAGGTACTCGGCGAGCGCGGCCGAAACCCGTAGCCCGATGATCCCGAGCGGCTGGGTGGCGGCGAGCAGGTCAATGGCCTTCTGCATCTGCTCACTGGCGACTGTTCGTTCCAGCGCGCCGATGTTCTGCTGCTCGAATTCGAGGATGGTGGGTCGCTCAACCTTTGCACCGTTCAGCGGAGCCGACTTTCCCCGCACCACATCGCGGATGGCACTGCGGAACTCGGGGTAGCCGGGATAGCCCAGCGCTGTGGCCAGTCGGGTGACGGTGGGCTGGCTGACCCCGGCCGCCTCGGCGACGTCGATGGTTGAGGCGAACGCAACATCTGGCAGGGAGGAGAGCATGTACTGGATGACGCGGCGCTGGGTGGGTGACACCCGATGACGATGGGCCAGGTCGACCAGCCAGTCGTGCGCGCGGTCAGCAGATGATTGGTCGCTCAGCATGGTCAGTCCCCCGGTTTCGGTGACGTCATCGTTTGGTGATACCGCTCACCATGAATAGCATGATACACAGTCAAGCTACGTGCATGAAACAATTCATATTCGGAGGTTCGAATGTCACAGCAGAGTCACCGCGAAATCTGGTTAAGGTTTCTCTCCGGTCCGGATATCGATTCTCTTGAACTCACTCGCCCCGAGATCATCCGGGCAGTGGACGACGTCGTCGCCTCCCATGGCAGGGGCGAGACGGTCTTCGAACCCCGCATGCACCTGATGCCCAGCAACGGCGGAATAGGTCACTTCAACGTCCTGCGCGGGCACGTCTCCAACCTGGGAGCCCACGGCATCAGCGGCGTCAAGGTCGTGGGCGACTTTGTCCCCAACTACCTGCAGGGACTCCCCAGCGAACTTGCCATGGCCACCCTGTACGACCCGACCACCGGGGTGCCGCTCTGCGTCATGGACGCCACACTGGTGACCGAGGTGCGCACCGGCGCCATGACCGCCGTCGGCGCCAAGCACCTGGCCCGGAAGGACTCGAAAATTCTGGGGCACGTGGGCGCCCGCGGTACGGCGTTCTCCAACGTCACCATGCTGGACAGCATGTTCGACTTCGACGAGATCCGGGTAACCAGCAAACGCGAGGAGTCCCGTGAAGCTTTCGCCGAGCAGTTGCGCGCCGAGATCAGCACTCCGGTGCGCGTCGTGGGCACCGCCGAGGAGGCCTTCGACGACGCCGACATCCTGGTGGAGGCATCCCGCCTCAACGAACCCACCCCCCTGCTGCGGACCGCGGCGGTCAAGCCCGGCGCCTTCGTGGTCCCCTACGGGACAGTGAGCGCCGTCGAACTCGACCTGCTCGACGTGATGGACAAGGTGGTGGTCGATGACTGGCGTGAGGCGCAATCGGGACGGTTCGGCGCCCTGCGCCCGCATGTTGATACCGGTCGACTGTCGCCCGAAACTCTCTACGCGCAGCTCGGGGAAATTGTCAGCGGGCAGAAACCGGGACGCGAATCCGACGACGAACGGATCCTGTTCTGGCACCGCGGGCTGTCCATCCTTGACGTGGCGGTGGCACACCTGATTCTGACCAAGGCTGAACAGTCCGACACCGGAACCATGCTGAGGTACCGGTAATCACCGTGCACACCACCACAAGCCCCGCCCTGCTCCTCCCGGTGCTGCGGATCTCACAGGCTGAACAGCTCGACGCCGACGCCATCGCGGATATTGCCGGCGGCCGGCCCCTGCGACTTGAACAAACCCTGCTGGACCGCATCTCCGCCCGACGCCGCGAGGTACTCCATCTGTTGACCGACGGCGATCCGGTCTACGGCGTCAACACCGGGATGGGCGCTGCCAGCGAGGTTCGTCTCGACAATGCGGCTCAATCCCGGCACCAGAACAACCTGATGTTGGGCCGTGCCGTGGGATCAGCGCCCTGGCTGACTGAACCGGAAACCCGGGCAGTCCTCGCGGTGCGGCTGCGGACCTTCCTCTCCGGCGACGCCGGGGTATCGGAGAACTTGTGCGTCAGGTTAGCTGAACTGCTCAGCGCCGACATGTTGCCGGCCATTCCCCGCACCCGGATTGGTGCTGCCGGGGAGATCATCCCGCTCGCCCATCTGGGTGGGGCGTTGACGGGATCCGGCGAGTTCCTTGCAGACGGGTCGGCTGTGGACGCTGCAGCAGTGCTCAGGGCGGCAGACATGGATCCTTACTCCTTTGGGACCAAGGAAGGGGTCGCTCTGATCGAGGGAATCCCCGTCACCACGGCGCTCGCCATTCTCCGTGCCGCCGATGCCCGCCTGCTCGCCGCTCAGGCGGTCGCCCTCACCGCTGCGGAGGTCTCCCTCGTGGGAGCCAGCCGCGATCCGTTTGATCCCGCTCTGGCGCGGGCCGACGTCGGGCTGGGCACTGTACTGGGGGCCATCCGCCGGTTGTCCGGACCCGATCCGCGGCCGCGCACCCTTCAGTCACCCCTCTCGTTCAGGGTGCTGGGAACGGCTGTCGCCCAACTGCTGCGGTCCATCGCGTCGGTGGAGGACGCCGTCGAACGCGCACTGAATGGTGTGACCGATTCACCGGCCTACCTGGACGGGCGGTTCATCGGGACCGCCGGCTTCGACGGGTTTGACCTTGCCGCGACCCTGGACGGACTGCGGCTCTCCATGACGCACGTGGCCGAAACCTCGGCTGCCCGCGTGCACCGCCTCCTGGATGAGAAATTCACCGGGCTCCCCCGGCAGCTGTCCGGCCAACCCGGCCTGCACGCCGGGATGGTGGCCGTCCACAAACGCGCGGTCGGCGTCATCCACGAACTGGTGGCGGTCGCCCGGCCCTCAAGCGTCGGGGCGATTGAGACCTCCTTCGGCCAGGAGGACGTGCAAAGCTTCTCCGCTGAAGCGGCCGAGGCGTGCTGCCACTCCGCAACTGGGCTGCGCGACGTGCTGGCGTGTGAACTCCTGACGGTCATCCAGGGCGTGCGGTTGGCGGATCGCCCGCTGGAGCGCATTGATCCGCGCCTCGAAACCCTGGTGGACGATGCCTCGGCCCTCCTGCCCGAAGGTACCGATGACCGCGCCTACGGCAAGGACATCACTGTGCTCAACGGCCTGCTGGCGAGTGGTTGGGGGCGTTGGGTGTCGACGGACGAGCTGTCGACGCCCGCGCAATGAACACCGGGCGGAACATCACCTGGCCGCTGGCAGTCCCGGTGCCTTCCGGGGACGTGAGCGCGCTGACCGCGGCGTCGACAATTGCCTGCTCGTCCCAGCCGAAGGTGGTCAACTCCGGGCTGACCAGTGAGGCCAACTCGCTGTCGTCGAACCCAAGGATCGACAGGTCCTCGGGGACCGTGAGCCCAAGGCCCCGGGCCGCGCGGTAGGCACCGAAGGCGATCGAGTCGCCCAGACAGAACAGTGCCGTGGGCCGGTCCGTGCCTTCGAGTAGCCGGGCCGCGGCGTGGGCAGCACCGTGGACTGACGACGGCGACGACGACACGGTGACTTTCACCCCCATTGATTCCCCAAGGCTCCGGGCCAGCAGTTCAGCGGGCCGGCCCGGCGTCGTGGGCATGGTTGGCGCCAACAACCCGACTGTTCGGTGTCCCAGGTCGGCCAGGTGCTGAAGGGCCGTGCCGACGCCATACTCGTTATCGAAGAGGACGCTTTCCGATTCGGGGCGGGCCGTGAGCGCATCCCCGATGGACACAATCCGGGTCTGGGCCGGCACCTCCGCCCAGTAGCCGGCCGACGGATCCACGGGGAGCACGATGACTCCGTCGACCCGCTGCGCAGCAAGGGAGTGGAGGACTTCCTCTTCGCGCTGGGGCGAGCCGTCGACGTCGGCAATGATCGATGAGAGTTCCTGCACCCGGAGCGCCTCGGAGAGCATCACCGCCAGGCCCTGGCGCCACAGGTCGCGAAGCGATCCGACGATGGCTACGTTGCCGCTGCGCCCACTGGCGAGCGCCCGGGCGATCGGATCGGCCGAATATCCCAGCTCCTCGGCCAGAGCCCGGACCCTGGCCTGGGTGGCTTCCGAACCCCTCAGCCCCCGCAGCGCATACGAGGTCGCCGCCTTCGACAACCCTGCAGCGTCTGCGATGTCCTGGAGTGTTTTTCGCTGGGCCCCGGTCATCAGACCAGCATACGTGGGACGCGGGCTGGCTCGCCCCCCGCCGAGAGTTCCGCCGAGTGTCCCGCCGAGTGTCCCGCCGAGGCGTTAGATCGCTCCTGACTCGCCTTATCTAGCATCTCGGCGGAAAAGGGGTGGGGCGGGGGTTTGGCGGATGGGGTGGGGAAGTTGACAAGGGGACGTGTGAACCGGTTCAATTGATGGAGTGAACCGGTTCACACCGAAGTTTGCTCGACATCAAGTCTCCAGCCGATCAAGGCCAGCGAAAGGGCATCATGCGCACGGATTGCCACCAGCACCTGTGGCCAGCCGCGTTGATCGAAGCCCTCCGCACCCGCACCCGGAACCCCCGCCTCGACGGCTGGGAGCTGCTGATCGACGGCGAAGCACCCTACGCCGTCGACCCCCTGGCCCACGACCCCGAGATCCGCCGCACCCGCGAGACACGCGAGGGCAAGGACCAGGTGCTGCTGTCCCTCTCCAGTCCCCTCGGCATCGAACATCTGCCGTCCGGGGAAGCGCGCGAACTGATCGAGATCTGGCACCGCTCGGCGATCGCGCTCGGCGACCCCTTCCTGGTCTGGGCGGCAACGCCGGTAAGCAGCTTCGATCTCGACGGGCTGGCGCGCATCCTCGACCATGAGCGGGTGGTCGGCCTGCAACTGCCCGCCACAGCACTGGGTGACCCCGACGCGATCCGTCGGATGCAACCGGTCCTCGACGTGGTGCAGGCATCCGACAAACCGTTGCTGATCCACCCGGGGCCCGCCCCGGTGACCGCCGGGACGCCGTCGTGGTGGCCCGCCCTGGTGCCCTACGTGGCCCAGCTCCACGCATCCTGGCTGGCCTGGCACGCAGTGGGCCGGGCCCAGCACCCCCGGTTGCGCGTGGCGTTCGTGGCCCTGGCCGGACTCGCACCGCTGCACCACGAGCGGCTCGCGGCACGCGGCGGCACCTTCGGCGCCGTCGACCCGCTGGTCTATTACGAAACGTCCTCCTACGACACCCGGGCGATTGACGCGACCATCCGGGTGGTCGGCGTCGACCCGATCATCCACGGCTCCGACCGGCCGTATGCCGAGCCGCGCGATCCGGGCCTCGGGCACGCTTTCACCCATGCGTTGTTCTCCGCCAACCCTCAACATCTTCTGAAAGGAACTCCACGATGACCACCACACCGTTCAAGGGCGCAGCCCTCACCGAGTCAGATGTTCCTGCCCTGCCCGGGCGCACCCTGAGCCAGAAAGAGCTGCAGGACTGGGTCACCCGCCTCGCGGCGCACCCCGAACTGTGGGAACACCACATCAACCACGAGGGAGGCAAGCGCCACTACGCCTCCGTGTACCGGGACTCCAATATCGACGTCTGGCTGCTGTGCTGGAATACCGAGGACGACACGGGCTGGCATGATCACGACATCTCCTCCGGCGCCGTCGTCGTTACCCACGGCGCGGTCTCCGAAGCCAACCCGCGGATGAACGGCGAACCGGTGCGCCGGGTGGTCGAGGCTGGCCGCTCGTTTTCCTTCGGACCCGACCACGTGCACCGGATGGGCGGTTCGGTCGACGGGTCGGTCACCATCCACGCGTACTCCCCGCCGCTGTGGCGGATGGGACAGTACGCGATTGGGCGCAACGGGGTAATCCGGCGCATGTCGGTGAGCTACGCCGACGAACTGCGGCCTATGGACGACGAAAGCGTCATCGAGAAGTACAAGCAACTCCAGTCGGTCACCGACGAACTGGGTCGATAAGTCCTTCTGGACCTGGCCTCGAACTGCTCTCTAGGACGGCTCTTCAGAACCGCGCAAGGCCCGGGAGCAGCACTAGTGCCCGCTCCAGGTCCTCGCCCAGCGGCCGGTCGTTCTGGTCCGGGTCCAGCCCCGCCGCGAGGTAGTCGAACGCCGCCCTCGCCGGGGCGGTCCCGAGCCGCTGGGGAGCCATCCGCAACGCCCTCACCGCTGCCACTGCTTCGAGTGCGACGACGACTGGCGCCTCTGCTGCCAGGTGCCGCAGCAGCCGGGCACCCTGAGTGGCAAAACCGGCGTGTTCCTCAAGGCCGAGGGACACACTGATACCAGGCCCGTTGGCGGGTGCCGCGTAGGTGCGCAGGATCGACAGCACGTCCTGGGCCACATACTCGGCAATCATCAGGCCCGAACTTCCCGCCGGACCGGCCGCCAGGAAGGACGGCAGGCCGCTCAGCTCGGGGCGGAAAAGGTGGGACAGCCTCGCCGCCGAGAGCGAGATCACCGGATAGACGGCATTTCTCGTCGCGTCCAAGGCCGCGGAGAGCATGGCCAGGTGGAATTGCCCGTGGTGGAAGAGCCCTTCCTGGGTCATCAACGGGTTCTCAGCAGCCCCGTTGAACTCGGTTTCGATGATGGACCTCAGCCGCTGCAGCGCGTCAAGCGCCGGTGCGTGTACCTGCGGCAAGGCCCTGAGCGCAAAGGGATCCTGCAACCGGGCCGGAGCCACCGGTGTGTCCGGTCCGGTCAACCGGCGCATCTCCGCCGCGACGGAGGCCTGGTGCGGGTGAACCCTCGCCCGATGAACTGCCTCCGCATACGGTTCGGGTGAACCCTCCAGCGCCAGCATGGTCAGGGACGCCACCACCATTGCGCTCTTCATCAGGTTTTCCATTGCGACGGCTCCCTGGGTGGCGGTGGCCAGGGTCAGGGCGCTGGAGCTCATGAAGGGCAGCGAATCGGTGTCCTCGAAGCGTACCGGGGCGATTCCCCCGATGAGCCACTGGCGATCGCCACTCAGGGTCAGGGCGAGCTCGGCCATGGCTGCCAGGTCGCCGGTCCCCAGCCCGCCGAGGCTGTGAATGGTGGCTACCGATCCGTTGTCGAGGGCCTCCAGCAGACCCTCCACCACCCCCACGCTGATTCCCGAACCGCCAGCGAGGAACTGGTTGAGCCGCACCGCCATGGTGGCGCGGACGGTTGTCTCCTCATCGACCCGGCCCGCCCCCGCGCAATGGCTCAGCAACAGGCGCCGGGCGTGGGCCGCCCGCCGCTCATCCGGCGAACCGCCCGGGTCAACATTCATGGCCCGATTGGCTCCGACTCCGGTGTTGGCCCCATACACCCGACCCGATTCCCGGGCCCGCACGAGTTGGGTATGTGCCCCCTCCAAGGCGAGGAAAACGCCGTCGGGAACACCCACCCGGGAAGTACCCGTTGAAATAGTAATAAGATCGTCAAGTGTCAGCGAGGCGCCATCCAGCACCACCCGGTTGATGTTGTCCTCGGAAGTCATGGGTGAACCGTTGTCCTTTACATGTCGATAGGTAAGTCATCTCACATATCGGGTCAACTGTCTATTCATTCGCTGGAACTATGAATCAACTTATTCACTGCCTGTTTTTAGGGCTGGTGCCAAGGGACCTGGAGAGCCACCGTGATTACGTTCGACAAGGTAAGCAAGACTTTTCCGGATGGCACCCTCGCCGTCGAGAATCTGAACCTCGAGTTGCCCACCGGAAAGATCACCGTGTTCGTGGGTCCGTCGGGTTGCGGCAAGACCACCTCCCTCCGCATGATCAACCGGATGATCGAGCCCACCGGCGGCCGAATCCTCATTGATGGGCAGGACGTCACCTCGCAGGACGCAGCACTGCTCCGCCGATCCATTGGATATGTCATCCAGCACGCGGGACTGTTCCCTCACCGCACGGTGATAGAAAACGTCATGACGGTGCCCAATCTGGTTGGCAGCGACAAGAAAAAGTCGCGGGACTCGGCGATGGAGTTGCTGCTCCGGGTGGGGCTCACCGAGAGCATGGCCAACAAGTACCCGGTCCAGCTCTCCGGCGGACAGGCGCAACGCGTCGGGGTGGCCCGGGCGCTCGCCGCCGATCCCCCCGTGATGCTGATGGACGAACCATTCAGCGCCGTCGACCCCATTGTCCGCGCCGGCCTGCAGACCGAGTTTCTTCGCCTCCAGGGCGAGCTGGGGAAAACTATTGCGTTCGTGACGCATGACATTGATGAGGCCATCAAGCTCGGCGACATGGTGGCTGTGTTTAAGGAAGGCGGGCATCTTGCCCAGTACGCCTCCCCGCAGGAACTGCTCGAGAACCCCGCCAACGACTTCGTTGCCGACTTTGTGGGCCGGGACCGTGGATTCCGCAGCCTGTCCTTCGACTCCTCCGAGATGCTGGTCCTGGATCCGGTGGAGTCGGTGACCTCGGGAAGCGAGGTGCTGGTGCTCGACGGCGCCGGGCGTCCGCTTGGCTGGTCCGGTCCTGGCCTGGCCGACGAACGCTTGCCCCTTCCCGTGGCTGGCACGTTCACCGCTACCGACTCCCTGCGCGTGGTGACCGACCTGGCGATCAGCTCCCCAGTGGGCATCGCCATCAGGGTCAATACCTCAGGCGTGGCCGACGGCGTCATCAGGCACCCAAGCCTGGTGCGGCAACTGGACGAACGGCGCCGACAGCGTGCGGGGACCACCGCATGATCGACTACATCACCGGCAACTCCGAGCTAATCTGGATCGCGTTTCGGGAACATCTGTATCTGGCGCTGATCCCTGTGATCCTCGGCATCATCATTTCGCTGCCACTGGGCTATCTTGCGGTCCGCTACAACAAGCTCTACTACCCGCTGGTCAATCTGAGCGGAATTCTCTACGCGATCCCCTCCCTGGCTCTGTTCCTGCTCATCCCGGCAGTCCTCGGAACCCCCGTCCTGTCACCGCTGAACATCATCATCGCCCTGACCATCTATACGGTGGCGCTCCTGGTCCGCGTGGTCGCCGACGGCCTGAACTCGGTGGACCCGGCTGTCACCCAGGCAGCCACCGCGATGGGTTACCGGCGGGTCAAACGCTTGCTGAGCGTTGAACTTCCGATTGCCCTGCCGGTGATGCTTGCCGGACTGCGGGTGGCAACGGTCGCCAACGTCAGCATCGTCAGCGTCGGCGCGCTGATCGGTGTCGGCGGGCTCGGTGCGCTGTTCCTACGCGGTCTGCAGCTCGACTACCTGGCACCCATCTACGTGGGGATCATCCTGTCAGTGCTACTGGCGGCGGTCTGCGACATTATTATTGTGGTGATCCAGCGGCGCCTGACTCCGTGGACACGAGTGGGGGGCAGGGCCTGATGGACTATTTCGAGTTTCTCCTTGATCCTGAGAACTGGGAGCTGGGCCGGAGCGGCACCATTCCCTCGTTGATCACTGAACACCTGTTCTATACATTCCTGACGCTGCTCATCGGTGCGCTGATTGCAATCCCCGTCGGGCTCTACATCGGCCACACAGGAAAATTCGCGTTCGTTGCCATCAACGCCGGCAACGCCGGTCGGTCGCTTCCCACTCTCGGGCTGATCATCCTGCTGGTGACCCTCATCGGCTTCGGACTGGTGCCAGTGATTACCGCGCTGGTGATCCTCGCCATCCCGCCCATCCTCACCTCCACCTATGCCGGCCTGCGCGCCCTCGACCCCGCCTCAGTGGATGCCGCGAAGGGCATGGGGATGAGGCCGCTGCAGATCATGTTCAGAGTGGAAATCCCCATGGCGCTGCCCCTCATCATGAGCGGGCTGCGCAGCGCCACCCTCCAGGTGGTCTCCACCGCAACCGTCTGCGCCTATGTAGGTCTGGGCGGGCTGGGCCGCCTGCTGGTTGACGGCATCGCGCTGAACCAGTATGACCGTGTGGTGGCGGGCGCCGTCGTCGTCGCACTCCTGGCGATCATTCTTGACCTTGGCGCCGCGGCCCTTCAGCGGCTGGTGGTGTCACCTGGCGTGTCGGGTAGGGCGCTGACCCGCACATCGAACAAGCCCGCGCGGCGCACCACGCCCGTCAGCGCGGATGTTCCGACGTCCTAATGCCCGATAAGCTGTAAACACCAGACCGAAAGGCACGACCCATGATAAAGAAACGCTCACCCAAACTGCTGAGCAGTGTTGCTCTCCTCGGAGTGGCGGCCCTCGCCCTTTCCGGCTGTGGCGGCGATCCGCTGGAGCCCGACGCCGGCGGAGAGTCAGTCGACGCCGAGACCATTGCGATTGGTTCGGCCAACTTCCCGGAGAGCGAACTGCTCGCCGAGATGTATGCCCAGGTTCTCGAAGCTGAAGGCATTGAGGTTGAACGTAGCTTCAACATCGGTGCACGCGACCTCTACCTGGCCGCGCTTGAAGACGGCTCGATTGACCTGCTGCCCGAATACAACGGTGCGCTGTATTCCTCGCTCGTTGAGGGTGGCGCGCCTGAGGGTGTCACCGGTCCCGACGAAGTGTATGACGCGATGGTTGAGGTCCTCCCTGAGGGAATTGTCGCGCTCGAGCAGTCAGAGGCTGAGGACAAGGACACGCTTGCCGTCCTGCCCGAAACGGCCGAGGAATTCGGCCTGGCGACTATGGATGACTTGACGGACATCGCCGGGGATCTCACGCTCGCCGCTGGCCCTGAATTCTCCGAGCGTTTCCAGGGTCTCGTCGGTCTTGAAGAGGTGTACGGCATCACCTTCGGTGAGTTCAAGCCCCTCGACGCCGGTGGTCCGCTGACCCGCGAAGCCCTGCTGAGCGGCGAAGCGGATGTCGCCAACATCTTCAGCACCGATTCGACGATCGAAACCGAGTCGCTGGTGGTCCTCGAGGACACCCAGAACCTGTTCCTGTCGGAGAACATTGTGCCGATCGTGCGCGAAGCGAAGGTCACCGACGCGGTGACAGAGTCGCTCAACGCGGTCTCCGCGGCGCTGACCACCGAGAACCTCACCGAGTACCTTGCACGGGTTCAGGTGGACAAGGAGTCCAGCGCGACTGTCGCGACAGCCTTCCTCGAAGAGTACAACCTCCTGTAGGCAGTGGCTGCCCGTCCCGGCTTTTCGCTGTTGGGACGGGCAGCACCTCCTCTTTGGCACTTCCCACCCGAGCGCCCTGAAAGAAACCCAGTGACTACACAGCGCTCGGCCGCGTTTCTTAGCCTGCTCCCGGGAGTGCTGGTCATGGCTGCCGCTGTGGCTCTTTCCCTTTTTGTCGCCAGCCTGCAGGGGTTCATCGGCGCTCTCGTCGTGGCCCTGGCCCTAGGGCTGCTGGTGCGCAACACGGGGATGTTCCACCCCCGGATCCGGCCCGGTATCCAGCGGGCGACCAAAAGATTCCTACGGCTCGGCGTCGTCGTCCTGGGTCTGCAACTGTCCCTTCCCGAGATTCTGGGCCTTGGCGTCCCGGTGCTCGCGTTAATCATCGCCTCGGTCTTCATTAGCTTCCTCTTCACCCGGTACATCGGCGAACGGCTCGGGCTCAGCCGGGCCGCCTCCACGCTGATGGCTGCCGGGTTTTCGATCTGCGGGGCATCGGCGATCGCCGGGATGCAGAGCATTGTCAACGCCGACGACGACGAGGTGGCCAGCGCCATCGCGATGGTCACTCTGTACGGGTCGGCGGTGATTCTGGGGTTGCCGCTGATGGGTAATCTGCTGGGGCTCTCCCCCGAAACGTTCGGCATCTGGTCCGGTCTCGCCGTGCACGAGGTGGCCCAGGTGGTGGCGACGGCCAGCACCGCCGGGGCTGTAGCGCTTGCTGTGGCGACCGTGGTGAAACTCGGCCGTGTGGTGCTGTTGGCGCCGGTGGCCGCGTTCGTCTCGATCGGTATCCGCCGCGCCGAGGGTACCCGGCCGACCGTGCCCGGGCGGGCGGCCCCGATTGTGCCGCTCTTCGTGGTGGGATTCCTGGCACTGGTCCTGCTCCGCTCTACCGGCGTCGTACCCGAACCTGTGCTCGGGTTTGCCTCACTCGCCGCGACGCTGCTACTCGCCGCCGCGATGTTTGGCCTCGGCACAGGGATCGACATCCCCCATCTGGCCCGCACCGGTGGGAAAAACCTCGTCCTCGGCGGCATCTCCACTGTCTTCCTTGGCGGGATCACGCTCGCCGGGGCTGTGCTGGTCACCGCCTAGCTGTATCGCCCGGGTCCGGCTCCGTGTCCGGGTCCGGTTCCGGGTCCGGTTCCGGCTTTGCCCCGATCGGTGGGCAAACTGGACATCGGTGGCCGACATTTCCGCCCCACTCGTCGAGGTTGACCCCGCCGGTCCAGACTGCTCACCGGAACGACGTCGTCGTCCACGCCTGACCGGCCAAACGGGGCGGGCGCCGTCGTCGTCCACGCCTGACCGGCCAAACGGGGCGGGCGCCGTCGTCGTGCTGCATCACCCGCAACCGGATCGGGCTACCCCATAAGAGGGCTAGCGGAGGCCGGTTTTGCGGCTCAGGGCCAGAGAGATCAGCTCATCGATCAGCTCCGTGTAGGTGAGGCCCGACTTGGCCCACATCTGCGGGTACATGCTGATCGGCGTGAAGCCTGGCATGGTGTTGATCTCGTTGATGATGAGGTCCCCGGCGGGAGTGTAGAAGAAGTCGACCCGGGACAGGCCCTCGGCGCCCACTGCGTCGAACGCGGCGGCGGCCAGGGTACGGACCTTTTCGCTGGCGGCGGGGGGCAGATCAGCGGGACAGCTCAGTTCTGCAGCGGCGCCGTCGACGTATTTGGCATCGAAATCGTACCAGTCGTGCTCCCCCGGCTGGACAGCGATCTCGCCGGGCAGGGAGGTACGGGGTTCGTTGGTGCCGCGACCCTGCAGCACCGCCACCTCAATCTCCCGACCAAGGATGCCAGCCTCGACCAGCACCTTGGGATCGAACTCCCGCGCGGTCTCGACGGCGGCGGCAAGGTCTGACGCCGATGAGACCCGGGTGATCCCCATCGAGGACCCGGCGCGGGCGGGCTTGACGAAGGACGGAAACCCGAGGGCGGCGGCCCGTTCGAGGCACCTGTCAAGGTCGGTGGCCCATTGCCGGTCGGTGATGACCTCGTACGGCCCCACCGTGAGACCAGCGGCGGCGAAGACCACCTTCATGTAGTGCTTGTCCATCCCCACAGCTGAGGCCAACACCCCGGCACCCACATACCTGATGTCAGCCATTTCCAGCAGGCCCTGCAGGGTGCCATCCTCGCCGAACGGGCCGTGCAGGAGGGGGACGACGACGTCGACCCCACCCAGGCTGCGCGGCATCTGGGCTGCCGCGGTGACCATCAGCTCGGTGGCAGCGAAATCGGCTCCGGACGCCGCAGCGGCCAGCACCAGCGACTCGTCAGACGCGGTGACCTCGGGCAGGGTTGCCGACCGTAGGGACCACTGGGAGGGGTCACCGGAGACCTCGACCCACTGGCCGTTCTTGGCGATCCCCACCGGAATCACCTCGTACTTCTCCCGATCGATCGCTTCCAGCACCCCTGCGGCAGTGATGCAACTGACAGCATGCTCGCTGGATCGTCCGCCGAAGAGCACCAGCACCCGCGGCCGCCGCGTCGAATCGGGAAGCGTCGAATCAGGACCGGTCGAGTCGGGAAGCGTCGAATCGAGACCGGTGGAATGAGGAAAAACAGCAGTCACAGTCAGCCTTCGGATTTCAGATCGCGGGCCAGCAGACGCGGCCCCAGGTCATGGACGGAGACGGTGCCCTGGAGCACCGCCACCACGTTCTCGGTGATGGGCATATCCACGCCCAGCTGGCCGGCAAGATCCAGGACAGCCTGCGCCGATTTGATCCCCTCGGCGGTCTGGTTCATGGTCCCGGTGACCTCGGCGAGGGTCAGCCCTTGGCCCAGCAGCCGGCCCGCCGTATGGTTGCGGGACAGGGCAGAAGAACAGGTAGCAATCAGGTCGCCCATCCCCGCCAGCCCAGCCATGGTTTCCGCTTCGCCGCCGAGCGCGACGGCAAGGCGGGTGGTCTCGGCCAGTCCGCGGGTGATGACCGATGCCTTGGTGTTATCGCCCATCTGCTTTCCTTCACAGATCCCGACGGCGAGGGCGATCACGTTCTTGACGATCCCGCCGATCTCCACCCCCACCACATCAGGGTTGGTGTACGGGCGGAAGTACCTCGCGGTGCAGGCAGCAGCGATCCACGCTGCGACTTCCTCATCGGGGCACGCCACCACGGAGGCGGTGGGTTCCTGGCGAGCGATCTCCAGGGCCAGGTTGGGCCCGGAGACGACCGCGATCCGGCCGGCTGGCAGGTCCAGTTCCGCGGCAATGACCTGGCTCATCCGGGCGTCCGATCCGATTTCGAGGCCCTTCATCAGCGAAACCACGACGGCGTCGTCGCGCAGCAGAGGCTTCCACCCCTGAAGCTGGGGACGCAGCGACTGTGCGGGGACGGCGACGGCGACCAGCTCGGCGCCGTCGAGCACCTCGGCAATATCGGTGGAGCACAAGATGTTCCCGGGCAGCACTGTGTCGGCGAGGTACCTGCTGTTACGGCGTGAGGTATTGATCTCGTCCGCCACATCTTCACGCCGGGCCCACAACCGCACCTGCGTGCCGTGGGCTGCCCCGGCGTCGGCCAGGATCTTCGCGAACGTCGTCCCCCAGCTACCGGAGCCGAGGACGGCGGCCACTGCCGGCGGCGGACGCGTCACGGATTCTCCTCGGGCTTGCTCTCGAAATCCCTGCCGGTGCTCTTCTGGTCCTTATCAGCAGGGTTCCACCGTTCGGTGGGCGGTGCCTCCTGACGCAGCTCGGCGACCAGGGCCGTCAACGCATCAAGAATCCTCTCTGTTCCGGCGTCCAGCACGGTCTTGGTGATGGGCTGGCCGACGAGGTCCGATAGGTCGACCGGGTCGCCGACCAGGACCCGCGAGGTTTTTCGGGGGAAGAGGTAGAACCGTTTGGCGTAGCGGGGGAAGACTTCGTGGGCTCCCCAGTGTGCAATCGGCACCACCGGCGCGCCGGTCTGGAGGGCCAGCCGCGCGGCGCCGGTGCGCCCCTTCATGGGCCACATATCGGGATCCCGGGTGAGCGTTCCCTCCGGGTACACCACGATGCCGCCGCCAGCATTGATCGCCTCACGCGCCGCTTCCAGTGACCGGTTGGCGCCGGCGGTGGTCCGATCCACCGGCACCTGGCCGGTAGCGCGAAGGATCCACCCCATGACGGGCACCGTGAACAAGGATGCTTTGGCCAGGAAGTGCGGCGTCACCTTCTGGTTGAACAGAAAGTGGCCGATCACCACCGGATCAATTTCGGTGATGTGGTTGGGGCACACGATGAAACCGGTGTCCCGCGGCAGTTTCTCCGCTCCCGAATACTTTTTGGCCATCAGCGCGTTCATGATCGGACGGACGGTGACTGACAGCACGGCAAACGTGGCGCGGGATCTCCGGGATTCATTCATAGAAGAGTGCCGCCGTGCCTAGCGGCCGCCCTCCACTGATGCCGCAGCGAGCTCGGAGCTGATATCGAAGTCGGCGCCGAGGCCTTCGAGCTTGTCCTGGAACCGCTCGTAACCGCGGTTGATCAGCTCAATGCCGGTCACCCGTGAGGTGCCCTTCGCCGCGAGGGCCGCGATGAGATGGCTGAAACCACCGCGCAGGTCGGGGATGTCAATGTCCGCCCCGTGCAACTGCGCCGGGCCGGAAATGACTGCCGAGTGGAGGAAATTCCGCTGCCCGAACCGGCACGGGACGCTGCCCAGGCATTCACGGTGCACCTGGATGTTGGCGCCCATCCGAATCAACGCGTCGGTGAACCCGAAGCGGTTCTCGTAGACGGTTTCGTGAACGATTGAGACGCCCTCAGCCTGCGTCAGAGCGACGACGAGAGGTTGCTGCCAGTCGGTCATGAAGCCGGGGTGCACATCGGTTTCGAGGACCAGGGGGGACAGCTTGCCGCCCGGGTGGTAGAACCGGATGCCGTCGTCGTCGACGTCGAACGCGCCGCCAATTTTGCGGTAGGTATTCAGGAAGGCGGTCAGATCCAGCTGACGCGCGCCCTCAACGTAGATATCGCCCTTTGTGACCAGCGCCGCCGATGCCCAGGACGCCGTCTCGTTGCGATCAGAGATGGCCTTGTGGTTGAAGCCGTTCAGTTCCTCAACGCCCTCGATGCGGATGGTGCGGTCCGTCTGCACCGTGATGATTGCACCCATTTTCTGGAGGACGGCAATCAGATCCATGATCTCGGGCTCGACGGCGGCGCCCTTGAGCTCAGTGATTCCCTCTGCCCGGGTGGCTGTGAGAAGCACCTGCTCTGTTGCGCCGACGCTGGGGTACGGCAGTTCAAGCTTCGCGCCGTGCAGGCCCTTTGGCGCCGAGATCGAGATTCCACCGGGGCGCTTGTCCACCACCGCACCGAAGTTACGCAGCACCTGCAGGTGATAGTCGATCGGACGATCGCCGATCTTGCAGCCGCCAAGGTCCGGGATGAAGGCTTCGCCGATGCTGTGCATCAGAGGGCCGCAGAACAGGATGGGGATGCGGGAGTCGCCGGCGTGGGCGTCGATGTCCTTCGACTGAGCCATTTTGGCGCCCTTGGGGTCCATGCTCAGGTCACCAGTGACCGGATCCTTGGTGACCTCAACGCCATGGAGCTTCAGGAGGCTGGTCACCACCTCCACGTCCTTGATTTCGGGGACGTTCCGGAGGACCGAGGGGGCGTTGCCCAGCAGGGTAGCGACCATCGCTTTGGGCACCAAGTTTTTGGCTCCACGAACGGAGACCTTACCGGTCAGAGGGACTCCACCACGAATGGTCAGCACGCTTCCCATGAACACCTAATTCCTTCGATTTGCACACAACAGAGATTGCCCCCAAAGCAGCAATTGCCTCCCGCTAAGCATAGGAGCATGTCCAACCAGACTGAAATAGGCTCCCCGGGGGTACTGAATGAAAACCCCCGGTTGCGCGTATTCATTCCCCGCCCAACGGCCCATCTCGGCCCCACTTCGTGATTCGCTGGACCGCTGACCACTTCGCCAACCCTGATAAGTGCGCGGTCAGCCATTGCATTGCAACGATCTGGACTCGATGGCCGCGGGGGGCGCAGGTGAAGTCAGGTACGTCCGAGTCACCCGGAGAGCCTGGTACGCCTCGACTGGTAGGGTCACCACCTCGGCTAGCTTCGTTTGCTTCGTTGAATCCGAGATACCTGGCACGGATACTGAGCGTGAAGGGGGTCTGATGATGGTGGAGGACGACTATATGGCCGACTACAGGGCGAGATTCGAACAGTTCGGTAGCCCGTTGCTCAGCCTGTCCTCGGCCGACCGGTTCATCTTGCATCGAGTCAATTGGGAGGGTACGAGTGAGGATCCGACGGACGTCGCGGAGGTTTCCTATCTGGACACACGACGCGGCGACCTCAGAATCCGCATCTCCGTCCGGACGTACCATGACGGCCTGGTCACTCGATCGAAATTCTACAACCAGACGTCGCTTTACCACCACCTGGTAACAGCGTTCTCACAAAAGCTCGTTCCGGCAGGAGGGCTTGGGCCCGGGTTCAGGTCAGTGCTTGAGGATTTTGAACGACGGACGGGCGACATCAAACTCTGCGACTGGACGCTGCTGATCGATGACGAGGAGGTGGTCTGCAAAGCGGGTAGCTTTGAATTCATCTCCGTGGTTCGAAGGCAATGCTCAGGACCGAACCGGGAGTGTCTTGGGCTTCCAGTCCGGCCGGGAACTCTCGTACTCGGTGATGGCTTCCTCGTGGGTGAGTGTGAGCCCGATGTCGTCGAGACCCTCCAGTAACCGCCACCGGGTGTAATCGTCGATCTGGAACGGTGCCGTGACGCTGCCGCACACCACTGTGCGCTCCTGCAAATCAACAGTCACCTCGGTGCCCGGATGATTCTCGAGGACCTTCCAGATCAGTTCGATGTCGTCCTGTGCCACCTGCGCCGCGACCAGCCCCTGCTTGCCCGAGTTGCCGCGGAAAATATCGGCAAACCGGGACGCCAACACGGCTTTGAACCCGTAGTCCTTCAGCGCCCAGACTGCGTGTTCGCGTGACGAACCGGTGCCGAAGTCGGGGCCCGCCACCAAGACGGAGCCACCATCGAACGGCGACTGGTTCAGGATGAAGTTCGGATCCTTCCGCCATTCGGCGAACAGGGCATCCTCGAACCCGGTCCGGGTGATGCGCTTTAGATACACCGCCGGGATGATCTGGTCGGTGTCGATGTTGCTTTGGCGCAGGGGCACTCCGATACCGGTGTGCGTGATGATCTTCTCCATGGGACTCTCCTAAGCGGCGTTCGAAGCGGAGGGGACGACGACGTCGTCGTGCTGGCCGGTATCGTCGTGCCGGCTTGTGGTGGGCGGCAGGGGATCGAGATCCGACGGCGAACTGAGCGTCCCGCGCACGGCGGTCGCGGCGGCGACCACCGGGGACACCAGGTGGGTACGCCCGCCCTTGCCCTGCCGGCCCTCAAAGTTGCGGTTTGACGTCGACGCGCAGCGCTCCCCCGGCGCCAACTGGTCCGGGTTCATGCCCAGGCACATGGAACAGCCCGCGAAGCGCCACTCGGCGCCGAAGTCCTTGAAGACCTGGTCCAACCCTTCGGCCTCGGCCTCGAGCCGCACGCGAGCCGAACCGGGAACCACCATCATGCGGATGGCCGGATCCTTGACCCGGCCGCGAATGATATCGGCGGCGATCCGTAGATCCTCGATCCGGCTGTTGGTGCACGAGCCGAGGAAGACCGTATCCACGCGGATGTCTTTCATGGGCGTTCCGGCATCCAGTGCCATGTACTCGAGCGCACGCTCGCAGGCGGCCTTATCGTTTTCGTCGGCGAAATCGTCCGGGGACGGCACGACCTGGGATAGGGAGACGCCCTGCCCGGGGTTGGTGCCCCAGGTGACAAACGGCTCCAGCTCGTTGGCGTCAAGGAAGACCTCGGCGTCGAACGCGGCGTCGTCGTCGGTGCGCAGCGTCGTCCAATTCCCTACGGCGGCGTCCCAGTCCTCGCCCTGGGGTGCGTGGGGCTTGTCCTTCAGATACTCGAAGGTGACGTCATCCGGCGCCACCATGCCAGCACGCGCACCCGCCTCGATGGACATGTTGCAGATGGTCATGCGGGCTTCCATCGATAGTGCCCGAATGGCCGATCCGCGGTATTCGAGCACGTAGCCCTGGCCACCGCCCGTGCCGATCTTGGCGATCACGGCCAGGATAATGTCCTTGGAGGTCACCCCGGGCTTCAGGGTGCCCTCCACAGTGATGGCCATGGTCTTGAAGGGCTTGAGCGACAGGGTCTGGGTAGCCATGACGTGCTCCACCTCGGAGGTCCCGATGCCCATCGCAAGCGCGCCGAACGCGCCATGGGTTGACGTATGCGAGTCGCCGCAGACGACCGTCAGGCCGGGCTGGGTGAGGCCAAGCTGCGGGCCGATGATGTGAACGATGCCCTGCTCGGCGTCGCCCAACGAGTGCAGCCGGACGCCGAATTCCTTGCAGTTGGCGCGCAGGGTTTCGATCTGGGTGCGGCTGGTGAGGTCAGCGATCGGCTTGTCGATGTCCCAGGTGGGGGTGTTGTGATCCTCGGTGGCAATTGTCAGATCGGGACGACGCAGCGGGCGACCGGCGAGCCGCAGTCCCTCGAAGGCCTGCGGCGAGGTGACCTCATGGACCAGGTGGAGGTCGATGTAGAGCAGATCCGGCTGGGATTCGGCACCCTGCACCTCGCCTTTGCGCACAACGTGCGCGTCCCAGACCTTTTCTGCGAGCGTGTTGCCCATGACCGGTTCCCTTCGGTGCTGTTCCACTGACGTCGTATATCCCAAACAGTTGCATCTCAAATGCTGAGACGGCAATATCATCCTATGGACAATTCTAGCGGTGTAGGTGTGATCGACAAAGCGGCGACCGTGCTCGACGCGCTGGAGGCCGGTCCCACCACACTGGCGCAGCTGGTTGCGGCCACCGGACTGGCGCGGCCCACCGTGCACCGGCTGGCCCAGGCCCTGGTGCACCACCGACTGGTCAGCCGCGACATCCAGGGGCGTTTCGTGCTGGGCAGCCGGCTCGTTGAGCTGGCGGCAGCCGCCGGCGAGGACCGGTTGATCGCCTCGGCGTCGCCGGTGCTGCTGCACCTGCGCGACGCGACGGGTGAAAGTGCCCAGCTCTTCCGCAGGCAAGGCGAGTGGCGGGTTTGTGTGGCCTCGGCCGAGCGCCCGATCGGTCTGCGCGACACCATTCCGGTGGGCACCCAGCTGTCCATGAAGGCTGGCTCCGCTGCCCAGTGCCTGCTCGCCTGGGAGGACCACGACCGCCTCCTCAAAGGGCTGCAGGACGCCCGGTTCACTCCAACCGTACTGGCCGGGGTGCGACGACGGGGCTGGGCTCAGAGCCTCGGCGAACGGGAGGCAGGGGTCGCCTCGGTGTCCGCTCCGGTGAGGGGCCCATCGGGGCGGGTGATCGCCGCCGTGTCAATCTCCGGACCGATGGAGCGGCTCACCCGGCAGCCGGGACGCATACACGCCGAGGTGGTGCTCAACGCCGCCGTGCAACTGACCCACGCGGTGGGGAAATCCGCCGACTGACCGCCGGCACCTGGCTCCTTCCTGGCGGCGCACGAGTAGGGTGTGGCTATGAATCCCGGTGCGCCATGACCAACTTTGTTGTCTTCCTGCGCGGGGTCAACGTTGGCGGGATCAACCTCAAGATGGCTGAGCTGCGTGCAGCTGTTCAGACGCTCGAGGTCGGCAATGTGAAGACCCTGCTGGCATCCGGCAACCTCACCTGCTCCACCGATCTGTCGGCGCCGGAGCTCAAGAGTTCGGTTGAGGCACTGCTGCGGTCAACCTTTGGCTATGACGCGTGGGTGGTGGTCCTTGAGGCAGGCCGTCTCCGCGAGCTGGTGGATTCCTGTCCGTTTCCCGCCGACGATCCTGACACCCACAGCTACCTCACACTGTTCTCGGCCCCGGACGCGCTCGCCGATCTGGTTCACGCCGCGGCGGATCTGGAACCGGGCCTGACTGTGCTCGGACCGGAGGCAGCCGCCTGGCTGGCCCCACGCGGCGGGACCCTCGAGTCCCCGCTGAGCAAGCTGACGGCCAAGCCGCGGTTCAAGAACTCGACCACCACCCGGAACCTGCGCACCTTGCACAAGGTCCTTGCGGCGCTCGGCAGCTGATCGAGGGTCTGGACCACGACGCGCCGCCCTGACATGCCGGCAGCCGGTTAGTTCGCCGTCGGGAGGGCCATTTCGGTGAGCAACTCCAACAGGCCGGGTCAACCCAGACATCCGCGAGGGAAAGGTTGCCCACCGATGCCCGTCTTCCTCCCCTATCCGCTAGCCGCTGCCGCGTGCCGCCGCCACAGCCTTCCGGAATCCGTTGTACCTGGTGATCTCGGCCGCCACCGGGGTGACCACGTCCCGCACGGCAACTTCAGTCACCGCGGTGTGAAGCCGGCGTCGTGCCCGGCGCCCACGCGACGCTGCCGAGAATCGCGCGGCGACCGACGACAGCACCGCCAGTGCGACACCGAGTACCGCTCCCCCAATAGCCAGCAACGTGGGCAGGGGGAAACCTTCGACCAGCGGGGTCTCCGGCGCTGGGAGCTGGAGGAAACCCAGCGCTGCCAACACACCGAGCCAGGCCAGCCCGGCGACTGCAGCGGCGAAGAGCGCCCATTGCAGCACTCCAATTACGGGCCACCACCATGAGCGCCTCCCCCAGCGCAGGTCTGTCTGCGCGATGGCCTGATCCAGCCCGTCGGCCAGCGATTCGGCTGCCCCCTGGGCGGCGGCACGGATCTGCTCCCACCAGGGTCCGGCCACCGTCTCGGTAGCAGTGTCGGCGTAGTCGCGCAACGCACCATCCATTGCGGCACGCTGGGCGGGGCCCGGCGTCGGAAGCGAGGTTCGGCTGACTGCAGCGTCCACCTCGGAGCGGCGCAGGTTCAGGCGGCGCAGCGGATCCGGGCGGAGCTTTCCGAGCCAGCGGGTCACGGGCCAGCCCGTGACGGCGTGGGCATCCCGGCGATAGGACCCGACTACCGCATCGACCACCGTTTCGGTGCCGACCGCCCCAGCCAGCCGATCCACCAGCCGCGACCGTGCGGCCTTGGACGGCAGCGTGGCGTCGGTGGGTCCTGCCTGACCGGCCAGCCGGGTGGCAGTTGCCGTGACATCAGCGGTAAGGCGCGCGGTCGCGGCTTGCCGGCGTTTCACTGTCAGCCCGATTTCCCTCACCAGCTTGTCCAGCCCGGCGCCGGTCACCGCGGAGACCGGGTGGACCCCCACGGAACCGAGTCCCTCGGCGGCGAGGATGCCCCGCAGTGAGGCCGTCACCTGGTCCACTTCGTCCCCGACCAGGCGGTCGGTCTGGTTGAGCGCCACCACTGTGACCGCCCCGTGGGCGGACATCCCCCGGAGGAACCCGTGGTGGAGTGCTGCATCAGCGTACTTCTGCGGATCGACTACCCAGAGCAGGACATCGACCTGCCCGGCCAGGCGCTCCACGACCTCGCGGTGGCTGGTAGCGGTGGAGTCAAAGTCAGGGAGATCCAGCAGGATCAGCCCGCCGCCGTCGTCGGCCGATGACCGTCCGCCGAACGCCAGCCGGGAGTCATCGGGGAGCTCGTGGCGCTGGGCCACCTGCAGCCAGTCGAGCAGCGGTCCGCTGCCGTCGCTCTGCCAGAGGACGGCGAGCGGTTCGGAGGTAGTGGGGCGGCGTGCGGCAACCCGCGCAACGTCGGTCCCGGTCAGCGCGTTGAGCAGCGAGGACTTGCCGCTGCCAGTGGGACCGAAGATCCCGACAACCGTATGGGCGTCTGACAGCGACCGGCGCGTACTGGCCCGATCGAGTACGTCGTAGGCAGCTTGCAGGTCTCCCTCGGGCAGGCGCCCGGTGGCCAGCTCGCGGGCCGTGTCCAGGGCTTCGAGCTGGGTCTGCACCGCCGATTCGGCCTGCCTACCCTTATGCCGGCTCATTGGTCATGCCCGTCGTCGTCGTTCTCGTCGTCGTTCTCGTCGTCATGCACGTCGTCGTTCACGACGCGCTCTACGGGGTCGGCTGATCCGTGTGTCTGGAGCTTCCGGGCGTAGGAGCGAAGCGTCTCGGCCGGGAGCTGCCGGGCTGCCGGCTCCAGGAGCGCCTGGTAACGCTGCTGTTCCGCGCTGAGCAACGACTCGCACCGGTGCCGCAAATTCTCCCGCGCCGTCTTGGCGAGGCGGCGTACCGCATCGTCGCCGAACACCGCTTCGAGCAGCTTCTGCCCGACGACAGCCGATCCTCCGGCGACGCCGATCTCCAGTCCGGTCAGCCCGGCGGTGGAGGCGAACACCACGACCATGAGGGCCACCGCGACGCCGTTCACACCGAAGGAGAGCATCCTCGCGGTGAACCGTTTGTTGGCGCCCTCGGCGCTGACCAGGTCCAGCAGGTCTTTCTGCCAGGCCCGGATTTCCCGTGCAGCCTCCGCCGAGAAGTCACCCCGTGGGGGTAGTCCGGCGAGCAGGTCCCGGCCGGCGTCACCGTCCCGCCAGGCATGCTCGGTTTTCTCTGCCGCCTGCGCCGCCTGTTCAACGATGACCGCGTGGAGCCCGGTTTCGATGGCGGTTTCAACGGTGATGGCCCGCGTCGGCCGGCCGGTGAAGAACGAGCCAATTGCATCCCTCGCCCTGCCGACCCTCGATTCGAGTCCCCTCATAAACTCGCCGGTGCCGACAAAGTCCTGCCACCGGGCCAGCACCTCCCCGCGGAGTAGCGTTCCGTCCTGGGTGGATTCGTGGATTCCCTTCAGGGCGTCGTCGTAGGCGCGGGTCGCCGCGACCTGCAGGCGCAGGTACTCGGCGTGCTGGTTGTCCTGGGCGTCGGCTGCGGCGTGAACCCGGCCCGCGACCGCTCTGACAGCGCCGTAGAGGGTCCGGCGGGCAATTTCCTGGCGTCCCGACGCGTCGACGGCCAGAGCCTGCAGCCACCGGCGGATCGGGTCTGCCGCATCGGCCGGGAGCATGCCCTGGGAATCCAGGGGGAGCTCCGGAACGATGAAGATCGGTGCATGGCCCAGGTCGGCGGCGGCGAGCAGTGTGTGCAGGTCACTGCGCACCTCCTCCTCGACCCCTGCGGGAACCCGATCCAGGACCACTGCGAGCAGGATGTCCCGCGCTGCGGCGTCGGCCAGCAACGTCCACGGCACTGCGTCGGCGTAGCGGTTGGCGGTGGTGACGAAGACCCAGAGGTCGGCGGCGGCGAGGAGCTGCCCGGAGAGCCGCCGGTTCTCGTCGGCAATGGAGTCGAGGTCAGGGGCGTCCAGCAGTGCCAGACCCCGCGGGATCATGGCGTCGGGTCGCAGCAGGAGGGTGCCCGCGCCCGGAGCTGCGGCGCCGGGAGTACCGGCGCCGGCAGGCTGCCCCGCGACTTGTTCAGTGCTGCCGGCGTCGACAGCATGAACCCGGCTCAGGGTGGGGAGGATGCGTTGGTCGGCAAACCAGTGGCCATCGGCCGGGTGGTGTAACAGCACCGGTTGCCGTGTGGTGGGGCGGATGGCGCCCGAACGGGTGACAGGGTGCCCCACCACGGCATTGACCAGGGTCGACTTTCCGGCACCGGTGGATCCGCCGACGACGGCGAGCAGCGGTGCATCGAGGCTGAGGAGCCGGGGAACGACGTAGTCCTCCAGCTGGGCTGCCACGGCCGCCGCGGTGAGCTGTGCGTCGTCGGACCCGTGGACGGCAAGGGGGAAGGACAGCCCCCGCAGGGCCTCCCCGGTCTGGCGCAGCGTTGCCAGAAGCGGCTGGGCGGCGGGAAGGGTGTCGGTCACCACTCCATTCTGCCGTACGCCCTGCTGAGTCTGCGGTAGGCAAAGAAAAACCCCCGGAACCTATGAGGCTCCGGGGGTAATGGTGACCCCAGCGGGATTCGAACCCGCGTTACCGCCGTGAGAGGGCAGCGTACTAGGCCGCTATACGATGGGGCCAGTACTGTGTGCTGTCCGGCTTGCGCCAAACGAGCTAGATGATTATTTCACATCTGCTAAATGCGGCCAAATTGCCCACATCCAACGCTGGGGTACCAGGACTCGAACCTAGAATGTTGGTACCAGAAACCAGTGTGTTGCCAATTACACCATACCCCAATGGCACATCCCGGACTGCTCCAGACGGAGCATCCAGGCCGCTTCAAACCGCTCTGCGCCGAGAGATCACTTTACCGGACATCCGGCAGGAACTGCAAAACGCCTGCTAACGACGTGACCCGGCGACCGGTAAAGTCGGCCGGTCCGGCAGCACGCCGATCCAGCCAGACCCCGATTAGCCCTGCGGCGTCGGCACCCTCGGCGTCGACAACCCTGTTGTCCCCTACATACAGGGTGCGCTCCGGCGGGGTGCCGAGTTGCCGGGCGCCCTCCCAATAGATCGCCGGAGCAGGCTTCGCTGCGCCAACCGTGTCGATCCCGACGAGGACGTCGAACCGGGACAGTCCTGAGCGGTCGAGTTTGACGCGTTGATAATCGTAAACGTTATTGCTGACCGCCCCATAGGGCACGCCTGCCGCGTCCAGCGCGTCGAGGAGCGGAACGACGTCGTCATACGGCTCGAAGTGCAACGGTAGCGTCGCCTCATAGGCAGTGTTCCAGCGCCGGGCCGCTTCGCCTTCCAGCGGTTCCTCGACGAAGGCCGCCTGAGCGTGCTTCGCCCGACGCAGCCGTTGCTCGGTGAAGGTGAGCTCACCGGCGAGGAACCGGTCATACGAGCCCAACGGGTCGTGGATATAGAGCCGCTTGTACTCGGTCCAGTCCGCGTTGCTGAGGTGCGTCAAGGTATCGGAGCCAAGGTGGTGCAGGGTCCTGCCCATCGCGGTTTCCAGATCCACCAGCGTGTCGTCTATATCGAATAACACCCCTGCGATCTCCGGGAGGTTGTCCACGCTCAGGCGGCCGTGCTGCGGAACGCGCTGATCCGGGCCAGCGACGAGTCCTTACCCAGGATGACCATCGATTCGAAAAGTGGCGGCGAAATCCGCTTGCCGGAGACGGCGGTCCGAACCGGGCCGAAGGCAAGCCGCGGCTTCATGCCCAGTTCTTCGACCAGTGCCTGTCGGAGGGCGTTCTGGATATTCTCGGTGGTCCACTCTTCGAGCGGCTGCAGTGCTGCGTGGGCAGCGTCGAGCACTTCACCCACGTTGGCTGGGAGGCCCTTGCGGGCGTCGTCGGCAATCTCGATACCGGCGTCGTCAGTGAAGAGAAAGCCCAGCATGTCCGGCGCTTCGCCGAGGAGGGTGATCCGTTCCTGAATCAGCGGGGCGGCCTCGGCGAGGATCCGGTGGTCCCGCTCGGTCAAGGTCTCGCCAACCAGTCCAGCCCCCTGCAGATACGGAATGATCCGCTGGCGGAAGTCTTCGGGCTCCAGCAGACGGACGTGGGTTCCGTTGATCGCTTCGGCTTTCTTCAAGTCGAACCGGGCAGGGTTGCCCAGCACATCGTGGACATCGAACTTCTCGACCAGGGTGTCGACAGTGAAGATGTCCTCATCGGCGGACAGGCTCCAGCCCAGCAGCGACAAATAGTTCAGCAGGCCTTCGGGAATGAAGCCTCGCTCCCGGTGAAGGAAGAGGTTGGATTCGGGATCCCGTTTGGAAAGTTTCTTGTTGCCCTGGCCCATGACATATGGCAGATGACCAAACAGTGGCATGTAGCTGGCCACGCCAATGTCGATCAGTGCGCGGTACAGCGCAATCTGGCGGGGTGTGGAGGAGAGGAGGTCTTCGCCCCTCAGCACGTGGGTGATTCCCATCAGGGCGTCGTCCACCGGGTTGACCAGCGTGTAGAGGGGGGCGCCGTTGGCACGGACCACCGCGAAGTCGGGGATGCTGCCGGCGCGGAAGGTGATCTCTCCCCGCACCAGGTCGGTGAAGGTGATGTCGTCGTCGGGCATCCGCAGCCGCAGCACGGCGGCGCGGCCTTCGCTGCGGAAGGCCTCCTGCTGGTCCTGCGTGAGGGTGCGGTCGTAGTTGTCGTAGCCGAGCTTCACATCCCGGTCCGCGGCGTGGTGGCGTTCCTCTACCTCCTCGGGGGTGGAGAAGGACTCGTAAAGGTGGCCGGCGGTCCGCAATTTAGCGATCACGTCCTGATACAGCTCGCCGCGCTGGGACTGGCGGTAGGGAGCGTGGGGTCCGCCCACTTCCACGCCTTCGTCCCAGTCAATGCCAAGCCACTTCAACGCATCAAGGAGCTGGGTGTAGCTCTCCTCGCTGTCGCGTGCCGCGTCAGTGTCTTCAATCCTGAACACCATGGTGCCGCCCGTGTGCCGGGCGTAGGCCCAGTTGAACAACGCGGTGCGGATCAGGCCGACGTGCGGGGTACCGGTCGGCGAGGGGCAAAACCGCACACGAACGGGGGTCTGATCGGTGACGAGGGGGATCTCAGCAGCATTAGTCATGATGGTCCTAAGTCTACGGGGCGAGGGCCCCGACCCCGAGCGGAGCGAGGAGTTGGGAGCCCCGGAGACGCTACGGGGCGAGGGCCCCAACCCCGAGCGGAGCGAGGAGTTGGGAGCCCCGGAGACGCTACGGGGCGAGGGCCCCAACCCCGAGCGGAGCGGCAAAGTACCACCAGGCGGCGAAGATGAGCGCTGCGACGGCCAGCCCAACCAGTCCCTGGGTACGGACCCGGGTTTTCGGACGGAAATACCGCAGCGGCAGAACAGCGGCCGCGCCAAATCCCAGGGCTGCGAGTGCCGCCACCCATATCTGGGGCGCACCGCTCAGGGAGGCAGCCCGCGCCGAAACCAACGGGATGCCGCAGGCTGCGACCGCAATGTATCGGCCAAGCCGACGGCGTTCAGCGCTCGGACTACCTTTCCGCACGGGCCCCCGTGGTACCCGCCGCATGATTAGCGACGCGCCGGGTTCGACAGGCGTCCGATGCCTTCGATCTCTACTTCGTAGCTTTCGCCTTCGCTGATCAGGCCTACTCCGGCCGGCGTACCGGTCAGGATGAGGTCTCCTGGGAGCAGCGTGAAGGCCTGGGATACGTAGGACACCAGCTCTCTGACACCCCAGATCATCTGGCTGGTCGACCCGTCCTGCTTCAGCTCGCCGTCGAGCCTTCCCAGGACACGCAGGTTTTCGGTATCGAGGTCCGTCTCGATCCATGGGCCCACCGGGCAGGAGGTATCGAAGCCTTTGGCGCGCGCCCACTGGTTATCGGTTTTCTGGGCGTCGCGGGCAGTGAGGTCGTTGGCGCAGGTGTAACCGAAAACCACTTCGTCCACGCGATCGAGGGGAACGTCCTTGCAGATCCGACCGATGACGACGGCGAGTTCGGACTCAAAGGAGATCTCATCCGAGAATGCTGGAAGCACTATGGGGTCGCCGGGGCCGATGACCGACGTGTTGGGTTTGAAGAACATGAGGGGTGCTGGTGGCACCTCGTTGCCCAGTTCCCTGGCGTGATCGGCGTAATTGCGGCCGATGCCGACAATCTTGCTGCGCGGGATGACCGGAGCCAGGAGTCGGACGTCGGCCAGTTGGTGGCGAACTCCGGTGAGCTGTACGCCTGAGTAGAAGGGATCGCCGGCCATGACCGCAATCTCCTCCTGCCCATCCTCCCCCTCAACCACTCCGAATGCTGGGTCACTGTCAACGACAAATCGGGCTATACGCATGGATCACACGTTACCGCGGCCCGGGTCCTGCCTGGGAATCGGGGCGAGACCCGGAGATGCGAATGGCCGTGAACCTTGTCCCCAGCGGGCAAGTTCACGGCCATCCAGCCAGACAGTCGGATCAACGAGAAACGAAGTGTCGGTTACTCAGAAGGTGACTAGTGAGGCCAGTTTCCAATTTTGGAAATGGTCGTGGAGCTTTGGAACCCGGTCGCCGCGTCAGCAGCAGTCGCTGTGGAGACTCCGCCGATCGTCAGCACGGATACAACCAGGAGAGAAACAAATAATCTTTTCATACGAGAGTCCTTTGCTTGTGCGAGAAAGCGTGAGACACCGAACCTCACGCAGTTTTATTAGTATACGAACGATATACAGAAAACCAAGCGTTTGAAAAGATGGACTTTCGGAAGCAATACCCGCCCAATATCCCCTAAACTCAAATCATGGAGTCTCACCTTCACTCGGGAGACTCCGTTAGCACCACCCGAGGTCCACTAAGAACCGCACGAAGGGGCTACCACCCATGGCGATAAACCAACCCGGCGACCAGCTGTTATATGAGCTGCGGGCGAGGGAGGCGTGGAGCCAGCGCGATTACGAGCGAGCGCGCGTCATTGCGGGGCAGGCGGTTGATCTGGCGCTCGACGATGACAATGAGGTTGCCTGGTGGAACATGGCATTCCTGCAGGCTGAGTGTCTGCGGGAAGAAGGGGCAGTCGAAGAGTCGGTCAAAGTAGCTCAGCAACTGCGGGATCATTCACTGACCAGCCAGTCACCGTCCCTGGCGGTCCGGGTTCTTACTCTGCTTGCCGTCGGGCTGCAAGGGCTGGGCCAACTCCCCGAAGCAGTGCGACAGGCTACTGCAGCAGTCGATGTCGCTGCCGATGCCGATGCCATCGATGCTCCCGAGCTCCGGGTTGAAGCACACCAGGCGCTGATTGCATCGCTCGCCGAAAGCGACCGATTGGACGAAGCCTGGGCGCAATGCCTCGCCCTATCAGTATTGCTGACCACCGAAACGCGCTCACAGACCGCGGGTAAGGCTCACTGGACGATCGGCAACGTAGCGTTCATGCGCCACGAGGTTGCCAACGGCACCAAATATCACTCATTGGCCGCCGTGAGTCTCTCCCCTAACAATGACCTTGACCTCTGGGCACGGTTCAACCGTGCATCTGCTGCGCTCAGATTGGCGGCAGGCGTCGTGGACGCTGAAACCCTCGAATGCATTGAGCGGGCGGAGACCGCCAGCTCTATCGTCGGGGGAAACGAACGTGATCAGCTGGAGCTGTCCCTGACCCGGGCCCACTGGTTGGTCCTGACCGGCCAGCTCAACGCAGCAGTCAAGCGTCTCAAACCGATCTGCGCCGACGCCACCATGCTTGCCTCGCAGACCGCCGGCGAAGCGTATCTGTTGCTTGGACGCTCACTCGCCGGACGTGGCGAGGATTTCGAAGCCATGAGCTACCTCGATTCCGCCAAGACGTTTTTCGTTCAGTCAGGAGCTCAGGACCGCGCCGCTCACGTGGGCAAGCTGATCGAATCCCTGATGCAGCCGCAGGGAAGTCCGCAGTAAGCCCGGCTTACCGCCGGTCACGGCCGCCTAGCCTCAGGAGTCCTTGTCAGCCGTGGGCTTCGCGGTGGCACTAGGAGTAGCGCTCGGCTTCGCGGCGGCACTCGGCTTCGCCGACGGCGTTGGAGTCGGGGTGTCCGCGTCCTCAAGACCTTCCAGTAGCTTGACGACGTCGTCGTTGGTCAGCCGGTTCCACGGCGATCCGGCCGAGCCCTGCAGCGCGGCTTCAGGGCTGTCGCCCTGGCTCCACCACTTACATTCGAACACGTGATCGTCGAGCTGAACGCGGTCACCGCTCTCGTACACCTGCTCCGGATCCCATTCGTCAACAGTTCCTGCAGGAATGGTGGGTGCCGTGACCGGCGCTTCACCCGGAAGAACCGGCCCGATCAGAGTCCACGGCGTCTCGTCAGCCTGCAGCACCGGGTTGTCAGGGGTAGCCTCTTCATTCCACCACTTGGCGACGTACACGTTACCGTGCCACACCACGCGCTGCTCCGCCACGTAGGTGGCATCCTCGGACCAGATGGGATACGGGCTGGTCTTGGGGTTATCTTCCACAAGTTCCGACGTCGGCTCCGGCGACGCCGACGTGGTGGCAATACTCCCGGCGCTTCCCTCGAACTTCTGGCCGAGGATCTGCGCGAAGCTCTGACCATCCTGATCGATACCGCTGCAGCCCACTGATACGACTGAGACATCGGCGTAGTTGTCGCTGCAGGTGGCGTCGCGGTTCAACGACCACATAGACATTCTGCCAATTCCGCGTTCGACCGCGAAGGCGTTAAGACCGGCAGCGTGTTCGAGGGAGAACACCTCACCGACGACGTCGTTCTGGCCGATCATGGGGGTGAGCCCGAGTTTGGTCCAGAGCGCCTGGGGACCGAGCGGCATGTCGGCCCGGCCATACAGGGTGGAAAGTTGCGCGTGGGTGGCCTCGGCGGCTGTGATCGAGGCGTCGAGCATGCTCATGGTTTCCGGCCGGCTTCCACCGAAGTCCATGGTCATAATGTTCACCCCGGCGAGGTCAACTCCGCCTTCGAGCATCTGGGTCACAGCTGTGGTGCCCGGTTCGGTGAGTCCTGATGGCGCGACCGGCAGCGTCAGCCAGACGTTCAACGGTTCGTCGTCGGCGAGGCGTTCTTCCTGCAGCAGGGCGAGGGCCTCGGCCCGACGCTCTCCAGCGGCCGTGTCGAGCAGGTTCTCACCTTCCACGTCCAGATCGATGGTGGTGAGGTTGTAGCGCTCAACCACGGAGCCGTACGCGTCCTTCAGGTCATCGACATCGGTGCACGAAGTAGCAAGCTCGTCGTTGAGCAGGCCACCAAAGGAGACCGCAACTTCTCCGCCGCTTTGAATCAGGCGGGCGATCCGGCGATCCAGGTCCATGGTGGATTCGGCTTCGTCAAAGGTGTAGGCGGCACCCCAGGAGGGCTCGCAGGGGCTTTCAGGATCAGCCACGATGAAGGACAACACCACGCTGCCGCCCTCTTCAGTCTGTGGGCGTTCGAAGGCGTAGAAGGGGGTGGCTGTTGCATCGACGTAGCCAGCGAACCAGGAACCACTGTTCTCGGCGGCCCTGGCATCCTCAAAACGGTTCCACCCGGAGAACGATGCCGCGACCACGGCGACGAAAACACCTATCACCAGAACAAGACGAACGAACGAAAGTTTCCGGCCCGGAAAGTGCCTTGCCAATGAGTGCCCCCACGAATCGTGCCCCCCGCCGATCGAGGGGAAACTTGAACGGTAAACTGTCATGTTACCCGACCACGATAAGTCCCACTGCCGAGTGCTACTGTTGCACGGTCAGATAACGGATGCACCCGGTTCACCGCCGTTGCGCGGAGCCGCCAAATGAACGCAGAAGAACCCCGCCCGTCGGGTGGTCGGCAAGTGCCGTCTGCGCAGGGAGCAGCAGGGATCGATCCTGCAATCGAGTCGCTGGGGAGCGAGATGAAGGATCACAAAGTGACCGCAGCGACTGATGAGCAGACGAAGGAAAACGGTCCGGGCGCGCGCAAACGCCAGTGGGGTGCCGAGAAGCGTTCCGAGCCCCTCTCGATAGTCCACCCCACCCCATCCCGCCGGAAGATAGCACTCGGCCGGCTGGCGATTGTCGCAACCATGGTGGGCTGGGCATCGTACGTCGTTTCAACGATCCTGCGGCAGCTCGTCGATAACCCGGCTGCGGGATTCCGCTTCCAGCTCGAAGCGGTGTCCTACCTGATCGTGGTCACGTTCCTTACCTTTTCCGCCCTGCTGTATCTGGTGGCACGCCAGGGTGCGCTGTACCGGTTCCGGGATCACAAACGCGTGCCGCGGGGTGAGCTGGACCGCCACTTCGCGCATTACGACGACGGCATCACCGTCCTGGTACCCTCCTACGCCGAAGAACCACAGGTGGTGCGTGCCACCCTCTGGTCCGCGGCCCTTCAGGAATTTCCTGACCTCCGGGTGGTCCTGCTCCTCGACGATCCCCCGTTCCCCACTGATCCCGCAGTTGCAGCACGCCTGAAAACCACCCGTGAGCTCTCCGAAGACATCGAGTCGCAGCTGCTCGATCCATCAACCCGTTTCAACGATGCGCTCATCAGCTATCGTGAGCGTGTCACCGCGCCGGTGCCACCCGGTGTCGACGAACTGGAAGTCCTCACCAACGAGTACATCGCGGCCGCCGCCTGGCTTGAAGACATGGCAGCGGCGGAGCGGGTCGAGGACCACGTCGACGAGTTCTTCGTCGACCTGGTGCTGATGGGTCTCGCCCGGGAGCTTCGGCTGACGGTGCTGGGACTCACCGCTGCCCGCGCGCAGGGCGAGCAACCCAACGAGGACCGGGTGACCGAGCTGTACTTCAGGCTGTGCCGGATCTTCACCGCTCGCCTTGAGACGTTTGAACGGAAGATGTTCGCCTCGCTTTCCCATGAGGCCAATAAGGCAATGAACCTCAACTCCTACATCTCCCTGATGGGGAAGCGATGGCATCGCGAGGAGTCCCCCAACGGCACCATCCTGCGGCCTGCCGAGGGCCCTGCCCAGGTGGACCTTGACGTCCCCGACTCCACCTACCTGTTGACTCTCGACGCCGATTCGCTGCTTCTGCGTGACTACTGCCTCCGCCTTGTCTACCTTCTGGAATCGCCGGGAAATGAACGGGTCGCCGTCACGCAGACCCCGTACTCCTCCTTCCGCGGGGCACCGACCCGTATTGAACGGGTAGCCGGCGCCACCACCGACATCCAGCACATCCTGCATCAGGGCATGACCTATTACGGCGCCACCTTCTGGGTGGGAGCGAACGCAGTAATACGCAAGGAAGCCCTGATGGACATCCTCGAGGTTGAGGATGTGGGCGGATTCGAGATCCACACCTACATCCAGGACCGGACGGTCATCGAGGACACCGAGTCGAGCGTCGACCTGGGCGCCCACGGCTGGACCCTCGTGAACTATCCTGAGCGTCTTAGCTACAGCGCCACTCCCCCGGACTTTGGCTCCCTGGTGGTTCAGCGTCGTCGCTGGGCGAACGGCGGACTTCTAATCCTGCCGAAACTGTGGAACCAGCTCCAGGATCGACGCTACCGCCGCGACCGGATTCTGGTGCGCGAGGTACTGCTTCGGGTGAACTACATGGCGTCCATCGCATGGGCCAGCTTCGGGCTGATGTTCCTGCTGGGCTACCCGTACGACAGCAGGCTTCTCAGCCCGTTGGTCTTTATGACCGCTCTGCCCTATTTCCTCGCCATGGGCAGCGACCTCCGCGACTGCGGACACCGCTTCAGCGACATCTTCAGGATCTACGGTTTCAACATTGTCCTGCTGCCGGTGAACCTCGCCGGTGTGCTGAAGTCCATCCAGCAGGCGTTCACCGGCGAGAAGATTCCCTTCGTGCGCACCCCGAAGGTCAAGGACCGTACCGCCGCCCCTGCCCTCTACGTGTTCATTCCCTACGTCATCGTCGCGTTCTCCGTTCTGACCCTGTGGCGCGACGCCATGCAGGGGAACTGGGGCAACGCCGCGTTTGCCGGGCTGAACGCGGTGCTGGCGGCCGGCGCCATTCGCGCCTACATTGGGGTAAACAATTCAGTTGTGGACATGGTGCTCGGGGTCCTCAACTGGCTCTATGTTCCGCCCCGCACGAAGCGCGAAACGAAGTCGCCGGTCATCGAAAAGACACCAGAAGAAGCGGATTGGTCCTCCATCCTGTACCACGGAGATCGCCGCCTCAACCGTGACCTCAGAGGATCAAACGACCGTCGCCGTCGCATTTCCTCGCGGTAGCGGTTCGTGCACTACCCACCGGGTTGAAAAGCAGTCGCAGGCGCAGTGAAAGGGATCATGTCGGCAATAATTACACCGAATGACCAGGCGGGCGAAGATCACCCGACTGACGTCATCCGGCTTGTCATGCCACGGGGCGTGGAGATCACGGGTGAGATCGCCGAGGCTCATGCCGAACGGGCGCGTGCTCTCGCCAACGGCAGCCTTCGGCCAGTGCTGCTGGAGATCTCCGGGGTTGGCTCGATCAGCCGCGATGCACGAGCCGTCTTCACGGGCTCACGATCCTCTTCGGCGATCGCTGTGCTGGGCACCTCCTCCGTGGACCGCGTGCTAGCCAATTTTCTCCTCGGCGGCGACCCCCCACCGTGCCCCACACGTTTCTTCACCACTGAGTCCGAGGCGATGGCCTGGTTGGGTAGCTGTTTCAATGCCTGAACAGGACGCTGATCCCCGACTCGCCATGTTGGTCGAAGGGGTTGTGAAGCTCGCCCGGGGCGATTTGAGCAGCCGGATGGAACCTTCCCCGGCACGGGACGACGTCGATGCCGTCATTACCGGCTTCAATCTGCTCGCCGAAGAACTCGAACTGGTGCACCGCGACTTCGAGGAGCGCGTTGCCAGCCGCACGGCCATGCTCCATCAGGCGCATCAGGACATGCGGACTATGGCGATGACCGATGCCCTGACTGGCCTGGACAACAGGATTGCACTGCTCGCCAAACTTGAGGCTGAACTGAACGCCGATGGCGAGACCACCATGCCGGCGCTGATTCTCCTTGACCTGGACTCCTTCAAGGATGTCAACGACAGTTTCGGGCACGACGCCGGCGACCGGGTTTTGCAGGAGGTCGCCCACCGCCTCCTCGGAGTGGTGCGAGATTCCGACACTGTTGCCCGGCTAGGTGGTGACGAATTCGCCATTCTGGTACCCGAGGCAACGCTGGAAATCGCCCTCAGAATTGCGAATCGAGCCCTGGCTGCACTGGGCGACCGGATCTCTCTTGAAGAACTTCACGTCTTTTCCCGTGCGAGTATCGGCGTCAGGCTCGCTGACGGCCGGCAGAGCGCCGAAAGTGTCCTGCTCGATGCCGATACCGCAATGTATGCGGCCAAGCGCGAGGGCCGCAGCACCATCAAGGTCTTCGAACCGGTGATGCTGCTGCAGCGCCAGCTCCGCAGCCAGATTGCGTCCGAGCTGAGGGACGCCATTCAATCGGACCAGTTGAGCCTGAATTACCAGCCGGTGGTGGACCTGCGCGACGGTCGGGTCCTCGGTTTGGAGGCGCTGGTCCGGTGGAACCACCCGACACGGGGCTTCATCATGCCCGACGAGTTCATCCCGCTGGCGGAGGAGATCGGTGCGGTCATCGAACTTGACCGCTGGGTGATGGCCTCGGCAATCCAGCAGTATGCGCTCTGGCGCGCAGAGATACAGCTCGACGACGACTTCCAGCTTCGGCTGAACCTCTCGGCCGTCGAACTGCAGCAGCTCGACCTGGTGGATTACGTGCGGGGTCTGCTGCGACGATTCGACATTCCCCCTGCCGCGTTGGTACTGGAAATCACCGAGACCGCCCTCGTGACCGGCGGCGAGGTGGAAGCCTACTCACTCTTGAGCCTGAAACAGCTTGGCGTGTGCATTGAAATCGACGACTTCGGCACCGGCTACTCGTCAATCAGCTATCTGCGGAAACTGCCGGTCAGCATGGTCAAGGTGGACCGGTCCCTGCTCGGTGAACTGTCCACCGGGTCGATCCAGTTCGGGTTTATCGCAGCCATCCTGCAGCTGATCCGCGCCGCCGGTCTGGAAGCCGTCTTCGAAGGCATCGAGACCGAGGAACAGGCGCTGAAGCTGCAGGAAATGGGCTGCGTTGGCGGCCAGGGGTATTACTTCAGCCGGCCGCTGCCCGTTGAAAAAACCACAACCCTGTTGCGGTCCGGTGCCAAGCTTCCTCTCGGCTCATAACCATCCCGGGGACGGCGACGCCCCTGTCGCCGTCCCCGGGTGTGGAGAAGTCTCCTGGTAGTTCGGGTCAGACCAGGCGGGTCAACCAGCCGTGGGTGTCAGGTGAGGTGCCCGTCTGGATGCCGAGTAGCTGCTCCCTGATGGACATGGTCACCTCGCCGGCCTTCAAGTCAGGAGCACCAATGACTTCGGTGCCATCCTTCAGCTGACCGATCGGCGTGATGACCGCAGCGGTGCCGCAGGCAAACACTTCGGTGATGTCGCCGGACGCCACACCGTCGCGCCATTCATCCAGGGTGATTTTGCGCTCGGTCACCGTGAGTCCACGATCCCTAACCAGCTGGATCACCGAGGATCTGGTGACACCTTCAAGGATAGTTCCCGACAGTGCCGGAGTGACCAGCGAACCATCCTCGAACACGAAGAACACGTTCATCCCGCCGAGTTCCTCGACGGCGTTGTCATTGAACTGGTCGAGGAACAGGACCTGCTTGCAGCCCTGGGCTTCGGCCTCAAGCTGCGCCGCGAGGGATGCGGCGTAGTTGCCACCGCATTTGGCGTTGCCGGTGCCACCCCGGCCGGCGCGGGCGTAGTTCCGGGAGACCCAGATGTCCACTGGCGCCAGTTCGCCGCCGAAGTAGTTGCCGGCCGGTGAGGCGATGACCCTGAAGGACACTTCACGCGCTGGCCGCACCCCGAGAAACGCCTCGGTGGCGATCATGAACGGCCGAATGTACAAGCTTTCGCCCTCGCGGGTAGGAATCCACTTCTGGTCCGCCGCCACCAGCTGACGCAACGACTCAAGGAAAATGCTCTCCGGGAGCTGAGGCAGGGCCAACCGTGCCGCCGAGCGGTTCAAGCGGGCAGCGTTCTGGTCAGCCCTGAACGTCCACACCGACCCATCCTCGTGACGGTAGGCCTTCATGCCCTCAAAAATTTCCTGACCGTAATGCAACACCGCTGCCGCAGGGTCGAGCGCGATAGGCCCATAGGCTTCGAGCCGTGCGTTACCCCAGCCGCCGTTGCCTGCGGTGTCCACCGTGAAATCGACCACAACCGTGTGATCGGTGAAGTGGTTACCGAACCCGGGCTCGGCGAGAATCTCGGCGCGCTGCTGGTCGGATTTCGGGTTGGCGGACGGGTGCTGGCTGAATTCCAGGTCGGTGGCTGTCATGGTTAACCAGCTTAGGACACCAAGGCGGCGATCGCATCGCCGATTTGGGCTGTGGTTCGCCGGGCATCGGTGCGGGAGGCGACGTCGTCGTCCACCGCGCTCTCCACCCGCGCGGCGGCGTTGTCGAAGCCAAGATGACGCAACAGCAGCGCGACCGACAGGATGGCCGCCGTCGGATCGGCTTTCTGCTGGCCGGCAATGTCCGGAGCTGACCCGTGGACCGGTTCGAACATGGACGGAGCGGTCCGGTCCATGTTGAGGTTGCCCGAGGCGGCGAGCCCGATTCCCCCGGTGATCGCCGCAGCGAGGTCCGTGATGATGTCACCGAAGAGGTTGTCGGTGACGATGACGTCGAATCGCGCCGGGTCGGTGACCATGAAGATCATGGCGGCGTCGACGTGCAGGTAGTCGTGGGTGACCTCAGGGAACTCGGCGGCAACCGCCTCGACCGTCCGACGCCAGAGGTGGCCCGAGTACACGAGCACATTATGTTTGTGGACGAGGGTCAGGTGCCGGCGCGGACGGTCACTGGCCCGGCGGAACGCGTCCCGGACGACCCGCTCCACACCGTGGGCGGTGTTGAGGGAGACCTCGGTGGCGATTTCGTGGGGCGTCCCCGCACGGAGCGTGCCACCGTTGCCGACGTAGGGTCCTTCGGTTCCCTCACGGACGACGACGAAATCGATGGTGCCGGGGGAAGCGAGCGGGCTCGCAATGCCCGGGTAGAGGCGGGAGGGGCGCAGGTTCACATAGTGGTCCAGCGAGAACCTGAGCTTCAACAGCATCTCGCGCTCAATGAGCCCGGAGGGGATCCGGGTGTCGCCCGGGGCGGCGCCGACCGCACCGAAGAGGATCGCGTCATGCGTGCGCAGTTGGTCCAGCGTTTCCTCGGGCAGGGTGACACCGGATTCGAGCCAGTGTTCAGCGCCGAGCTTGAACTCGGTCAGGGCAAAGGTGGTATCGAGGGCCGCGGTGACGCTGCGCAGCACCTTCACCGCTTCGGCGATCACCTCAGGACCGATGCCGTCGCCCGGAATAACGGCCAGCTGGACTGTTGAAGATAGTTCGCTCATACGAACAGGTTAGGGATTTGGGTCACATGATGGACAATCGGTCTCACTTCCTGAGATTGGCTGAATAGACAATACAGCGTTCTCCTCCTGCGGGCTGATGTACACCAGTCCACGCCAGCCTAGAGTTGAGCCTCATGGACCTTCACCACCGTCTCGCTCGTTTGCTGCGCGCCCACCCGGGCCGGGTGGACCTGGTGTTGATGGCGGTGCTGTTCCTGATCCTCGTGGTTCCACTGTTCCTCAGCTCCGCGTTGCTGACGCACGTCCTGGTGTCCGCCACGCTGACCATTCCCCTCGCCTGGCGGCGGTCCCACCCGGTGTCTGCCGCTGCGACTATCGCTGGCGTTTCGGTGCTGCAGCTTGTCACTGGTCTGCCGCCCATGCCAGCCCAGTTTGCAGTGCTCATCTCTCTTTATACCTTGGCCGCCCTTGCTCCGCGGTGGGCCAGCCTCGGGGGCCTTGCCCTCGCTTCGGCCGGCTGTTTTGCTGGCGTGATCCGCTACGGCGCCGACTTTGGGATCAGCCCTCTTCAGGTAGGTGTCGGCTTCCTCCCGTTGTACGCGATTGTGATTATCCTCGTTCAGACGATGGTGCTGCTGTCCTGGACTTCCGGCGACCTGGCACGCAACCGCCGGCTCACCCTGCGGGCGCTTGAGGACCGTGCCCGCCGTCTTGAGGTGGAGGGCCAGCAGGAGCGGGATCTGGCAGCGGCTGACGAACGCAGCCACATTGCGCGCGAAATGCATGACATTGTTGCCCATTCGCTGTCGGTCATCATCACCCAGGCCGACGGCGCCAGGTACGCAAGCGCGCAGGACCCCACAGTGGCACCGGCGACGCTCGGCACCATTGCCGAGACCGGCAGGGCTTCGCTACGCGAAATGCGGCGCCTCCTTGGCGTTCTCCTCGCCGATGAGGAAGCCTCCACCCGCCCGCTGCCGGTATTGGGTGACATTCCTGCGTTGATCGAAACGGTCCAGCACGCCGGTCTCACCACCACCTACACGATGGACGGCACCAACCGGCGGGACCTCCCCGCCGGCGCCGAACTGACGGCCTACCGGGTGGTACAGGAATCCCTCACCAACGTGTTGAAACACGCGGGCCCTGCGGCGTCCGCCGTCGTCGCGCTGGCGTGGACGCCAAAAGGTCTGAACCTGACGATCGACGACGACGGCCGCGGCGCTGGCGCCGATCCGGCGTCGACCGGTGCCGGGCAGGGCATCAAGGGCATGCGGGAGCGGCTGAGACTCTACGATGGGGAGCTGACCGCCGTCGCCCCAGCCGGTGGCGGGTACCGCATCACCGCATTCATCCCCTACACGGAGGCTTGACAGTGTTCAACGATCCAGCGTTCAATACCTCGGTGATCGAGAATTCGGTCCCCACCAACCCCGCGCCCGACCAACCTATGTCCATTCAACCCGCGCCTGCCTCTCCTACCATCCGGGTGGCTCTGGTTGATGATCAGCGGCTGGTTCGCAGCGGCTTCACCATGTTGATCAATTCTCAACCAGACCTGCAGGTGGTCTGCGAGGCTGGCAATGGCGCCGAGGCGGTCGCTGCCCTGGACGCGACCAGCGCCGACGTGGTGCTGATGGATGTGCGGATGCCCGGGATGGACGGCATCGAAGCGACCCGCCGGATCCTGGCGGCGGCGAGCCTGCCGGCGAACACCGGGCAAACTGGGCCCAGAATCGTGGTGCTGACCACCTTCGATCTGGATGAATATGCCCTGGCCGCGATCCAGGCGGGTGCCAGCGGGTTCCTCCTCAAGGATGCGCCGCCCGAGGAGCTGTTGGAGGCGATCCGCACCGTGTATCGGGGCGACGCCGTCATCGCGCCGTCCACCACCCGCCGACTCCTGGACCACGTGGCGCCCATGCTGAGACGCGCTGCGACAGCGACGGGCCAGAACGCGGACTCCGTGAGGTCTCTGACGGTGCGCGAACGCGAAGTATTTGAACTCATCGCTCGGGGCCTGTCGAATCCGGAAATCGCCGCGGATCTGCACCTGTCGGAGGCGACGGTAAAAACCCATGTGGGTCACATCCTCGCGAAGCTGCAGGCCAGGGACCGGGTCCAGGCTGTGCTGATCGCCTATGAAACGGGAGTTGTACACCCGTAGGTGGCTCCTTGCGCCCGCGCAAGCTCATCCCGCGGGATGAGTGACCCACCCGCGGAGACCGCACCGCAGGCTGATCCGCTGTGGACCGCAGGTCCCTAGCGTTGAGGTATGAATACTTCAGCCAATCTTGCCGATCCGACGCCGACGTCGTCCATCTCGTCCCACCCCGCCGCAGTAGCCGATTCAGTCTCGAAGACCTACGGTCGCGGGGATGCCCGGGTAAGGGCCCTGAAAAACGTGAGCATCACCTTCGAGCGGGCACGGTTCACCGCGATCATGGGTCCCTCCGGGTCCGGGAAGTCGACGCTGATGCACTGCCTGGCGGGATTGGATGTCGCCGACTCCGGGCGCGTCTGGATCGGCGGTACTGAAATCACTGGCCTCACCGATAACGAACTTACCCGGTTACGGCGGGACCGGATCGGGTTCGTCTTCCAGGCGTACAACCTCATTCCCACCCTGACCGCGGAACAGAACATCACCCTTCCCGTGGCGCTGGCCGGTGGGAAACTCGACACCGACTGGCTGACTCAAATCTGCTCCACCCTTGGGCTGACCGACCGGCTCACGCACCGCCCGCACGAGCTATCCGGAGGCCAGCAGCAGCGAGTGGCTGTGGCCCGTGCCCTACTGACCCGCCCCGATGTGCTGTTCGGCGATGAACCCACCGGCAATCTTGACTCGCGCTCAGGCGCCGAGGTGCTCTCACTCCTGCGCCGCAGCACCCGGGAAATGGGGCAGAGCATCATCATGGTCACCCACGATCCGGTGGCCGCGTCCTACGCCGACAGTGTCCTGCTCATGAACGACGGCGAACTGGTGGGTCAGCTCGACCGCAGTAGCCCCGACGTCATCTCGCAGGCCCTCGCCGGACTGGGAGCGTAACTCGTGCTGCAGGTTGCACTCGCCCAGCTGCGCCTTCATGCCCGGCGATTTGTTGCGGTGGGGCTGGCAGTGATGCTCGGCGTCGGTTTCCTCGCCGCCACCCTCATGGTCTCGGGCACCACCCAGGCAAGCCTCCAGGAAAGCGTCGGCGCAACCTACGCGAAGGCTGACCTGGTGATCACCATGTCCGACGCCGGACTGCCGGCGTCGGACACCGAACAGCTGCTGGACGGCGTCGACGGGGTCTCAGCGGTCCACGCCCAGCAACGGACCATCGCTGCACTTGATCTCCCCTCGGGTCCAGCCGATGTGTTTGTGCTGAGCACGGCTCCCGCGGAGCTTCAGACGTCGACCCTCGTGGAGGGCAGCCTGCCCACCGACGGGACGGAAATCAGTATTGACCAGTCCTCGGCGTCCAAGCTGGACTTGACGGTAGGCGACACCTATTCGCTGGCTCAGTCCCTCTACTCCCTGGACGGCGAGGCAGCCGCTCCCCTGACCGTTGCCGTGACGCTCACAGGGATCACCGAAAATTCCGCCGACCCGTACCTTTCCGGCCTGCCGCACGTGTACGCGACGCCGGATCTGGTGCAATCCCTCAGTGTTCCGTCCCCCGGCGACGCTCCACCCCAGGCCACCTCCGCCCAGCTCGCCCTCGACGGCTCGGCCGATCCATCGACCGTCCGGACCGATGCCAACGCGGCACTGACCACCGCCGGGGTCACGGCGGAGATACGCACCAGCGCCGAGCAGGTCACCGAAGATGTGGCTGCGTTGTCCGGCGGAACCGACCACTTGACGATCATCCTGCTGGCGTTCGCCGTCGTCGCCGTCCTGGTCACCGGGCTGGTGATCTCAAATACCTTCTCGGTGCTCGTGGCGCAACGGACACGGGATCTTGCGCTGCTGCGGTGCATCGGGGCGTCTCGGCGGCAGATCCGCAGCTCGGTGCTGATCGAAGCTGCGGTGGTGGGGCTGGTGTCCTCGACGCTCGGTGTCGTGCTGGCCGCCGGGGTCATGTTTGCCCTGGTGAGCGTGGCAGCAGCCCAGGAGGGTACCGGGTTTGCCACCCTGGCCGTCCCGCCGTCGTCAGTGCTGGTGGGCCTCGGCGTGGGTGTGGTGATGACCCTGATAGCGGCGTTCATACCAGCGCGTGCGGCGACGGCCGTTGCACCGCTCGAGGCGCTGCGCCCGGCCGACGACGCCACTACCGCCACCCGCAAGGGGAAGGCACGGCTGATGGTAGGAGGAGTGTTGGTGCTCCTGGGTTTCGGTCTGCTGGGGGTAGGCGCCGCGGCGGCGAACCTGCTGATCGCCTTGCCGGGTGGAGTGTTCTCCTTTGTCGGGATACTGCTGTGCGCTTCCCTGTTCCTGCCGGCCTTGGTCACCGCCGTCGGGAAGCTGGCCGCCCCGCTGGGGGTGCCCGGCCGGCTCGCCGCCATCAACGCAGTCCGCAACCCCGCCCGCACCACGGCTACTGCCAGCGCCCTGCTGGTCGGGGTGACCCTGGTGACCATGATGATGGCCGGAGCGCAAACCTCCCGTTCGGCGCTTGAGGGCGAACTGGGCGCCAACTATCCGGTGGACCTCGCAGTTCAAGGCATTGGCGACATCGACAATGCCGCCACCGCTGCTGACACCCTCGATCGGCTGGCCGGCGTTGACTCGGTGATGACGCTATCCGTGGCGGCTGTCACCGATAAGGCTGCCGGCGAGACACCCGTCTACGGGTTTGCTCCGGAGGAGGCGGAATTGGTGCTCCGCAACGATGAAGTGGAGCTCGCGGACGGCGTCGTTTTCATGGCACAGGACTCGGCGCTCACCGAGGTCACCCTGCAGGGCTCCGACGGTCCGGTCACGCTGCCGGTGCAGGAAGTGCAGTCACGCGATTTCCTCCCCTCGATCACCGAGGCCACCGCCAAGCGGCTAGGCGACGGGCAGCTGCCCGGGGTGGAATCGCTGGGCGACGAGACCAGCGTGCTCTGGCTCAAGCTCGACGACTCGCTGGACGCGGGTGGGGTGACCGGGCTTCGGTCGGACATTGTTGAGGCACTCGGCGTCTCCGAGTACCAGGTTAATGGCGCTGCGTTGGAGCGGGTGTCCTTCAACGAGATCATCGACGTGCTGCTGCTGGTGGTGACCGCGCTACTGGCCGTGGCGGTGCTGATCGCGCTGATCGGTGTCGCCAACACGCTGTCCCTGTCCGTGCTCGAACGTACCCGTGAATCGTCCCTGCTGCGGGCGCTGGGACTCACCCGGGCGCAGCTGCGCGGGATGCTGGCCGTCGAGGCAGTCCTCGTCGCAGGGGTGGCGGCAACCTTCGGGTGTCTGCTCGGGGTGATGTACGGATGGCTGGGCACCCAATCGGCCCTCGGGTCAATCGCCCCCGTCACGCCGTCGGTCCCCTGGGCGCAGCTGGGGGGTGTTCTTGCCGTCGCCGTGCTGGCGGCACTGCTGGCGTCGGTGCTGCCCGCCCGCAGAGCCGCACGGCTGTCGCCGGTGGACGGGCTCGCAACGGTCTAGGCGAGCGGATAGCCCGCCGGATGTCCTGGGACGTGCCCGGGGGAATCTCCGGGCACCTCCCCGAAGGAAACCTGCGAAGATAAGATTTTACGTTTCGCAGGTTCCGCTCGAAAGGTCAGACCATGGATCAGTCCTCAACTCCCCGCAGCAACTCGAACCCGGCGGACTCGAGCAGGCTATCGGCCTACCTTGATGACCATCTAGTAGCCGCGGCGTCGGGAGTCAAGCTGTTCGCCACCGCCAAAGGATCCTGGGAGGGCACCGAGCACGAGCAGACCTTCGCCTCGCTGGTGAAGGAAATCTCAGCTGACCGGGAGGAACTGGCGCAGATCGTGAGTTCCCTCGGCTACACGCCGAGTAAGGTCAAGATGGTCATCGCCCAGGTTGGCGCGCAGTTGACCAGAATCAATCCCCTGAACCTGCGCCGCTCGGACAAGGGCAGCGGTGCGCAACTGGAGCTCGAAGCACTCCAGAGCGCCGTCCGGGGCAAGGAATGCATGTGGGAAACCCTTCAGGCCCTTACCGAGACCGGGTCAACCGCGCTGGACGCCGAACAACTTCGTCGCTTGACCGAGCGGGCCCGCACCCAGCAGCAACAGCTGGCGCACATCATGCGGGTCACGGCTCACGAGCGGTTCCTCACCGGCGACCACTAACCTGCCGCGAACAGCGAGATCTGGCGACTCAGACAGGCTTTGAGTCGCCAGATCTGACGTCTCGGCGGAAAGGGGTTAGGCCTCCGCTGGCTCCTCGTACTTCGGGAAAATTGGGGACGGCGCTGGGAGCGCCGTGCCCGGCACCAGCGGCGTGGCGATCGCAACGAACTGGCGGGCGACGTCGTTGGGCCCGGTCCCCTGCCCCAGCGCGGTCAGCAGCCGCGCGGCGCCGTCGGGCATCACCGGCTGCGCGAGGATCGAGACGATTCGCAGCACCTCGAGCGTCACGTACAGCACTGTGTTCATCCGCTCGGGGTCGGTCTTGCGCAGCACCCAGGGCTGCTGGTCGGCGAAGTAGGCGTTGGTGTCGCCCAGCACCCCCCAGGTCAGTTCGAGCGCGCGGGAGAATTCCTGCCGGTCGAACGCGGCGCGGGACGCCTCGAGGAGTCCGCTGGCCTGAGCCAGGATCTCCTCGTCGGCTGGCGCCAACGACGACGGGGCGGGTACCTGCGCGTCGCAATTCTTGGCCACCATCGACAGCGACCGCTGGGCGAGGTTGCCGAGGTTGTTCGCCAGATCGGAGTTCATCCGGCCGACGATTGCCTCGTGGCTGTAGGACCCGTCGGCGCCGAAAGGCACTTCACGCAGCAGGAAGAACCGCACCTGGTCGAGCCCGTACTGGTTTACCCAGTCCTTCGGCGCGATCGTGTTGCCCAGTGACTTGGACATCTTGACGCCCTTGTTGAACAGGAACCCGTGAATCATGATCCGCTTGGGCAGCTCAAGCCCGGCGGACATCAGGAACGCCGGCCAATAGATGGCGTGGAAGCGCGAAATGTCCTTGCCGATGACGTGGACGTCCGCCGGCCAGTACTTTTTGAAGCGCTCCGACTCGGTGTCAGGGAAGCCGACGCCGGTGAGGTAATTGGTGAGCGCATCCACCCACACGTACATGACGTGGTCCTTGTTGCCGGGGACGGGGACGCCCCAGTCGAAGGTGGTACGGCTGATGGACAAATCCTCCAGCCCGCGCTTGACGAAGCTGATGACCTCGTTGAACCGCGACTGGGGTGCCCCAAATTCGGGCTGGTCGAAGTAGAGCGCGAGGAGTTTATCCTGGTAGGCGGACAGGCGGAAGAAGTAGCTTTCCTCCTCGGTCCAGGTCACCTCGGTGTCTGTTTCGGTGGCGTACCGCACGCCGTCGTCGCGCACCTCGGTGTCGTCCTCGTTGTGGAACGCCTCGTCCCGCACCGAGTACCAGCCGACGTATTTGTCCAGGTAAATGTCTCCCCGGGCTTCCATCAGCTTCCAGATCGCGGCGGCAGCCTCGTAGTGGTCCGCGTCGGTGGTGCGGATGAAGCGGTTGTAGGAGCTGCCGACGTCGTCGTTCATGGCCTGAAACGCCTGCGCGTTGCGGGTGGCCAGGTCGCGGACGGGAATGCCCTCCCGGTCGGCGGTCTGCTGCATCTTCAGGCCGTGCTCATCGGTACCGGTCAGGAACATCACGTCATGGCCGTCGAGGCGCTTGAACCTGGCCAACGCATCGGTGGCGATCGCCTCGTAGGCGTGACCGATGTGCGGGATCCCGTTGGGGTAGGAGATCGCCGTGGTGAGGTAATACGGGGGCAGCTGCTCTGTGGATGTCACCTAAAGAAATTACCCTGTTTTCGGCCCGGTTGTCGCTTCGTGACCGGGCGGCCCGCTGGTAACGTCCCTGCCATGGTCCCTGAGATGGAGCACGACGACGACGGCTCCCCTGCCGCGGTCGCTGAAGCGAGGCACCTGGTCGCTGCCGTGCGCGACCGGCTCCGGGCGGTGGCCGATCCGGCGAGGGCGCCCCGGATGCAGGCCTACATGAAGTCGGCGATGCCCTGTCTGGGGGTGTCGTCCCGGCCGCTCCACCTCATCTGCCGGTCGGTGTTCGCTGAGCACCCGCTCGCTAACCGGACGCAGTGGGAGTGGGCGGTCCGCCAACTGTGGGACGGGGCCGCCTTTCGCGAGGAACGATACGCCGCGGTCGCGCTCATGACCGACCGCCTGTATGGCAGGTATCAGGACGAGCAGACGCTGGCGCTGTATCGGCAGCTGGTGGAGACGGGCGCCTGGTGGGACTTTGTCGATGTGATTGCCAGCCACGGTGTGGGACCGATCCTGCGGGAATCGCCGCAGACCGTCGCACCGCTGATGCAGGCGTGGGCCCGCGACGACCACCTGTGGGTGCGCCGGACGGCGATCCTGTGCCAGCTCTCCAGCAAGGCTGCAACCGATCCACAACTGCTGGCCGACGTCGTCGGGACGAACCTCTCCGACAGTCGCTACGGCAGAGAGTTCTTCATCCGCAAGGCGATTGGTTGGGCGCTGAGGGAGTACGCCAAGACGAACGCCGACTGGGTGGTGGCGTTTGTGCAGCACAAGGAAAAGGGCCTCTCACCGCTGTCGCGGCGAGAGGCCCTGAAACATTTCAAAACCTAGCTCTGCAGGTCCACTTCGCGGGCCACGGTGGCGCCGATCGCTTCCTTGAGGGCGTCGAGCACGTCCTGCGGCACCGAGCTATCCACGGTAAGGAGCGACAGTGCCTGGCCACCCTCGGTGTTACGGGCCACCTGCATGCCTGCGATGTTGATGTCCTTCTCACCCAGCAACCGGCCGAGGGTGCCGATCACACCGGGCCGATCCTGGTAGAGGAGCACCAGCAGATGTTCACTGATCGGGATCTCAAGGTCGTAGCCGTTGACGCCGACCAGCTTCTCGATTTGTTTGGGGCCGGTCAGGGTCCCGGCCACCGAAATCTGCGAGCCGTCGGAGAGCGCACCGCGGATGGTGAGCACGTTGCGGTACTCCTCCGATTCCGGGGTGGTGACCAGGCGGGTAATGATGCCGCGCTGCTCGGCGAGGACCGGCGCGTTCACGTAAGAGACCTGCTCGGAGACGATGTCGGTGAAGACTCCCTTGAGGGCCGCAAGCTCCAGTGCCTTCACATCCAGGGAGGCGATTTCGCCGGCGACCTCGACCTCGATCTGGGTGAGCGAATCGTGGGTCAGCGCGGTGAAGATCCGGCCCAACTTTTCGATCAACGGGATACCTGGGCGCACCTCCGGTGCGATCACGCCGCCAGCGACGTTGACGGCGTCGGGCACCAGTTCCCCGGCGAGGGCGAGCCGCACCGACTTGGCAACCGAAACGCCCGCCTTTTCCTGCGCTTCGTCAGTGGACGCGCCGAGGTGCGGGGTGACCACCACGTTGTCGAGCGTGAAGAACGGCAGATCGGTGCTGGGCTCGGTGACGAAAACGTCGACGCCGGCGCCGGCGATCTCGTTCGCCTGCAGCGCGGTGAACAAGGCTGCCTCGTCCACGAGACCGCCGCGGGCCACGTTGACCACGTAGGCCGAGGACTTCATCTTCTTGAAGGCGGCCTCGCCGAGCATCCCGAGGGTCTCGGGGGTTTTCGGCATGTGGATGGTGATGAAATCGGACTGTTCGAGGAGCTCGTCCAGGGTGACCAGCTGGACGCCGAGCTGGGCGGCGCGGGCCGACGTGATGTACGGGTCGTAGGCGAGGATTTCGGTGTCGAAGCCCTGCAGGCGCGCCGCCACGAGGGCGCCGATGCGGCCGAGGCCGATGATGCCGACCTTCTTCTCGTACAGTTCGATACCCGAGTACCTGGAACGCTTCCACTCGCCGCCCTTGAGTGCGGCGCTGGCCTGCGGGATGTGGCGGGCGAGGCTGAGAATGTGGCCGACGGTCAGTTCGGCGGCAGAGATGATGTTGGAGGTGGGCGCGTTGACCACCATGACGCCTGCCTGGGTGGCGGCTTTGATATCCACGTTGTCGAGGCCCACGCCAGCGCGGGCGATCACCTTCAGATTCGGTGCCGCGGCGATGGCTTCGGCGTCCACCTGGGTGGCCGAGCGCACGAGGATGGCGTCGGCGTCGACAATCGCTGCAAGCAGCTGGGCGCGATCTGACCCGTCGATTTGCCGGATCTCGAAGTCAGGGCCGAGTGCCTCTACAGTGGCTGGCGACAGTTCTTCGGCGAGGAGAACGACGGGTTTACTGGTCACGGGGGTGATCCTTCGCTGCTGTGCTGTATGAGTTGGTGAATGTGAAGCGGTGTGGCAAGTCTAAATGGGCGTCTCATTTGGGTCCGCTTTGTGACTCGGCGGCTCGTTGGCCCGCCTTGCCGTCACCGCTCCTGCCGTTACAGCACTCGGCCAGGACGCCGGAGCGTCCTGGCCGAGTCCTGTCGTGCCGCTTTGTTGCCGTTTTGTTAGCGGGCTACTGAGCCCTCGTTGTAATCGTCGTTGGTCTTGATCCAGGAAAAGAGCTTCCGCAATTCGCGGCCTGTGGTCTCGATGGGGTGGTCCTCACCCTTCTTACGCAGCTCCGCGAATTCCTTGCCGCCGTTGTCCTGGTCGTCGATGAAACGCTTGGCGAAGGCACCGTTCTGGATGTCAGCGAGGACCGCCTTCATGTTCTCCTTCACTGAGGGGTCGATGACGCGGGGCCCGGAGACGTAATCGCCGTACTCAGCAGTATCGGAAACGCTCCAGCGCTGCTTGGCGATCCCACCCTCAACCATCAGATCGACGATCAGCTTCAGCTCGTGCAGTACCTCAAAGTAGGCAACCTCCGGCTTATAGCCAGCCTCGGTCAGGGTTTCGAAACCGTACTGGATGAGCTGCGATGCGCCACCACAGAGGACAGCCTGCTCCCCGAAAAGATCGGTTTCGGTCTCCTCGGTGAAAGTGGTCTCAATGACTCCGGCGCGGGTACCGCCGATGGCCTTGGCGTAGGACAGCGCGAGTTCACGGGCCTTGCCCGACGGGTTCTGCTCGACGGCGATCAGGTCGGGGACGCCTCGGCCTGCCTCAAACTCGCGGCGCACAATGTGGCCGGGGCCCTTGGGTGCAACCAGTGCGACGTCGACGTCGGCAGGTGCCTTGATGTAGCCGTAGCGGATGTTGAAGCCGTGACCGAAGAACAGGGCGTCGCCAGCCTGGAGGTTGGGGGCGATGTCCTCGGCGTAGACGTGGCGCTGCACCTGGTCCGGTGTGAGCACCATGATGAGGTCAGCTTCGGCGGTGGCGTCGGCAACGCTGAGGACGCGCAGGCCCTCGGCCTCAGCCTTGGCACGTGACTTCGAGCCTTCCTTGAGGCCCACGCGGACGTCGACGCCGGAGTCGCGGAGGCTCAACGCGTGAGCGTGACCCTGGCTGCCGTAGCCGATGACGGCCACGGTACGGCCCTGGATGATTGAAAGGTCTGCATCGTCGTCGTAGAACAACTCAGTCACTTGATTTTCTCCTGTGTTTTGGTGCTGGAGTCCAGCTTGTGGTCTTGGGGTGAAACCGGCGGCGTGTTTTAGGCGCTGCGGAGAGCTCTATCGCTCATGGATTTGGCTCCGCGGCCAACGGCCAGGGTTCCTGACTGAACGATTTCGCGAATCCCGAACGGCTCAAGCACTGACAGGAGTGCTGTGAGCTTTTCGGCGGTGCCGGTGGCTTCGATGATCAGGGCGTCCGTTGAGACATCCACCACCGAGGCCCTGAACAGGTCGGCTGCCTGGGTTACCTGCAGCCGTGTTGCAGCGTCTGCCCGCACCTTGACCAGGATGTGGTCTCGCTGCACAGAGGATTCGGGAAGCAACTCAACAATCTTGATCACGTTGATGAGTTTGTTCAGTTGCTTGGTGACCTGCTCCAGCAGGTCACCCTCGGCTTCAACCACCACGGTGATCCGGGACATGCCCTGGACCTCGGTGGGGCCGACGGCCAAAGAGTTGATGTTGAACGCGCGGCGCGCAAAAAGGCTGGCGACGCGGGTCAGGACGCCGGGGACGTCCTCCACCAGAACGGAAAGCGTGTGACGAGCCATGTTAGTCCTCCTGCTCCCAGTCCGGGGTCATGTCGCGGGCAATCTGGATGAGGTCATTGCTGACTCCTGACGGGACCATCGGCCACACCATCGAGTCGCGGCTGACTACGAAGTCGATGACGACTGGGCGATCGTTGATCTCCAACGCCTGGGCGATCGTGGCATCGATATCCTCGTCCCGTTCGCAACGGAGGCCCACACATCCGTACGCGTCAGCGAGCTTCACGAAGTCGGGCACCCGGGCGGTGTCGTGTCCGGTATTCAGATCCGTGTTGGAATATCGGCCCTCGTAGAACAGGGTCTGCCACTGGCGGACCATCCCCAGTGAGGAGTTGTTGATGATGGCGACCTTGATGGGGATGTTGTTGATGACGCAGGTGGCGAGTTCCTGGTTGGTCATCTGGAAGCAGCCGTCACCGTCGATCGCCCAGACCACGCGATCCGGGTTGCCCACCTTGGCGCCCATGGCGGCGGGAACCGCATACCCCATGGTGCCGAGGCCACCGGAGTTCAGCCAGGCGTGAGGGCGCTCGTACTTGATGAACTGGGCGGCCCACATCTGGTGTTGGCCCACTCCGGCAGCGTAGACCCCTTCGGGCCCGGTCATTTCGCCGATGCGCTTGATCACGTGCTGCGGTGCCGAAAGGCCGTCGTCGGGCTGGGTGTAGCCCATCGGATAGGTTTCGCGAAGCCGGTTGATCATGGTCCACCATGCCTCGATGTCCGGCGCACCGGTGGCGGCGAACTGCTCGCGGAGGGCGATGGTGAGTTCGGGCATGATCTCCTTGACCGATCCGACGATGGGCACGTCCGCCGTCCGGTTTTTGGAGATCTCGGCCGGGTCAATGTCAGCGTGGATCACCTTGGCGCCGGGCGCGAAGGTGGAGAGCACGCCGGTGACGCGGTCGTCGAACCGGGCGCCCAGGGTGATGAGCAGATCCGACTGCTGCAGAGCCGTCACCGCCGACACGGAGCCGTGCATGCCGGGCATGCCGACGTGCTGCGGGTGTGAATCGGGAAAGACACCGCGGGCCATCAGGGTGGTGACCACCGGGGCACCGACGAGCTCGGCCAGTTCCAGCAGTTCAGCCGCCCCGTGGGCCTTGATGACTCCACCGCCTACGTAGAACACGGGGCGCTGGGATTCACCGATCAGTCGGGCCGCTTCGCGGACCTGCTTCGAGTGCCCGCGGACCACAGTGCGGTAACCGGGCAGGTCGATCCTGGGTGGCCAGGAGAACGTCGTCGTCGCCTGCTGGGCGTCCTTGGAGATGTCCACGAGAACCGGGCCGGGACGGCCGGTCGACGCGATGTGGAAAGCCTCGGCGATGATCCGCGGGATGTCTGCGGCCTTGGTGACCAGGTAGGAGTGCTTGGTGATGGGCATGGTGATCCCCACGATGTCCGCCTCCTGGAAGGCATCGGATCCGATCACCGCGCTGTTGACCTGGCCGGTGATGATCACCATCGGGACCGAGTCCATGTGGGCGTCGGCGATGGCGGTGACCAGGTTGGTGGCGCCCGGGCCGGACGTGACGATGCAGACACCCGGCCGGCCGGTGACCATCGCGTAGCCCTGAGCCGCGTGCCCAGCACCCTGCTCGTGGCGCACCAGGATGTGCCGGAGCTTTTTGGAGGCCAGCAGTGGATCGTAGGTTGGAAGGATGGCACCACCGGGAAGGCCGAAGATGTCGTCGACACCGAGTTCCTCGAGTGAGCGCACGATCGCTGCGGATCCAAGCATCTCAGTGGGTGGAACAACGGTGTTGGAGCCTCGGACCGCAGTGGGCTGGACGGCCTGCACTGCGTCGCGGGGCTGGTTGCGCGCCGGAGCGGTTGGTTTGGCCATCAGCGAGGGGCTGGAGGGCGATCCCTTGGACATTGGTGACTTCCTTGATGAATCGATACTGCTTGCGTACTTCGGGTGTCGTGCGCTTTGCGTCCGGTGGGAACAAAAAAACCCCTCAGCCTTGTTGGCTCCGTGAGGGGTTGCGCGTGACGTAGTACTACCAGTCGGGCTTTAGGCCACGCGCTTGGCAAGGAGGACTACTACGGGTTCGAACTGCATATCTGTAGTTTCCACTCACCCTTTGGGGGGTGTCAAACGGGCAGGTCTCGCGTCTCACTATGTGGACGCGTCGTCCAGTTAGTGGACACTAACTGGTTCGGTGTGCGGACCACTTCCACCCGGCCTTCGCCGAGACGTGCGTCGCCGAACCGTGCTTCGCCGAGCCGTAGGATACGGCGGGCCGGAACGCCGCCAATCCACCTCAGCTGACTTCTGGGCGGATTGCTATTGTCAGCGGTCGTCGGCGGTCAGCAGCCGATCCCGGCAGGGTTTTCCAGACACGTCTGCGCGACACTGTGCCGTTCGCTACGCCAAATACTCATCACATGCGGCTCCGAGGAAACCCTGGCCAACCCCGCGACCGGCAACCACGACCCACCATCGACCGAATAATCCCCAGCGAACAAAGTATCCAACCCCACCGGATAATCCCCCGTCTCCACATACACATGACTCGTCGACGTCTGAACGTTGAACCCATCACCAGGAAGAGCCGACCCCGGATCAGTAGTCACCAGATCCGACCCATCACCATAAGACCACTCATACGACACCGGCCACGCCCTCAACCGGATCTGCGCGTCCCGAAACACAAACGTGAACTCCTGCTCCCCCGCCACCGCATACACATTGCTGTGAGCATTACGCACCCCGAAATGATCCGGCTGCGAAAACACCCCAGCAGCAACAATCGGCTGACTCTCAAACTCAACCAACGAAATCACCACCGGAGCCACCACCAACGCCCCAACCGTCGGAGCCACCAAAGGCTCATCAGGATACAAACACCCACTCCGGCCCGTCGCCGTCCGAGTCGGCGGACTCGCATTCCGATTCACCTCAATCCACTGCACCAACACCCCACCCCCACGCGCAGCACACTGAGCATTCAACTCCACGCAATACGCCGGATCCATAAAATCCTGCAACCCCGCCGTACACACCCGCTCATACGTATAATCAACCCCATCATCCGACGGCAGAACAGCGGGCTCAACCGAGCCGAGGGGCGAACCGCTCTTCGCGGCCTCTCGACCGTCTGCACCCGACTTTGTCACTCCAGAAGCCGCAAACGAATTCTCATCGACCTGGACACCATATTCAGATTCGTCTTCCGCGCTAAACGCGGGAAACGCCAATGTTCCGCCAACCAGGATCAATACCAACAGGCTGGCGGCCAAAACCCGGCTTGACGAGCAGCTCATTTAGGTTCCCTCGGGCTTTCCATAGTCAAGCATCAACCAGCGATCACTCTCGTGAAGAGCAATCACCACGTCGAACACCGGCTCTGTCATGGGATCACGGCTCAATTCACTTCCGTCGGAATCGAAGTAGGTGACTTCACTTTGTCGCTTCTGCACAAACGAGCTAATCGACCCCGACGTGTTAAGCGCGAACTCGCTGGAGAAGCTCATCACGTCAATCTCCGCACCTTTGAGCCAGCTACCATCGCCGTAGACTCGCTGCACTTCTCCCTTTATCGCCATACAAGTTTCGCATCCAGAATCGGTCACTGCTTCGAGTGGTGCCCAATCATTCGTGGCGTACGCATAGTTGAGAAGGTCGAACCAGTACTCGGTAAACGCTTCCAATCCTTCAACAGTGTTTTTATCCGCCAGGGCAGGTTTCTCCGGTAAGGGGATGTTCGCGGCGGGGCCGTCTGATGAAGCAGCCGTCGGCTCAGGCGTCGCGGGCCCAGACGTCGCGGGCTCAGACGGTGTGGGGGTGCCCGCGGGGACCGAGGACGTGGCAGCCGGCGTCGACGTCCCGGGACTCGGCGGGCCAGGAGGCCCGGCATCACCGTCACAACCGGCAACAAGAAGGCCGAAAACAATGGCCAACGCGGCGGTCGAACTCCGCGAACGATACGTGCTGCGAGGCTGTGGCATGATGACTCCCTGGAACAACGGGGCAAGTCGAAGCAATCGAAAACACCAGAATAACCGAATCCAAAGTTTTGCAACCAGTTATCCACAACCCAATATTGATCACTTTGATCCCGCAGGACCCTGCCGGATCCTAGACCCGGCTACCGCCACCCACCTCACACCCTCACACCCCGCCACGGCCCCCGAAAGGGTGGAAAAGTGGGAATAGGCTGGTTCAACGGTCACGAACCCGCCCTACCTCACCGTTCAGCCGCAGACACGAACGATCAGGGCCATCAAGAAGCACTTCATCCTAGAACGGTGGTGGGGTTTCTGGTCGCGGTGGTGGTGGTGTGGGTGGTGGGTTGGGTTTGGTGGTGTAGGTTTCCCCGGCGGGGGAGATCGCGATGATCGTCCCTGGTTCGGGTTGGGTGTACTGCCAGAAACCCTCCGTTTTGAACATGTGGTGACGTTTACAGAGCGCTGCCAGATTTGAGTAACTGGTCCTCCCGCCCCGGGACCAGGGGATCGTGTGGTCGAGTTCGCAGAACACCGCCAACCGGTTACACCCCGGATGCCGGCACGTCCCGTCTCTGACTCTCACAGCATCTTGGAGGTCTTTGGGCACCCGGTACGTGGTCGCATCAGCACCCAACCTGGCCCCCGTGAAGGGGTGGGTGAGGATCCTCGTAAACGACGGCGCGTGCCCGGCGAGCCTGCGGGCAGTGTCCGGGTCGATTGGCCCGTACCCTTCCAACTCACCCGGCGCATCCCCACCCATGAGGGTCAACACCGGGACCGTCACGAAAACCTTCGCCTGCACACCCCAAAACGAGTCGCTGTCCCGCGACTGGTTGCCCTCCCCGGACTGGTTGCCTTCACCGGGTGCTTCGGCCTGTGACCCGGCCCGTGAGCCGGTAAGAGAATCACCGGTAGCCCTCTCAGGGTTGGTCTCACCAACGGATCCCGGGCCGGCGCCGGTAAGGACATCCACGAGGACATCGGCGCGTAACTGGGTCAACGTGCGGGGTTCGTCGGGGCCCTGCAAATTCCGGGCAGCAGTGTCCACCCGGTGGTAGATTCCCGCGGCATCCTCGACGGGCAAATACGCTGCGAGCCAGGCCATCCCGTCATAGGCCGGGTTGAGGAGAACTCCGCGTTCCCTGACCGCTTTCTGGTGCCGGGTGCTAATCGATTCGGGGTGCAGCGCCTCCCGTAACCGCCCGGCCTGACGGCAGAACTTCGTCACCGTGGTCCGGCCCGCCAGCGTGATAAGTCTGCTCTCGTAGTCGGCGGCAAACTCGTCGGTCGCGGTGCGGGGCTTACTGCTGGTCTCCTCGGCGACCGCCCACGCATGCCGGCGCGAGAGCCTGCCATCCTCCAACGCGTTCAACGTCGCTGGGCAATGCCGGGTAAGCAGCACACTATGGTCGACTAAGAACCCAGCGGTCCGCTCCGGTAAGTGCAGGGCGGCGCCAATCTCACTCGCGGCGAGGGTTTGTTCGAAACCCCATTCTCCGCGACCAGCACGGCTCCGCTCGGCCTGAAGATCCAGGACCCGGGTGGCGAGCTTCGCTTCCTGCGCATCCAACCAGGACCTCGCCTCACCGACGTCCTTCAACGCATCCAGTGCCTGATTAGAGTCCAGGCCAGCGACCGCGACCAACCCGAGCCGACCCGTCAACGCCGGCGGGCCATCACTGGAACGCACCCGCACATCCGGATCAGACCCCACCCGGAAGAAATTCAGAAAGTCAGTCTGAGAATCAGTGAGATCCCTTTTCGGCCGGGGCTCCGGCGCCTTCATCACAGGTGCCGTCCACACGGCGGCCACACTCAACGGACCACCCAGACCATACCCACCCAGACCCCCACCCGAAGCCCCACCGAAAGCCCCCGCGGGACCGCCCGTGGAAGCCCCCGCGGACATATCCGCGGGCCCACCCGTGGAGCCGGAATCCGGACCGGACCCGGGACGGAACCCCGATCCGGTAGCAGAAGCTCTACTGCTTTTCATACCCCCATTCCATCACCCGCCACCGACATTATTAGGGCCCAACCCAGGTACACAGAAAAACTTTCTGAAGTATTTTCCAGACCAAAAAACCGGCCACCGAAGGACCCAAATGCACTCCCGCCGCTCGGACCTTGAGGCAGGCTACTAGGTCTGCCTCACGTGGGGACTCGGCTATTTTTGGCGCTACCAAACCGGACTCAACCGCGACAGATCCGCCGCACAGACCCACCCGGCAAACGGCCCCAGGGCCCGCGGATTCCATCCGGTCGAGGGCCGGAATCCGCGACCGGTCAGGTTCAACACGATTCAGCGGCAAGGGTCGAGCCTGTCGCACTCGCAGCGCGACGCCGCACTCGCAGCGCAACAGCAACCCCGCAGCGCGACAGCAACACCGCGGCGCAACAGGCGCGGCGGGCCCCCGGGCTAGCCGCAGTAGGCGCCCTCGGATGCCGAGTGCACCAGCTTCGCGTACTTGGCCAGCACACCCTTGGTGTAGATCGCCGGCAGCGGCTCCCAGCCCACCTTCCGGCTCTCCAGTTCGGCTTCGTCCACCAGCAGGTCAAAGGTCTTGTTCGGGATGTCGACGCGGATCCGGTCGCCATCCTTCACAAAGGCGATGGGCCCGCCGTCGACGGCTTCCGGCGCGACATGTCCAATGCACAGCCCGGTGGTGCCGCCGGAGAACCGGCCGTCGGTCAGCAGCAGCACATCCCTGCCCAGACCTGCGCCCTTTATTGCACCTGTGATCGCCAGCATTTCCCGCATCCCCGGACCGCCCTTGGGGCCCTCGTAGCGGATCACGACGACGTCGCCAGCCTTCACTTCGCCGTCGGCAAGCGCCTTCAACGCGCCCTGCTCCCGCTCGAACACGCGGGCCGTTCCTTCGAAGACCTCGGCGTCGAATCCCGCGGTCTTGACGACCGCACCGTCCGGGGCGAGCGACCCCTTCACGATCGTGATCCCGCCACTGGCGTGGATCGGGTTGTCGAGCGCGCGGAGGATCTTGCCGTCGAGGTCGGGCGGATTGATGGCCGCCAGGTTCTCGGCGAGGGTCTTCCCGGTCACGGTCATGACGTCGCCGTGCAACAGCCCGGCGTCGAGCAGCGCACGCATGATGACCGGGACGCCTCCCACCTTGTCAACGTCGGTCATCACGTAGCGGCCGAACGGCTTCAGGTCGCCGAGGTGAGGAATCCGGTCTCCGATCCGGTTGAAGTCGTCAAGGGTGAGCTCGACCTCGGCTTCGCGGGCAATCGCCAGCAGGTGCAGCACGGCGTTGGTCGACCCGCCGAAGGCCATGGTGACGGCAATGGCGTTCTCGAACGCCTTGCGGGTCATGATGTCGCGGGCGGTGATCCCGAGGCGCAGCAGGTTGACCACTGCCTGCCCCGATTTGCGGGCAAACTCATCCCGACGCCGGTCGGCCGACGGCGGCGCCGCCGAGCCCGGAAGCGACATGCCCAACGCCTCACCGATGCACGCCATGGTGTTGGCGGTGTACATGCCACCGCAGGCGCCTTCACCGGGACAGACTGCCTTTTCGATGCGGGTGAGATCCTCTTCGCTCATCTTGCCGGCGGCGCAGGCGCCCACGGCTTCGAAAGCGTCGATGAGGGTGACTTCCCGCTCGGTGCCGTCTTCGAGCTTCACCCAGCCCGGCATGATCGACCCACCGTACAAAAAGACGCTTGCCAGGTTGAGCCGGGCCGCGGCCATCAGCATCCCCGGCAGCGACTTGTCGCAGCCCGCCAGCAGCACCGACCCGTCGATCCGCTCGGCCTCCATGACGGTCTCCACCGAATCGGCGATCACTTCACGCGACACCAGCGAGAAATGCATACCGGAATGGCCCATCGAAATGCCGTCGGAAACGGAGATGGTCCCGAACTGCATCGGGAACCCGCCAGCAGCATGCACGCCTTCCTTGGCGCTCTGAGCCAGCCGGTTCAAGGACAGGTTGCACGGCGTGATTTCGTTCCACGAGCTCGCGACGCCGACCTGCGGCTTGGCGAAATCGTCATCGCCCATCCCGATCGCCCGGAGCATTCCGCGGGCCGGAGCCCGTTCAAATCCATCGGTGACGGCCCGGCTTCGCGGCTTGATATCTGGGGTATTTTCCACGCTCATGGGTCAAAGTCTAGGCGTATGCGCTTTCACTTCAATTCCATATGACCGGCCTGTTACGGGATCGGCGGGCGGCTGCGCACGGTTCCTGCCCGACGTCGGCCGCTCCCCGGTTATGCGGTCGCCGGCCCCGCGGGGACTCGCCACCCTCATGCTGGACCATCAAGCTGGGATCCGTGGCACGTAAACTTGGCACTATGTCGACGCCTCCATCGGACCCTGCCCTCCCGCAACCGCCCGACCGGACCCCCGATAGCGACCAGCTCAAGGACAGCCTGCGGAAGATTTTTGACTCGCAGATCCCCAACTATGGCGACTACAACCTGGTCTTCGCGGCCAACGAACGCTATCACCACCGGGATCCCGACGGCGCCCGTGTGGTCACCCCGAAATATTACGTGGTGGGCTACCGGTGGAAGCCGACCGAGATCATGATTGCTCCCGTCGATGCACAGACGCTGGCCAGCGCGGGGGTACCGGTCGAGATCAACATGACCAACCTGTCGCATGCCCGCCGCCTCGCCGGCGGTCACTTCGAGGTCGGCACCAGTACGGGGCGGACCTTCAGGTTCGGCGTCCACCCTGAGGCCCGATTCAGCTCGGGCCCACACTCCCGCCTCATGATCGATCAACGGGACGACCACGAGGACTTCAGCGCGTTCATGACCACATTCATCGCGATGGGCTGATGATTGCCAGCAAGATCAGCTGTACAGCGACCCCCGCTGTACCAGGTTTTCCGGTTCCTTGCCGGTGGCAAAGCAGTCCAGTTGGTGCTTCAGCAGTTTGATCATGCGTGGCCAGAAGGCCCCGGTGTTACCTCCGCTATGCGGTGTGATTAAAGCCCCACTAGCTAACCACAGCGGGTGCCCCTCCGGAACAGGTTCCGGATCGAAGACGTCAACGGCCGCCGAGAGCCGACCGGAGACCACCTCCGCTGTCAAAGCCTCACTATCGACCACTGCGCCGCGGGCAACGTTGACCACCAGTGCGCCGTCGGGCATCGCCGCCAGCACCTCGGCGTTGATCAGGCCACGGGTGGAATCGCTCAGCGGGGTGATGACAATCAGCACCTCAGCCTGTTCGGCGAGCGCCACGAGTTCATCGGTGCCGTGAACGTGCCCCCGCTCGTCGTCGCGGGCAGAACGGCCCACCCGGGTAAGTTCCACCTCGAAGGGGTCGAGACGGCGAGCAATCTCGACGCCGATTCCTCCCACCCCGACGAGCAGCACCCTCCGATCGGCGAGCCCCGGGTAGCGCGCGGGTTTCCACTGCCCGAGGGTCTGGTTGCGGACCGCGTCGTCGATGCCCCGGAGCGAGGCAATGGCCAGGCCGATCGCAAGCTCGGCGGTCGCCGCAGCGTGGACCCCCGCTGCACTGGCGACAGCGACGTCGTCGCCAACCAGTTCGGGGATGCCCTCGTAGCCGGTGGTCTGGGTCTGCACGAGCAGCAGGCTGGGTGCGCTCCGCACCGCGTGACCGAACTGATCGGGTGACGACATATACGGCAGAACCGCGGCGTCAATGTCAGCCAACTCCACCCCCACCGGCCCTTGGTCGAAGTCCCACACGACCAGCGAAATCCCCGCGGGACCTGGCCGCAGGGCATCGAGCATTTCCACGCTGGGCACCGACACGGTGGTGATCTTGTCCATTCGCCCCACCCTAGTCTCTCGCCGAATGAGCACCCGCCCGGCGGTGGACACCCGCGAAACGTGGCCGTAACGTCGAACGTGTCCGGGTTTTCCGCATCATGAGGAGGAGACGTGTCATGGATGCACTGCTCTGGGTGCTGCTGATCGTCGTCGTCGTTGGCGCCGTCTGGTGGTTCCGCTCCCGCGCACCTCTCGATTCCCGCAGCCAGGTCGCGGACGATGCTGGGCCGAGGTCGACTCCCGCGCTAGGGGAAGGCCCAGACCCGCGGGGTCGCCAAATCAAGGAGTGAGCCATCGTGCTGACAAACCGACATCTCTTCACATGCGTGCTGAGCGTCCCGCTGCTCGTGATGCTCGTGGGCGTCAGCGCGTGCACAGCCCTTGAGCCAGCACCGATCGTTGGCGGAGCCCCGACGTCGGCCACCCCGGCGGGGGAATCATCTTCCGCGAGCGGCCCGACGTCGGCCAGTCCGGCGCCGTCGACCACGTCCCCCTTGCCTGCCCTCTCCCCCGCAAAGACTGTCGCCGCAGATCTCAGTGTGCCCTGGGGGTTGGCTGCGCTGCCCGACGGGTCGCTGCTGGTCACTGAACGGGAATCCGGAGAGATCAAACGGATCGTGGACGGATCTACCACCACCATCGGCACCCTTGGCCGGGAGATTGCCGCGGCGGGCGAGGGCGGGCTACTCGGGCTGGCGATCGGACCAGACTTCGACACCGATCCGCGACTGTTCGTCTACTTCACCGGACCGGATGATAACCGGGTGGTCGGCGTCGCCTATGGCGAGGGCGGACTGGGTGAGCCCCAGGAGGTGTTGACCGGTCTTCCGAAGGCCAATATCCACAACGGCGGACGGATCAAGTTCGGCCCCGACGGATACTTGTATGTTGGCACCGGCGATGCCGGGCAGGACGCCTCGGCCCAGAACCCAGCAAGCCTGGGCGGAAAGATCCTTCGCATCACTGCCGACGGCAATCCAGCCCCCGGCAACCCGGTGGAGGGTTCACCGATCTACAGCCTCGGACACCGCAATGTGCAGGGCCTTGCCTGGGACTCCGCCGACCGGCTGTGGGCGAGCGAATTTGGCCCCGAGGTCGACGACGAGCTAAACCTCATTGAACCCGGTGGGAATTACGGCTGGCCCGCCGTGACGGGCGCTCCCGGGACTGACGGGTTCATCGACGCCCAGGTGGTCTGGCCGTCGACAGCTACCTCCTCCCCCAGCGGGATGGCGATCGTCGACGACGTTGCCTACATCGGTAGTCTGCGCGGCGAACGGCTCTGGCAGGTGCCGCTCGCGTCCGGAACGGCCGGAACGCCGGTCAACCATTTCGGCGGCGAGCATGGGCGATTGCGCGACGTGATCGAAGGCGCCGGTGGCACACTGTGGATTGCCACGAATGAGGGGGCCCAGTCCCGGGTGCTGTCGGTCGGCGTGGACTAACCACGGCGTGGAGAATCAATTTCGGGTTTCAGCCGATGTGCTGGTAGAGTTTCATGCTGTTGCGGTTGGCCCAATGGGCCCAATCAACACGCACCTCTAGCTCAATTGGCAGAGCATCTGACTCTTAATCAGAGGGTTTCGGGTTCAAGTCCCGAGGGGTGCACCCACTAGAAAGCCTCGCACCATCAGGTGAGGGGCTTTCTTCGTTCATCAGCCAATCTAGGGCTACGCCAGTAGCCATCGACCACGCGATTAGGGTAGCCCTCTTGACCGGTGCGCCCTGCTCATAGCGGCCTATCGTGCGCCCTGAGACGCCGAGAGCTTCGGCCAACTGGCCCTGCTCCATACCCGCGTGCTCCCTAGCCTTACGCAGCTTGTCGGTTAGGTCCCAGTCCGGCCTAGCGCCTATTGATCGTGTTGTCTGGATCGTCATACTGTCCAAGATACGACACCAACGGCCGCCACGCCAATAGTTTTGGCTTTTGACTTTTTGTCGCATAGACGACAAACTGACGCTCATGCAGCAATTAGGCTTGATTGACACCCGCGAAGCGGCCCGTAGGCTCTCAACGTCCCCCCGAACGGTTAATCGGATGGCGAACGACGGCAGACTGCCAGCCAAACGCCTTCCAGGCTATCGCGGCGACTTCCTGTTTGAGCCTGCCGCTGTTGACGCTCTTGCGGATTCTCGTAAGGCCGGCCCCGAGTGATCTCGCGTTCTTGGGCGAAGCGGCGCACGTTGCCTGTGATTACCGAAGCTGAAGTGCTTGCGTGGAGACGGACACGCGACGTGTATGTGAAATTCTGCGGGTTTGATTACGTAGCGACCGTTTCGCTCGATTCAGAGACGAATCAACTTGTCGCCTTGCGGAACAACCCCCAGGCTGGCGGGTTCCCAGCAGCATGGGACTACATCGAGCAAGCCCTTATTTCCGGTCAGGTGGATCTGTCTGCCAAATATCAGGTGCTATGTACTCCCAGCGCCCACGCCTGCGGAGGAACGTCTTACGTTTCAGCCCCGCCCGTATCGTGCTCACCTTCACCCCGGGACGAATCTGCCGAAGCAGCTCAGAATAGCCAGTTCCTTGCCAGCCAGCTTCACCAGGGTGAATTGGGATTTCCTGCCGATACTCATTCCAGCCACCATCCCGCCAGGACAGATAGCAAGTGAACCTCTCCGTCGTCGGCGCACCATTGACCTGTTCGGCCCCGCTCTCTAGCGAAGGTATCCGCATCGGTAGGCCTACCAGACGTTTCTCTTCCATCATCAGCAGCGCCACTCGCGTCGCCGCCTTCGGCCCGTTATTGACGATCTTCACCTCCTGCCGATCCTCGGAATACAGCAGAACCACATCGGCCCTATCTCTTCCATGCTCCCGCAACGCGCTCCACCCCGAAACGCCGAGTGCTATCACGGACACAACGAGCGCCAACGTACCTATTTCATCCATTCGGCTAATCGTAGGCGGTGTTGCCTGCCTGTAGACCGCGTGATGGCGTTTTCGTGAAGGTGCTCCCGCCAGAAACCAGAGCACACGGGCAGAAAACATTGGGTTGAACCGGACCCAGCCGTGACTTTTGATCCTGATCAGTGACAAAGCCATGTAACAGCTAGCCACGTCCCGAAAAAGGGCCGGGGCTATTGGTGTTAGCCGTATACCGTATTTGGCGCTGTTTGGACCGGTGGCGAACTGGGGAGAGGGACCACGCGGGAATACCTCGCGCTAGCGACCGTATGTATACACGAGATTGGAGAACCACCATGGGCGACTTGATCAAGCTACCCACCTACAAGCCACCACCAACCCGGCCGGCCTACGTCAAAACAGATCCACGACCACAACGCTGTATGGCCTGCGGTAAACAACATGAAGGCCGCCGCCGAAGGTACTGCGATTCCTGCGTGAACGCCGGCCGTGATACCCCAATCATCAACTGCCGCATCGACGGCTGCCCACTGGTCGGTAAACGCCGCTGGCCCGGTCAGGACTACTTCTACTGCCCAGAGCATCGACGCCTTCAGCCCGGGTACAACGCACCACACCAGGACACCCTCCTATGAGCACCGCTGCCCTCGAAGTAGCTGAATCCCGACACCGAGAAGCCAAAGACGTGCTAGCGGCCTACCGGGAACAGCTACACAAGCGCCGACTCACCTTCTACCGCGCCGAAACCGGCGCAGACGTGGAAACCACCTACCGAGCAGTCCTCGAAGCCACCGCACAGGTAGAAGCCGCCAAACGCCGGGCAGGCGAAGCAGCAGACATTCTTGAAGACCTTTACAGCGAGCAAATGACAAGGAAAACACGACGTGAAGCTTGATTGGGCACCGAAGCACGACCAGCGCAGCCGGGACTACCCAGTGCGCGAAATCCTCGGCCGTGAAGGGCTAGGCCAACCGCAAAGCTTCTGGCCGAACGGCCCAGTGATGCATCAGGGGCCAGACGGTGCCTGTGTTGGGTATGCGTTCACTGCCGCGGTCGCCGCCGAACCTCTTCCACGCTTGGTGGAACATGAAGCCGAAGACCTCGCCGACTTCGCCGAACGCGCGTTCACGCTCGCGAAGACGCTGGACGAGTTCCCCGGGGAGGACACCCCTGGCACCAGCGTTGTAGCCGGCGCGAAAGCCATGCAGATGCTCGGCTACATCAAGGGTTACCGCTGGGCATTCGGCCACGAAGACGTGATTGATGCCCTGTGCTACGCCGGCCCGGTAGTGCTCGGCCTGTACTGGACAACCGGCATGCAGAAACCAGTGAACGGGCTGATGAGCTTGGACGGTGAGAGGATCGGCGGTCACTGCGTCACCGCTGTCGCCTATGCATCCCGCTTGTCTGCCACGGACAGCCGGCCGGCCATCATGATCCAGAACAGCTGGGGAGCCAGCTGGGGAGCGTTCGGGCACGCTTGGTTGCTTGTCTCGGATCTAATCACCCTTCTGCAGCGGCAGGGCGAAGCATGCGTGATCATCAAGTGAACGACGCCCCTGCCTTGTGGACCCCTGAAGAGTTCGCCCGGTTCGCACGCTTGACCCTCACTCAGGTTGCCCACTTACGCCGCACAGGCAAAGGCCCGACGTTCACCAAGTTCGGCCGCGAAATCCGCTATGTACCCGGCAACGTGCGCCGCTGGATAGCCGAAAACGAACGCCAGACCAGCAAGGAAAGCTCATGATCGACGTACTCGCTGCCGTTCCCGCCCTAATTCTCGCCCCCATCTGGTTCTGGTTTGGCATGGTCTTCGAAGGCCGGCGAAACCGCCGCCGAGACGGTGCTCTGGCCGATTGTGTGGAGTGTGATTACAAGAGCATGCCGATGCCCCTCAGTATCACCATGCACGCCGCGAAAGACCACAAGGAAGCGACGAAGCATCTTGTTCTCGTCGTGAAGGCATGAGCCGCAGAGCTGGCCGGAAGTCCTCAGCACTCACCGCACAGGTGCTACAAACCTACGGGATACGGTGCTGGCTGAAGCTACCCGGTTGCACCCGCCGAGCAACCACCAAAGACCATGTTGTGCCCTACGCTCACGGCGGTACCGATGACGTAACCAACTTCAGGCCGGCCTGCCACTCATGCAACTCCCAACGCCAAGACAGGGTGATTAGCGGTGTCGGCGCAACCATCAAGATCGTGACCGGCCCACCCGCAGCGGGGAAGACCACTCACGTCGCCGAGCACGCAATAGCCGGCGATGTGATCATCGACCTCGACAAGATCGCCGCAGCGCTCATGCCATCACCGCCAAGCCCCGAACACGCCTACCCCGACTACGTTCGCCATATCGCCATTGGTGCCCGTAAAGCAGCGATAGACCGCGCCACCCGCCTATCCCGTCGCATTACCGTCTGGATCATCCACGCCATCCCCGACCCGCTAGAGGTAGCCCTGTACAAGTCGCTGCACTACGACGTCATCGAGATAGACCCAGGCCGACCCACGGTGGTGGAGCGCTGCCGCACAATGCGCCCCGATTACACGATGGCATCGGTAGACCGCTGGTACGCACTGAAGGCCGGCACCACCCACACCACCACCACTGCCTACGACACCACCACCGCAGCCCTCGAACACGCACCATCAAGAGATTGGTAGCCCAATGAAGAACCCCGCCGCTCACACCTTCTCAGACGGTGGAGTACTCATCACCCGCACGCACGATGTAGCGATAGCTCGGGACTATGCCAATCAAGCCGAGCATGATCAGATCTGTGGACCGAACGCTGGCCCACATGCAGACTGCACACGGTGCACTGATGAGCGTGAGTACTTGAACAACGAACCACAGTTGCAGGTAGGCAGGTTCAATCCAAGCAGCGACCCCGAATACTCATGGTGGTGGATGCAGCTTGATGATTCGAAGCTCGGAAGTCGCGGAGTGACGCGCGCAGTCGTCTGGTATGTCTGATGATTTGCGTTTTTCTGGTTCGGTTTTTCCAGCGGGGAGATCCACGTCTCCCCTCCTCTCCCCCAACCCCCCAAAATAAAAAAAGCGAGTAGGAAAATGACCCGAAACATGGCAATCGGACAGGAAACGCTAGACATTCCCTCGCGCGCGCCTATTTACGGGGAGAGCCAAATAGAAAAGTCCGTCCGTGAAAGCATTGAAGCTATTAAAGCCGACCGAGGAATACCTGCTTCTAAAATGTTCCTCGCACAAACGGCCTTGGAGCTTGCCCAAAGCATCGCCAAAGGCAACATGAAGGGCCGCGCCGTAGCGCAAGAGTCCGCGCAGCTCGTGGCAACTCTCGAAATCCTTGACCCGCCCGACACCGGCCCCGACGCCGGCGATATTCCCGCCGACCTAAGAGAGTTCCTAGATGCTTTCGAGTCTCGCCCAGCAATACCCCGGGCTAGTTGAACCGCGCTACTGTACGCCCCGCGACCTCAGCCGCGCGACCTACGGCGCTCACACGGCCGCAGCAGCGGCTGCACTCGGCCAACCGCTGATCCCCTGGCAACGCTACGTCGCCGATGTGGCTGGCGAGATAGACGAACGCGGCCAGTTCATCTACTCAAGGATTGTTGTGACCGTCCAGCGGCAGGCTGGAAAGACCACGCTCGACCTTGCCAACGATATCCAGAACTGTCTCATGGGAAAGCGCCGAGAGGTGTGGTACACGGCGCAAACCGGTCAACATGCGTCGGCGAAGTGGAAGCAAATGGCCGAACTATTCAAAGAATCTCCCCTCAAGCGACTGGGAAAAGCCCGATTCTCGAACGGCACCCAATCATTGACATTCTTGAATGGTTCGGCAATTCGCCCGCACCCCCCTACCGAAGATTCACTTCACTCGAAACAATCGGATAAAAACACGATTGACGAAGCGTGGTATTTCAGCGCAGCGAAGGCCGAAGCGTTGCTCGGCGCGATTGTCCCGACGACGACGACGCGCCGCAAGCTCACCGGTCAACGCCCACAGCTTTGGATCCTCTCAACCGAAGGAACAACGGAATCCGAGTACCTAAACGAACTGCTCGATAGCTTGCGCCTCGACATGCCTGCCGACACGGCGTTTTTTGACTTCGGGATCTCCCCCGACCTTGAGTTGCCAAACCTCGCCCGGGACGACGAAGTGTCCACCTTCCTCGATGCCGTGTACGCCGTTCACCCCGGCGCCGGGTTCCTACTCGAACGCGAAGACCTCGACTCATGGTTGGATTCCCTCGGCCTCTCCGAATTCTGTCGGGCCTACGGCAACCGCCGCACTGGTGCGACCGAACGTGTTATCAGCGAAGCCGACTGGCGCGCCGGCTCCACGGCCGTGAAGCTCGCCGGCCAGGTGTGTTTCGCCGCCGCGGTCGGTATGGACGATTCCGACACCACGATCACCGCCACAGGGATCGTGGACGGGTTCAAGATCACCGAAGTTATCGACCACCACGAAGGATCTTCATGGGCTCTGCCCCGCATGAAGGAGCTTTCAGCCAAGCACGGCGCACCATTCGCCATCGACGGCTACGGCCCGTCGGCCGACCTCGCCGACAGGGCTGAACGCGCCGGTATACCGCTCGTGCCAATCAAAACCGTCAACGTCGCCGCAGCCTGCCAAGCCGTCTACTCCGGTCTCGTGCGCAGGGGAGAGCCGGCGATCTGGCGCTACCGGCCCGACCCAGCATTGGACGCCGCCGCCGATATCGCGGTGAAACGGAGCGTGGGTGACGGCGCGTGGGTGTGGGGCCGGCGCGCCTCAAACGGATCTACCTCGGCGCTGGAAGCCGCCACGCTGGGCACCTACGGTATTGATCACATGCCCGAAGTCGCCGGCATCCAAATCTTCTAAGAGTGCTTGCGCTGAAATGCGCCCAAATCACATGAGACGCGCTGAGATGCGCTGAGACCGCACCGAAGCTTGGCCAGCCGTAGCCCCCGGCCCCACAGTTTTGCTCATGCCGATCCTCCACCGCGTAGCCGCAGCCCTTGGCCTAGCCAAGCGTGCAGATGCCGGCACCGCTCAAATGCTCCCCGGCATCACTCCCCCACACCGCGGCTACGCCGCCGGCGGCGTCTCAGCCGAAACAGCGGTAAGCCTGTCCACCGTCTACCGGGCCATTCAGATCCTCTCGACCTCGGCCAGCCAGATCACCTACAACGTCGAACGCAACGGCCTTCGGCTTCCGTTCGATCAGATGTCCTCACTGATGAAAAAGCCCTGCCTGGACATGAGCCGCAGCGACTTCATCGAACAGACCGTGCTCTCGCTGATCGTCTCCGGCAACGCCTACTGGAAGATCAACGAAGGGCCGGCCTTCGGAAACACCCCAGCCGGCGTGCTGGATCTGACACCGTTGAACCCGCACGAGGTACGGCCAGCGAAGGACGCTAAGACCGGCGTCATTGTGTACCACCACAAGGGCAAGACCTACGCCGCGAACCAGATCAAGCACATGACCCTGCTGAAGCTCCCCGGCCGGCTCACTGGACTTGGGCCGATCCAAGCCGCGCAGATCGAGCTACGCGGCGCTCTGGAACTGCGCGACTACGCAGCCCTTTGGTTCTCTGAGGGCAAGATCCCCTCCGGCATTCTCACCTCGGAGCAGGTACTTACCGGCGACGTCGCGAAGATCTTCAAGGCCGCCTGGAACGGCGCGGCAGACACGGACAACCCGAGCGGTGTGAAGGTGCTGGGCAAGGGCACCACCTATGAACCGATCATGCTAAAGCCGGCCGACGCCCAGTGGCTGGAATCTCAGCAGTTCACTACCACCCAGCTGGCACGGTTGTTCGGCACCCCGGCATCGCTGATGCTCGCCGCCGTCGAAGGCTCGGCAATGACCTACTCGAACGTGGAACAGGACTGGATTGCGTTTGTCCGGTTCACCCTCATGGGCTACCTCCGCAAGATCGAGGAAGCACTGACCTCGCTCACCGTGCGCGGTCAGGAGGTCCGCTTCAACTTCGACGCCCTCCTGCGCACGGACACCAAGACCCGGTACGAAGCTCACGCCATCGGCCTGACCGCCGGCTTCCTCACCGACGACGAGGTTCGCGGCATCGAAGGCTGGGCACCGCTGACCAACGCGCAACGGGAGCAAATCAAGGAAAACCGGCCAGCCCGCACAGCCAAACCATCAACCGAGAGCGAAGCCGCGTAATGGACCTCGAAGAACTGACCAACGACGCCGGCCTCATGGTCCGCTCTTTCACCATCCGCTCGAAAGACACAGCTAAGCGGGAGTTCACCGGCATCGGCGTTCCCTACGGCGAAACCTATGACCTCGGCTATGGCTACAGCGAACGGTTCGAACCCGGCGCTATCGAGTTGGATGGCACCAAGATCTTTTGGCAGCACCGCGAAGTCATCGGCCGCGCCACCGCCGGCAACGACACCGAAGCCGGCTTTGAGGTCACCGGCAAAGTCTCAGATACCGCCGTCGGCCGCGACGCCTGGACCCTTCTCGAAGACGGTGCAGTGGACTCGCTGAGCATCGGCTTTATCCCGGTGGACTACCGCACCGAGAAAGACGACGACGGAAACATCACCGTCATTCACACCAAGGTGAAGGCCCGCGAATTCTCGCTGGTCAACTTCCCTGCCTACACCACCGCAAAAGTTTCCTCCATCCGCTCAGCCGCCCCTGCATCACCGAAAGGTTCCACCATGCCCCCTGAAGTTGACACCCTGACCCGCGCTGATCTTCAGCCCGTCCTCGACGGCCAGCAGGAATTGGAGCGCGCGCTAGCCAGCCTTCAGGCCGGCAATGCCGCCGAAGCGCCGGCCATCCACATTCCCGCCTACCGCAGCATCGGCGAATTCGTCCGCGCCGTCGCCAACCGCGACGAGGAAGCGCTCACGTTCCACGCCGAACTGACGAACCGCGAAGCGCCGGCCAATGTCCTGGCTGATGCCATCGTGAAGGAATCATGGGTAGGCGACTACATCAAGCTGGTAGAAGAGCGGCGGCGGATCTTCAACACCTTCGGCCGTGGCACCCTCCCAGCAACGGGCATGACCATCGAGTACGGCAAGCTTCTGGCCAACACCACCGTTGTTGGTGAGCAGCTGCTCGAAGGTGACAACCTCGCCGGCCCCGGCAAGGTCTCCCTGAAGATCGAGAACGCCGAAGTGCACACCGTCGGCGGTTGGTCCTCGATGAGCTTCCAGGCCATCCAGCGAGCTACCATCCCCACGCTGAACACGCTGTGGAAAGCCATGATGCTCAAGTACGCCGCCGGCACCGAAGCACGAGTGCGCGCCGAGTACTTCGCGATCATCGCCGCCCACATCGCCGCAAACACCGCCGATCCGCTCACCGAGCGCGCCCTGACCATCGCCCCAGGTGCCACCACGAACGAGTGGCTAGATCTGATCGTAGACGCCGCGCTGATCTACGAAGAGCGCGGTTTCCTCCTCGAGGGAATGCACGCGTCCATCGACCAGTTCAAGATCCTGAACCGTCTCACCGACGGCGACGGACGCCGGCTGATGAACGTCTACGGCTCCGGCATGAATCAGGTCGGCGAGCTGAACTTGAAGCGCGCCGACGGCACCCTTGCCAACGTCCCGGTTTCCCTGGTCGGCACCCGCGCTACCCGCGAAGTGCTTTCCTTCTACGACCCCACGGCCATCGAAACGCTGGAATCCCCCGGCGCACCTGTGCAGCTGCAGGACGAGAACATTATCAACCTCACCAAGCAGCTGAGCCTCTATGGGTACGTCGCGGTAACCAACCCGTTCCCCGAAGCCATCCTGCCCGTCAAGATCGCCGCCCCGGCCGCAGCAGGCGTCTAATCGTGGCCGTCGCACCCGCAACCGTGAAAGCCCTCGCCACCTACGTGCAGGCGTCGGAGACCGATCAGTACGTGATCGACTGCGCCGATGAAGCCGTAGCAATGGTGGCACGGCCGGTAAGCAAAGTGCCTGCTGACACTGTGCCTGCCAGCGCGGTTGCGCGTGCGGTCCTCGAAGCCGGCGCGGAGCTGTACCACCGCCGGCAGTCCCGCAATGGTCTTGTGGGGTTGGACTCCCCCGAGTTCGCACCCATGCGTATCGCTCGTGACCCGATGAAAGCGGCCATGCCGTTCCTTCAGCCCTACCTCGGGCCGGCTGTCGCATGAGCACTATCGAACGCGCCGCAGAAATCGTGGAGGAAGTCTCCCGGGCGCTCACCGCCGCCGGCGTGGAATTTGCACTGGTCACGACGGATCTGGCGAAGGTGCCGGCGGCACTTGCCAACGGGCCGGCCGTGGCTGTGCAGCCGCCGAAGCTGAAGTACCTCAACCACTACATCGCCGAAGCGACGTGGGAACTGTACGTCATCGCTGGCCCCTCAGCGGATCGTCTTGCAGCGTGGGCGAACATCGACCCGATCCTGTCAGCGCTTCACGAACCCATGAGCCTGGACACGGCCGAACCGGCCACCTTCAGCCACCCGGGCATGCCCGCCTATCCCGCGTACGTCGTCAGCTTCACCGACTCAATCTAGGAGAACAAAATCATGGCAGTAAAAGCTCACCGGCTCGGCCCGGGCGTGCTGGAGTTCGGGGAACTCGGCACTCTTACCCAGTTCGGCAGTCAGACCACGGCAACGAAGCTCACCCCCTCGCTAGAGGAAGAGGACTCTATCCCCGTCCTCAGCGGGGAAACCCTCGACGGCGACGACACGCTGACGTGGACACTTTCGGGAACCCTGCTTCAGTCCTACGACAAGGCCGGCCTGCTCCACTGGGCCTACGAGAACCGGCTGACGGTCTTGCCGTTCAAGTTCACCCCCAGCACCGCCGAATCAGATTACGGCTGGAAAGGATTCGCCAAGATCATTCCGCTGGAAGTCGGCGGCGACGTGAAGACGCGCAACACCAGCGACTTCGAGTTCAAAGTCATCGGCGAGCCGACCACCTTCGATATCCCTGCCGTCGTTTAGCCCATGTTGTCGATCAGTCTGGCAGGTAATCGGCAGATCACCGCCGGCCTTGCCGGACTGATCGACGGCCTAGGGAACCTGGACGAACCCACGGCCGCAGCGGCACGCATAGCGGCGACCGCTGGCCGCGAACGGGCACCGAAAGTCTCAGGGTTCCTCGCACGCAGCATCAGCAGCAGCGGCGGCACCGTCTACTCCAACGCCCCCTATGCCGCCGTCATTCACTGGGGTTGGGCAGCCCGAAACATCGGGGCCACCCATTTCCTCTCAGACGGCGCGACCTCTTCCGAACCGGCATGGTCCGCCGAATTCTCTGAACATCTTGAATTCCTCATCAACAAACTCTAGGAGCGCCAAAGCAATGTCTATCCAGCAGCTGAAGATCACCCGTCTCGACGGCACCGAAATCGTGGTCACCCCGAACCTCGGCGACACCCTGAACTTCGAAACAACTCTGCGTAAGAACAAGGCCAAGTGGGGAACGCTCGAAGAGAACGCCCTGAAGATGGGTCCGTTCCGTGCCTGGTCGGCCGGCCGGCGTGAAGGCTCGATCACCGAGACGTGGGACGAGTTCACTACCAACGTGGCCGACGTGAGCAACGTCGAAGCCGTCGAGGACACCGACGAGGACACCGAGACGCCGCTGGGTTTAGGTACGCCGACGGAACAGCCCACTACCTACTCGTAGCGCTGGCAGTCGCCACGCACATCCCGGTCAGTGCGTGGCGACGTGAAGACCCCGAAGTGATCACCACGGCCGTTCACATCCTGCAAGAACAGGAACAGGCAAGGCACAGGAAGGACTAACCCCGATGGCCGGCAAAACCGCTGTACTCTCGCTGAAGATCATCGGGGAAGCCACCGGCGCGCAGAGGGCCGCCGCGGATACTCGCGGCGCGCTCTCTGGCGTGGATCAGTCCGTGGACGCGACGACGAAGCGGTTCGGTGCACTGAAGTTAGCCGTCGCCGCTGGCCTTGCTTTCGCAGCGAAGAAAACCTTCGACTTCGCTAAACAGGGTGTGGCCGCGTTCTCCGAACTGGAAGACTCCACTGCCGCCGCCGGCGTCGTGTTCGGCGACAGCATGCAGATGATCACCGATCAGGCAGCGACCGCCGACACCAAACTGGGCCTGTCCAGCCAGCAAGTGATCGACGCCGCCAACACCTACGGAACCTACGGTAAAGCAGCCGGCCTCGCCGGGGATGACCTCGGCAAATTCTCGACCGACCTCACCGCCCTCGCCGGTGACCTCGCATCCTTCAAAGGCACCAGCACCGAGCAGTCCGTTGAAGCCATCGGCGCGGCCCTACGCGGGGAAGCAGAACCTTTGCGCGCCTACGGCGTCCTACTCGATGACGCCACCATGCGTCAGAAAGCCCTCGAACTGGGGCTAGTCTCGACCACCAAGGACGCGCTGACCCCGCAGAACAAGATCCTCGCTGCGCAGGCTCTGATCTTTGAGCAGACCAAAGACGCCCAGGGCGATTACGCGCGCACCAGCACATCAACGGCGAACGTTCAGAAGACCCTCGCAGCGGCCACCACGAACCTTTCAGCGAAGCTCGGCGGTTTCCTCGCCCCAGCGGTCACCGCCGTGAACCTGAAACTGCTCGCTGGCGTGGGGGCCATTTCCTCCTACCTCGACCGCCTACAGGCAGGCATCGACCTGCTCGGCACCGGCGGTCTGACACAGGACATCACCACCGCTCTCGGCTTGGACCCCTCGCAGGGATTCGGGAAGGTAGTCAACGAAGCAATCGGCGGTCTACGGGCCTTCACCGCTGCATGGAAGTACAACGACGGCGAAATCACGTCATCAGGGTTCCCCGGATTCATGGAAGCCGCAGCCTTCCGCATCCGCACCGCGTGGGAATCTCTGACCACTTTCTTCGCCGGAGCAGTGCAGGGCGACTTCTCGAAGCTCTCTGGCGTGTTCGATGCCTTCCTCGCCGTAGCGAAGCCGGCCGGCCCCATCCTGATCGAAGTCGGCAAAGCGGTCGGCGACATGTCGCAGACCCTCGGCGAACTCGTCGCCAGCGCCCTTCCCCTGGCGATCCCTTTGCTGGAAGGCGCAGCCACCGGCATGCAGTTCCTTGCCGAAAACACTGGCGCACTGACCGCCCTCATCGTCGGCCTCGCCGCCGCTTTCGTCATCATCAAAGCCGCGCAGACCGCCGCGAACCTCGCCGCCGCACTCGGCCTGCCCATCGCCGTAGCTCAGGCGGCAGCGAACTTCTCACTGGCCGCAGCGATCAGGGCCAACACGGCAGCGACCGGCACACAGATCATCGCCGAGCGCACCTCCATACTCACCCGACTTACCTCCACGGCCGGCCTGATCGGGCACACCGTAGCGTCAGTGGCGGCGCGCGGCGCTCAGCTGGCCGCCGCCGCCGCCATCGGCGTGGCAACAGCCGCCCAGTGGCTCTTCAACGCAGCCCTGACCGCTAACCCGATCGGCATTGTTATCGCCCTCATTGCCGCGCTGGTAGCCGGCGTGATCCTCGCCTACAACAACGTGGACGTTTTCAGGGACGCGGTCAACGCCGCTGGCCGGGTAGCCGTCATGGTCTGGCAATGGATCGTCAGCGGCGCACAAGACGCGATCCTCTGGATCAACAACACCCTGGAACCCATCGGCGGTATCGAAGGTGCCCTCTCAGCCTTCGGCACCGTCGCCGGCATCGTCTGGTCAAACGTCACCTCGGGGATCTCCGGATTCGTTGGCGCGATCAAAGACGCCATCAGCTGGGTTGGCGACCTCGCCAGCAAAATTCAGGGTCTGCTCTCCGGCCCAGTCGATGCCATCAAAAATATCGCCGGCGGTCTTTTCGGTCTGGGTGTGCAGAGCGCCGCCGGTATGCCCGCCGCACCCCGCTCCGGTGGGCTCTTCGGTGCCGGCCCGGGCGAACCCGTCCCCGGCATGTTCGGTGCCGGCGAAGGTGACAGCGGCGGCGGGTTTGGTGGGTTCGGATTCGGCGGCAGCGGCTCGTCCAGCGCCGGTGGGATGACCGTCCGCAACGAGTACCGCATAGAGGTGCAGGCCGGCCCCGGCACCGACCGGGTAGCGCTCGGCCGTGAACTCGTGAAGAGCATCGAAACCTACGAACGCGCCAGCGGGCGCAAGGGCCGACGATGAAGCACCCAGCCCCGAGCGTCTACATCGACGGTCGGCTGATGGACGACTACGCCATGTCGAATCGGCCGGTCCTCGATGGCCTGACGTTGACCTTCGGCACTGACACCGATCTTGATATGCAAAGCCCTGAAGCGGCACGCTTTGACATTCTTGTCCGTGCCGCTGAAGAACTGACCTTCATCGAACTAGGCCGCATGGTGGCTATCGTTCACGTGCCCCTGGACGGCGAACCCGTCAGTGACGCGTTCACCTACTTTGTCGGCAGAATCCAACGCGCCGAAGCGCACCCATCGGACTTCATCGACGGCGCAATGCTCTATACCGTGGTCTGCGTTGACCTGCTGACCGACCTCGCCGCGACCGAACTTTACGACGTGTCACTTCCCGCACGCCCTGGCACGTCGCGGATGGCCGAAGTGCAGGCGTTCCTCGAAGCCGAAGGGTGGGAACCTCGCACCCTGGACGGCACACGCTACCCAACAAAACAGCACGCGGAACTGCACTACCAGAACATTCCGATGCTCGATCTGATCGACGCCTACCTGCGAGGGCAGCTGATGATCAGACGCCACACCAGCTACTACTCGCCACCGGATAACACCACCTATCGCCGGCTCGACCTCGTGCACGACGTGTCCAACGACACACGCCCCGACCAGCTGACCAAACTTACCGGCGGCGTCCGCTGGGGCCGCACCCCCGGCGCCCCGTACTACGTCGGCGGTACCGTCTGTTACCTCGAAGGCCGGGACGTGCAACGCGACCTGTCCTGGTCGAAAGAACCCGAAGACGTGATCACCGAAGTGACTCTCGACGTTGTGATTCCTCCCGAATACGACGCCGAGCTAGCCGGCTACGCGGACTCCGACACCCGCGAAGTCAACTCTCGATCCTTCATGGATACCAGCGCAGCACGCGCCGAGTTCGGCGTCCGGTCCACCTCATTCAGAACTGACCTGCAATCCATCGGAATCGGCGCAAGCATGATCAACCCGATTTTCGAGCGGTGGCTCGCCACCGACACCCAATGGCGTGCGAAGGATCTGACCATCAACGATTCGGAGATCTTCGACCGCGCCGGCCTACGCGCCCTACTGGACCCCCGCCAACGCTTCACCACCCTCGTAGTGATCCGCGCATTACAGGACAACCGCCCCGATATGGCCTACAGCGACATCCGCGGGTTCGCCATCGGCGGCGAAGCGGTCTGGAACGGGAAGAGGACTCGCTGGGATATCAGCCTGATCCTCGGCCGGCCACCTAAAACGTCGGCCGGCGGCGACTACTGGACCTGCGACCTCATCGCAGTGTCCGCATTCTCGGACGGCCAAATCAACAATGTTGGCGACGAACTCACCTTCAACGACTTCCAAAGGATTGGTGCACCCTAATGGGCACAACAGGTAAGGGCATCCGCTACCCCGACGGGAGCCTAAAAATCTCTCAAATCGCCGCAGCCATGCAAAACGGTTTGGAAGACGTAGATAACTTGCTGACCTTCATCAACCCCTTCGCCGGCACGTCTCTGCCGCTAGACGCGGACGCCAACACCATGCGCACTACGGGATGGTCCCACATCCGCTTCACCAACGACGCCGCAAACATCACCAACTTCGCGGCGAAGGAAATCTGCAACTTCCATGTGTGGAGCACCTCCAACGGTGTGACCTACCAGCTTCAGGTAACTACCGGAAGTTTCGCCAATATCTGGTTCCGTTCCACCGGCTCGGTCACCAACGCCACTTGGACCCCCTGGACTCCGCTCATCGACCCAACCCCCTACGCCGTCGCACCCGCCGCGCACCGCGCCGCTCTGGTAGCCGCGTTCAAAGACCGACGCGGCGGCGTCATCGGCACCGCTGGCCTACCCGCCCTAGCCATAAAGTTTGACCACGGGCTAGCCAACTTCAAAACAAAAGTACTTCCCCTGCTTCGCAAATACGATTTTCCGTGGCTGCAAGCCATCAATTCCCGGCAGCTTGGCTCCGCCGGTAACGCTTCGACCTGGGCAGAACTGCAAGGCCTGCTCATCAACGATGGCGGGGAAATGGCTAACCATGGCCGCGACCATATTGGTGCGACGGGCAAAGGGAACATTGACGCTCAGATTCTTGGCCCACTCGGGGAATTCACCACGAACCTTCCCGCGATCATTTGCGAGGCGTGGGATCCACCCGGCGTTCTCAGCGGGGAATTTGACGGCTATTCACCGATGCAAACCATAGAGCAGCACTGGAACACCTATGCAGGCCAGCTCGCTATCGCCAACCACGCGGCGGTGAGCGGCTACCTCCCCGGCCTGCACCGCACCCTACCCGCCGACCTTCCTATCGGCTTAGGCCACGCGACGATTGATGAGCAAACTCCCGCGTGGGTTGACGGCGTGATTCGGGGTGCGATAGCTGACCGCGCTGGGCTGAAGCTGATGCTTCACCCGATTTACCTCGACACCCCCGGCTACATGACCACCGCCGATCTTGAAGCGGTCTTCGCCAACATCGCTGCCCGCCGTGACGCCGGCGAACTGGTCGTCCTGACCCCCGGTGGTCTTTTGCTCGCTGACCCGACCACGAGACATCGCAACACCCTGATCACCAACGGCCGATTCACCGACGGCCTCAATAACTGGGCCAACACCACTGGGTGGACCATCAACAGCGCCGGCCCCATCCCCTACGCAACCACGGCCACCGGAACCCCGCTAACCCAGAGCTTTGGATTCAGCCGCAAGGAAGCCCAACTCGGCGGCGTCCGCGAACTCATCTACCGAGTCCGCGCCACGACCGGAGCCACAGTGAGGACCGCGGCAACCGGGACGGGTATCAACGCCGCCAAGGACCGTGTGCTTCCGGCGTCACCGAACTGGGTTCAGGTCCGCAAGCAAATGGTGATCCCCGCGAACTTCACCGGCAACCTCACAGTTGCCGGTGGACGGGTAGCCGGCGGCCCAGTAGACGTCACCGACATTCGCCTACAGAGCATCTAAGGAGAGCCCATGCGTATCAACAGCTTCACCGATGCATTCACCACAGGAGAAGCCGAACTCGACCTCGGCGACGGCCTAAAGGCACGCATCCCACTCGGCAAGCGTGGGTACACCATCGACCAATCGGTAGGCCGCGCCGTCAAAATCTGGGACTACCTGAACAACCGTGAGCAGATGATTTACGGAGACACAGGACGCCGCAATATCGAAACAAACCTCTCCGCGCACACAGGCACGAACGCCTACCTCCGGCGTAACGACAATACAGTCCAGCTGAACATCTACGGTGTGTCCTTCACTGACTTGGCAGTCCCCGTCTACACGCTCCCCGCAGGTTTCCGTCCCGACTACCACCTACTGGACAACGGTCCAGTTCACATCGGGCAGACGACAGCCTGCCGCACAATCATCTCGTTCACTGCCGGTTCACTAACCATCCTCGGAGGAACGAACGGTACCCCCGTTTACCGGCAATACATCTTCCAAACCAACGACCCCTGGCCGACGACACTACCCGGCACCGCAGTAGAAACGATCCCAGCATGAGCAACCACAAACTAGACGCAACAGGTCAGCCGATCCACATCGACATTGACCCCTTCATACCTACGGGAGTCTGTGCACTGTGCGCAGACGTTCCGCAGGAAACCGAAGCACCCGAGGACCGTCCCGAAACGGAGCAATCATGACCAGCATTCTCGATATTGGGTGGGTCAGCCAGGAAATCTGGCAGAACCCCTACTCACCTGTCCAACCCCACGGCCACTGGGGTACGGACATTGCCGCACCAACCGGCACACCCATCCCGGCCCTCGCCAACGGTGTAGTGGTCTTCGCTGACTGGGGATCACTTCTAGGCCCGAACCTCTACGGCATGATCGCCTTTCACCCCGGCTCGGGAATCCTCGTGATCATCGACCACGGCGACTGGTACAGCCTGTACGCCCACCTCGACAAGGAAGACCTCGAACCCGGGCAGCAGATCACCGAAGGCCAGACCATCGGCTACGTCGGCAGCACAGGCAACAGCACCGGCCCCCACGTCCACCTAGAAACGTTCACCGACCCAGTGCCCCAACACGGCACCTACGGCCGTTTCGACCCCCGCACCAAAATTCGCAGCAAACTACCCAAGAAAGTTGGATTTCTCATGGCCCTCTCAGATGCACAGCAGGAAAACCTGTACGCAATGGTGAAGAACCTCCACGACGACCAGCGCCAGGGCATCATCGGCGTCCAGTCCGACGGCAACAGCTTTGCCGTCATCCGAGCAATCGCAGCGAAGGCCGGCGTGAAGATCGACGAGCAGGCACGCCGCAGAGCGCACGGAAAGCGCAAAGCATCATGAACCCGGCAAAGTACGCCAAAGCCATCACCGCCGGCATCCTCGCTGGCCTAGCCGTGGTGTACGTCGGACTCAACGACAACGCCATGACGGCGCAGGAATGGGTTCAGACCGCCCAAGCCACCATCACCGCCGCAGTAGCGGTCTACGGCATCCCCAACGCACCGGAAGGAAAGCGAGCCAAGCGTGAGTGATGACATAACTATGGGGGAAATCGGCCGGAGGCTGGACGTGCTCACGACGACGGTGAGCACGCTCACAGACAAATTGGACAACCGTCCAGACCATGCGGATTTGGAGAATGCGCGTAAATACTTCGGGCTGCAACAGGAGTCCCAAGACAAAGCCATCAAAGCGTTGGAAGACTCACAAACGTGGATTGTTCGCGCAGTAGCCGTTGCAGGTCTCTCGGGTTTATCTGCCTTGGCGACAGCCCTCGCCAGCGCTCTAGTGATCCGCTAAGTGGCCCAAAGGGACCAGATGCTAGCTGCCGTGGCCGCGATTACACCTGTGGCTACGAACCCAAGCTCGCTCCTAGCTTGATTCAGATGCACGAATGGGTTTCCGTACAACGCCAGATCATCTAATTGCCCATAGGTAGTGCCAGGTAAGGCCCCACGCTCAATTGCCAGTCTGTCCTTTTCACTGGTTATGGCCGACATCCTCATGGCCTCGCCGTCTTGCTGCGCTTGTTCGTATCGTTCAGCAAACTCAGCGTCCAGATTGGAACGGATTAGGCGTGAGTTTTGAACTCGAACCACCTGACGATGTGCCTTGACCATGCAATAACAATCCCCGTGACTGGCAGGATCAAACCCAATAGACAAAGTATGACGATGAACAATTTTTCCATGGTCGTCATCCTCTCATCTAGGACGCCGCCGCCAGCACAGCCGCACGCAACGCACCGTCAGGTATCGCGGTGTAGCGAGCTGTTGTCTCTGGTGAACTGTGGCCTAGAAGCTCTTGCACCGCCCTTAGATCCCGTTCAGCCGAGTAGGCGACCGACGCGAAGCGGTGACGCAGCATATGCCCCGTGGTGCCCTTGCCCAGCGCCCAACTAAGCCGTTTGGAGACGTAAGCCGCCGACAAATGCCCATCAACCGCGCCCTTGAACGCGTAGCCAGCCGGCCGTGCTCGCAGTTCTAGCGCTAGCCGTGGTGAAAGCGGCACCGTGCGCACCTTTCCACCCTTACCCACGACGCGCAGCGAGTAGCCGATCAAATCGTGCTCTACGTCGTCAGTGTGAACCTTGCATATCTCGCAGCAGCGCAGGCCTGCTTCAGCGCCGAGCCTGATCATCAGTGCATCCCGCGGATCGGAGGAGAGCATGGCGTCTTTCCACTGCGATTCCTGCGCTGGCTTGGGACGTCCGGCCTTTGCCTTCACGCTCGGCAGACCCGCAGCAGGATTGACCTCGACCATGCCGCCGAGCAATCCCCAGGCGTAAAACGAGCGCAGCGCCGCCCGATGGGAGCGAATGGTGTCGCTATCCCAGTTGTGAGAGCCGATCCACGCAACTAGCTCCCCGGCGCTCAGATCCCACGGGGAGAGTTTGGCGTGGAAGCGTCCTAAGCGTCGCAGCTGAACCGTGCGCAGGTAAATTGTGGTTTTGGGCCGGCCGGCGGCGCGCAGCCATTCTGTCCAGGGCGCTATGGCATCTTCCCACTGGATGGGAGCAAGTAAGGGTTTCATGCCGTCTATTCGGAGCCAGCTACAGTTCACCCGGTTTCGAGTCTATGCTCACGTCGAGCACCTATGTCCCTCCGCGTAGCGTTCGGCAGCTTGTCGCCCCTCGTCGTCGGCGTACCAGTTCAACCCGAGGTCGCACGCCTCGCAGTAGGCCCGGTATTGAGTGCCGCCGCCAACAAGCCGGAGAGCCATCGCACTATGTCGGCAGGTGTGCGTCTGGACGCTCACGCGGCCACAGCCGGGCAAAGGCCAAGATGTTCATCGTGCGCTACCCCTAGCGCTGATGCAGCTACCTCTGAGACCGCTTCGAATTTTGGGTGCAGCACCAACCCATAATCAGAGGGTTTCGGGTTCAAGTCCCGAGGGGTGCACCACACGAAAATAGCCTGACCGGCAGAACGCCCGGTCAGGCTATTTTTTGATTGACCTGCAGACGCGAAAAGTATCCCATCGCCGATTACTTTGCCGAAAGCTGGGCTGCGGCCCTCTACTGACCACCGCTGACCGCAAACCTCTTCGGCAGTCGTGAGAGCCGGTGCGGTCGATGCTCGCGAGGAGGGGGCAGACCGCCCGCTCGGATACCAATTTGGTTGCAATTCCCCAGGATCAGTGACTACGGGGCTGTAAAGCAGTACATTGTCGCCATGGAAGGGGTGCCATCCTTCGGGGAAATACACGCCGGCGAAATAAGCCGGCGGGTGGCACGCGGCCGCTGGGCCTCCATTGCTGCAGAATTCGGCATGCTCACCGGGCCGGAGGTCGACGACATGGTGGGTCCTCTCTCACCTCCAGCTGGCTGCCTCGCGGCGAAACGCCAGATCCTGGGCGTGGTGACCCGGGCAGGGCGGGTCCTCTACCCAGGGTTCCAGTTTGATCCCAACAGCGGACACGCGCGTCCCGCGATTGCCCGCGTAGCCATGATCGGGCTCGCAGGAGGGTGGAGAGACAGACATTTACTGCAATGGTTCTGCCTACCCAATGGGTACCTCGGTGGCGACAGACCGGTCGACGTCCTGAGCGATCCGGAACGCCTGATCTACGCCGCGCACGGCGACCTCGACCTCGTCTGGTGAAGCCGCTGGTGAAGGGCGTCTGGTGAAGCGCGGCGCCACCTCCAGCTTCAGGAACGATATGCCCTAGTGTTCCCTAGGAACCAGTGCATCGGGGCCGTCAGACAAACCGGACGGCGGCAGTTCGCCGTCGTCGGGTACGGCATCGACGGCGACCGACGGGGCGGGTGCGCTCGTAATCCACCGGGGCGCTCCAAGTTCGCGGATCACACCCTGAAGGTGGACGCGCAGCTCGTCCGAGACCAGCCCCTCACCGGTGATCAGGGTGCGTTCAATATCTTTCGCCATTAGCAAGACGCTGCTGCCAGCGTCCGTGATGGAAACCACGTGGCTGCGGCGATCAAGATCATTCCGAGTGCGTGAGACGTGGCCCCGCGTCTCAAGCCTGGAGAGTGTTTTACCCATCGTCTGCGCCTGAACCCGCACGATCTGTGCAAGGTTCGCCTGAGTCATTGGCCCCTGGCTGGCCAGCACACCTAGTGCGATCACGCCGGCGTGCGTCACGCCAAGCGACACCAACTGCTCGTTCCACGCATGCTCCACCAGTCGAGCGGCGGTTGTCAGCAGTCGACCGGTGGGCCATTGCTCCAGGTCCGGCATAAAAGAAAACACTTCCTCTCGCCCCACTGGCGTGTGGCGTTGATCTTGGTCCCGCAGTTGGGTGTAGTTTCAAACGGCTCGACCCTATTTACTTATGATAGCTAAGGATTTGCGAAAAGTGTCAGCGCAACCATGTGCAAGGCAACTAATCAAATAGCTGAAAGGATATTGATAATGGCTGAACGGCTAATGTCAGGCGATGCGGCCCCGGATTTCACCCTGCCCGCAGCCGACGGATCCTCGGTCTCGCTGAAGGACCTTGCGGGTACCAGTGTGGTCGTCTATTTTTACCCAGCCGCGGCCACCCCTGGATGCACCACCCAGGCATGCAACTTCCGCGACAATCTCGCGTCGCTGGCCGCGGCCGGCTACACAGTGGTGGGTATCTCGCCCGATGGGGTCTCCAAACTCAGGAAATTCGCCGACGCCGAGGAGCTCACCTTCCCACTGTTGTCCGATGAGGACCACACGGTGGCTGAAGCATGGGGAGCCTGGGGAGAGAAGAAGAACTATGGCAAAATCTATGAGGGGCTGATCCGCTCGACCGTCGTCGTCGGGCCCGATGGCCTGGTGCAGTTGGCTCAGTACAACGTGCGCGCTACCGGCCATGTGGCCAAGCTCAGGAAGGACCTCGGGGTTCAGTAGATTCGCGTACACTGGAGGCTGATGTTTTGGGCGGCCTGGCTGTCCTCGGCATCGAAGGCGCGAGTGGCGGAATTGGCAGACGCGCTGGATTTAGGATCCAGTGTCTTCGGACGTGAGGGTTCAAGTCCCTTCTTGCGCACAGGGTTAGAGGTAAACACCCCCGGTATCGGCCGGGGGTGTTTTCTTTTGCCTGAACGAGGCTGTGCTGCGGGGTAGCACGCCGACCTGCAGGAGGCCGCCAGCGTGACCGTTCCGTTACCCGGCCGGGCCGCCATAAAGTGGGACTTGGGTCACATTCAGTCCTAAAAGTCCCCGGGTTTCCGCGGTTTCTCAATGGCGTAGAAGATTTCAGGATCAGCCACCAATCCTCTGTTCGGACATGAGCGAAGTACCTATGAGACATCGACACGATGTGTTCGACAAGTTAGTTAGCTGATCGGCAGAGTACGCCCGGTCACACCTATGAAGGAGAAAATTCAATGGGAAACATCATGAGCCGTAAGCTCTCCATCCTCGGTGTCGCTGCAGTGGCCATGTTCGGCCTCGCAGCATGCGGCGGCGGCGACACTGCAGCTGAGCCCGCTGAGGAAACAACCACCACCGAAGCCGCACCCGAAGCAACCGAGTCGGGGATGGAAGAGGAAATGGGCGAAGACATGGACCCAGCCGCTAACCTGGTTGGCCCAGGCTGCGCCGACTACGCTGCAGCCGTTCCAGAAGGCGACGGCTCAGTTGCCGGCATGGCCCTGGATCCAGTAGCCACCGCTGCTTCCAACAACCCCATCCTCACCACCCTGACCGCTGCTGTCACCGGCCAGCTGAACCCCGACGTTGACCTCGTTGACACCCTCAACGGTGGCGAGTTCACCGTCTTCGCTCCTACCGATGATGCCTTCGCCAAGATCGACGAAGCAACCATCGAAACCCTCAAGACCGACAAGGCTCTCCTCGAAGGCATCCTGACCTACCACGTTGTCCCAGGTCAGCTGTCCCCTGACGAGGTTGCCGGAACCCACATGACCGCCAATGGTGCAGAGCTGACCGTTGAGGGCTCGGGCGACGAAATCACTGTCGGCGAAGACGGCTCAGCTGTTGTTTGCGGTGGCGTCATGACCCAGAACGCAACCGTGTACATGGTTGACTCCGTTCTGATGCCTCCTAGCGAGTAATCGACTCCCTGATTCGACTCCTCTAATTCGGACCAGGGCGATCTAGGCTGGGATCCCAAGCACCGTCATGGTGCTCGGGATCCCAGCCTTTTCCCGTTAGGTGACCGGCCGCCGGTTGGTCGCAGACCGCGGCGGTGATCATCATTTAGACTGGAGAACCTAATCAATTTTCCGCCGTGCGCGGCTACGGCTGAGGAGACCATGGCGACGACCGAAGCTGCCCGACCCTCCCGCTGGGCCAGAGCGGCCCGCGGTGCAGTGGCAGCGGTTCTCGGCCTCACCATTGCTGGTTGCACCGGCGCTACCCCCGTTCCTACGCCGACGACGACGTCCACTCCGACGCCGTCGGCAACCGCTCCACCCCGAGCGCCGGAGGCGGTCTTCACCTTCGGCGCCGCCGCCGACCCGACGGGGCTCGACCCGGCACTGGTGGCCGACACCGAGTCCTACCGGATCACACGCCAGCTGCTTGAGGGCCTGGTCGGTATTGACCCCCTCACCTCTGAGCCGGTCCCCCTGCTCGCCGCTTCCTGGGACGAACGGGATGACGGCCGCGCCTACGCGTTCACCCTCCGCGAGGACGTTGAATTTCACGACGGCGAGCCGTTCAACGCCGAGGCCGTCTGCGCGAACTTCGACCGCTGGTATTCACTGCCCGCCGATACCCGCACCGCGGACAACGCCATCGCCTTCGGCTCGGTCTTCAACGCCTACTCCGACGAACCCGAGCTATCCGTCTACTCGTCCTGCCAGCCGCTCGGTCAATTCGAAGTCCTGATCCAGCTCAACAGCCGCCTCACCGGGTTTATCCCCGCCCTGGCGATGCCCTCGTTCGCAATGTCCTCACCGCGGGCCCTTGAGGAACTGGCGGCCGATGACCTGTCCGAAGAGCGCAACGGCACTGCGCTCTCGAGGTATGCGCTCAATCCGGTGGGCACCGGGCCCTACACCTTCGACAGCTGGGAGGCAGGCGACGTACGGCTGACCTCATTCGACGACTACTGGGGCGAACGCGGCGAGATCGGCACCGTCGTGTTCACCACGCTCGCCCTGCCCGACGATCGACTGGATGCTCTCACTACCGGCGAGATCGACGGCTACGACTTCGTCACCGTTGACAATGCCGGCACCCTGGTCAGGGAAGGCCAGCAGCTCCTGCAGCGCGACCCCTACTCGATCCTGTACCTGGGCATGAACCAGGACTTTCCCGGAGTGGATAGCCTCCTGTTCCGCCAGGCGGTAGCCCACGCCATCGACAAGCAAGCGGTGATTGAGGGTCTGTTCCTGAACGGCACGGCCCCCGCGGATCAGTTTGTCCCACCCAAGCTCGCGGTCACCAATGAGGAAATTACCACCTACGATTACGACGTCGAGTTGGCCCGGGAGTTGCTCGAGGAATCCGGCTACGACGGGGAACCCCTTCCTTTCCATTACCCCACCGATGTCTCACGGCCTTACCTTCCCGCACCCGAGGGGGTATTCGCCGTCGTACAGGCCCAGCTGGAAGAGGCAGGCTTCACCATCGAGCCGGTGCCCACAGCCTGGGCCGACGGGTACCTTGAGACAGTGCAGAACGACGACGACCGCGCGTTCCACCTCCTGGGCTGGAGTGGGACGTACCAGGATCCTGACAACTTTGTGGGCCAGTTGTTCGGCACCACTACTGACGAGTTCGCCTTCACTGACAACCAGTTGTTCAGCAAGATCGATCGTGCCCGTACGCTACCCAACGGAGAAGACCGGGTGGCCGCCTACCAGGACATCAGCGACCAGATTGCCCGGCGGCTGCCGGCGGTCCCTCTGGCCTTCCCCATCTCCGCCCTGGCCGTCTCGGAGCGGGTGGCGACCTACCCGGTCAGCCCGGTGATGAACGAGGTATTCAACCTCATCGATCTCGCCGACGTCGACCTGGAAGCCACCGAGACCGACTGATGACCCACCACTGTACTGACCACAACCGCTGGCCAATTACCCAAGGAACCCACCAGACGCTACGCTTCAAAGCTAAGCGCCCTTGCTACTGGAGATGAAGTTGACTGCTACAAGCCAGGCGGGAATGCCCGCAGAACACACCGACGTCGTCCTGATCGGCGGAGGGATCATGAGCGCCACCCTGGGCGCCTTCCTCAAGCAGTTGCAGCCAGACTGGAGCATCTCGCTCTTCGAGCGCCTCGACCGGGCCGGACTGGAAAGTTCCGATCCGTGGAATAACGCGGGCACCGGGCACGCCGCCCTCTGCGAGCTGAACTACTCCCCCGCCGGACCCGACGGCACGGTCGACTCCGCCAAAGCCGTCGCGATCAACGAACAGTTCCAGGTATCGCGCCAGTTCTGGTCCCACATGGTGGAAAGCGGACACCTGGGCGACCCCTCGGGATTCATCAACCCGGTGCCGCACATGAGCTTCGTCTGGGGCGAGAAGAACACCGCCTACCTGCGCAGGCGCTACGAAGCACTGCGGAGCCAGCCGCTCTTCGAAACCATCGAACACGCCGAGGATCCTTCGGCGATCGCTGAGTGGGCACCGCTGCTGATGAGCGGCCGGACCGGGGGGCAGCCTGTGGCCGCCTCACGGGTGGCGGGCGGGACCGACGTCGACTTCGGGTCGCTGACCCGCGGCCTCACCAGTTACCTTGAAACCACGGGTGTGGACCTGAACTACAACCACGACGTCGCTGACCTCTCCCGCGGGTCCAACGGCCGCTGGGACGTCAAGGTCCGCAACCGTGCCACCGGGCAGGCGCGCACAGTGAGCGCCCGCTTCGTGTTCATCGGCGCGGGCGGTGGTGCCCTGCACCTTCTGCAGCGCACCGGCATCCCCGAAGGCAAGGGCTTTGCTGGCTTCCCCGTCTCAGGACAGTTCCTGAAGTGCGGCGACCCCGACGTCGCCAACCAGCACAATGCCAAGGTCTACGGCCAGGCGTCAGTCGGCGCCCCGCCCATGTCGGTCCCGCACCTTGACACCCGGTACGTCAACGGCGAACGGTCGCTGTTGTTCGGTCCTTACGCCGGTTTCTCCACAAAGTTCCTCAAGCGCGGCTCGTTCTTTGACCTGCCCGGGTCCATCCGCCCGTCGAACCTGGTGCCCATGCTGGCGGTCGCCAAGGACAACGTGCCCCTGACCAAGTACCTGATCTCCGAGGTGTTGAAAAACCGCGAGGCGAAAAACACCTATCTCAACGAGTTCATTCCCGACGCTGACGGCGACAAGTGGGACCTGATCACCGCCGGACAACGCGTGCAGATCATCAAGAAGGCTCCGGGCAAGGGCGGGGTGCTGCAGTTCGGCACCGAGGTCATCACAGCCGCCGACGGCTCGGTTGGCGCACTGCTGGGAGCTTCCCCCGGCGCCTCGACCGCAGCGCCCATCATGCTGGAGATCCTGCGCCGCTGCTTCCCGGCGCAGTTGCCGGCCTGGGAGCCGAAGCTGAAAGACATGATCCCCGGCTACGGCGTCAAGCTCAACGAGAACCGTTCACTCGCCGCAGACATCCTGTCAAGAACCGACCGGGTACTGAAGCTCCAGTAATCACCCCCTGAGCCGTCGATCCGGCCGGCAGAAGTAGAAGGCGCGGCACATGTTCCGTCTGGCTCAGCTCTCCCTGGGAAATCGTGCGCTGATTGCACTGATCACCATTTTGGCGTCGGTCTTTGGTGTCATCACCATGGGCTCGCTCAAACAGGAACTCATTCCGTCGCTCGAGTTCCCGCAGATCACTGTGCTGTCCTCGGTGCCCGGGGCCTCCCCCGAGTACCTTGATCAGCAAGTGAGCGAGCCGCTGGAGAGTGCCCTGAGCGGGGTGGAGGGGCTTGAGTCGTCGTCGGCCACCTCCCGCACCGGGGTGTCGACCATCAACCTGATGTTCGCCTACGGCACCGACCTGGACCGGGCGCGGGGGCAGGTGGACCGCGCAATCTCCACGGTGCGGCCGTTGCTCCCCGACGAGGTGGAACCGCAGTCCCTGGCCGGGAGCATTACCGACCTGCCCATCGTGTTCATGGCGGTCTCCTCAGATCAGCCGCTGAGCGAACTGAGCGGGGACCTTGCCCGGCTGACCGTCCCACGGTTGCAGAAACTCGAGGGCGTGCGGGCCGCCGAGGTCAGCGGCGGCGCCGGACAGTACATCTCGATCCTCCCCGACCGGCAGGAGCTGGCCGCGAACGACCTGACGATCGGCGACATCGCCACCGCCCTGGAAAACAACGGCGAGCTGATCCCGGTGGGCACCCTTGCCGACGGCGACCGCTCCCTCACCATCCAGGCCGGCAGCCCCATCGCTTCGCTCGACGACATCCGGGCGCTCCCTCTCCTGTCGGAGGACGGTTCCCCTGACCCGGCAGACACGCCGCCGACTCTCGGATCCGTCGCTGACGTGGCGGTGGCCGACGACGACGCCACGTCGGTGACCCGCACCAACGGCACCGAAACCCTCGCTTTGACCGTGACGAAGATTCCTGACGGCGATACGGTGGCGATCTCCAACCTCGTGGGCGAGCTGGTGCCCCAGCTGGAAGCCGAGCTGGGCAACGGCGCGGAGATCACGGTCATCTTTGACCAGGCACCCTTCATTGAGCGCTCCATCAGCGACCTGACCACTGAGGGCGTCCTGGGCCTTGGTTTCGCCGTCCTGGTTATCCTGGTGTTCCTGCTCTCGGTTCGGTCCACCCTGGTCACGGCCATCTCGATTCCGTTGTCCCTGCTGGTGACCTTCATCGGCCTGTGGGCCACCGGGTACTCGCTGAACATCCTCACGCTGGGCGCCCTCACCATCGCCATCGGACGGGTGGTGGATGACTCGATCGTGGTGATCGAGAACATCAAACGGCACCTCAGCTACGGCGAAGACAAACGCGACGCCATTTTGACTGCCATCCGCGAGGTGGCCGGGGCCATCACCGCCTCCACCCTGACCACGGTTGCCGTCTTTGCGCCCATCGCCTTTGTCGGCGACCTGGCCGGTGAACTGTTCAGGCCGTTTGCCCTGACCGTCTCGATGGCACTGCTGGCCTCCCTCGCCGTGTCGCTCACCATCGTTCCGGTGCTGGCCTACTGGTTCCTGCCCTCGGCGGCGTCCGACGTCGACCCCGCCGAGGTGCGCGCCAGGGCACACCAGGCCGAGCGAAAGTCGTGGCTGCAGCGCGGCTACCTTCCCGTACTGGGCGCCACTCAACGGCATCCCGTCTGGACCCTGACCGCTGGTGCGCTGGTCCTGGCCGGGACGGCGGCCATGATTCCGCTGCTCCAGACCAATCTGCTGGGAAGCACCGGGCAGAACAACTTCAGCATCACCCAGACTCTTGAGCCTGGTTCGAGCCTCGACACGACAGTGGCGGCCGCGTCGCAGACCGAAGAGGTACTGGCCGGCTTCCCCGAGGTGCGCGACGTCCAGGTGACAATCGGCAACGCCTCCAGCGGGTTCGCTGCACGTCTCTCCGGTGGGACGTCGGTGGCCTCCTTCACGGTCATCACCGCTGAGGACGCCGACCAGGAGCAGTTGCAGGATGACGTGCGGCAGGACCTTGAGTCGCTGACCGGCGTCGGGGCCTTCGCGCTGTCCGCCCAGCAGGGGGGCCTAGGCACCTCGAGTACCATCGACGTGAGCATCACTGCTCCAACGTCCGGGGACCTGCGGGCCGCGAGCGACGTCGTCGTCGACGCATTGCAGGGGGTTGAGGGTGCTGGCGACGTGACCAGCAACCTGTCGGCCGCGCAGCCCCAGGTGCAGATCAGCGTGGACCGGGCTGCCGCCGTCGCCGCCGGTCTCAGCGAGGGCCAGATTGCGGGCCTGCTGGGCGGGAGTATCAGCCCGGTGCCTGGCGGCCAGGTGCGCCTCGATACCACCGACTATCCGGTACTGATCGGCGAAGGCACCGAGCTGACCAGTCTCGGGCAGCTGCAGGACCTGAGCCTTCCCACGCCGGCCGGGCCTATTCCGCTGACCTCGGTGGCGTCGGTGGTCGAGGTTGCGGTGCCGCTGTCCGTCACCAGCGCCAACGGGGAACGCACGGCCCAGGTGTCCATTACGCCGTCCGAGCAGAATCTGGGGGCGCTGACCGCCGCCGTGACTGAGCGTCTGGAGGGAATTGACCTGCCGGTGGGCGCTACAGCCACTCTGGGAGGCGCGTCGGCTGAGCAGGCGGATTCCTTTGCCCAGCTGTTCCTGGCGCTCTGGGCGGCCGTCGCCATCGTCTACGTGATCATGGTGGCCACCTTCAAGTCCCTGATCCAACCGTTGATTCTGCTGGTTTCAGTGCCGTTCGCCGCGACTGGAGCCATTGCCCTGCTAGTCATCACGCAGATCCCCCTGGGGCTCCCATCACTGATCGGCATGTTGATGCTGGTGGGCATCGTGGTGACGAACGCGATTGTGCTCATCGACCTCATCAACCAGTACCGGCGTCCACACGACGGCAGCCCGGGCATGAGCGTCGAGGACGCCATCATCCAGGGTGCCCGCCAGCGGCTGCGGCCCATTCTGATGACCGCGCTGGCAACTGTCTTCGCGCTCACCCCGATGGCGCTCGGATTCACCGGCGAGGGAGGCTTCATCTCGCAGCCGTTGGCGATCGTGGTGGTCGGCGGCCTGGTCTCGTCCACCGCTCTCACGCTGATCCTGGTGCCGGTGCTGTACCGGCTCGTGGAGGGTCGGCGGGAGGCCCGCCTGCGCTCCCGCGACGGATCCCATCCCTCCGGCCGGCGCGCGAAGTCCCACTGACGGGCCGCGGCGAATTCACCGCGGGAACAAAGCGCCGGACACCCCGGTTACACGTATAGTAGATGCAAATGCATCTACCCGGAGGAGGAACCATGCAAATCGGCATTTTCAGCGTAGGCGATATCACTGTCGACCCGACCACAGGGACGGCACCGACCGAACACGAGCGCATCAAGGCAATGGTGACCATCGCCAAGCACGCCGAGGACGTGGGTCTGGACGTCTTCGCCACCGGCGAGCACCACAACCCGCCCTTCGTGCCAAGCTCGCCCACCACCCTGCTCGGCTACATTGCCGCCCAGACCGAGCGCATCATCCTGTCGACCTCCACCACGCTGATCACCACCAATGACCCGGTGAAAATCGCCGAAGACTTCGCCATGCTGCAACACCTCTCCGACGGCCGCGTTGATCTTATCCTCGGCCGGGGCAACACGGCGCCGGTCTATCCATGGTTTGGAAAGAACCAGCAGGACAGCGTGGAGCTCACCATTGAGAACTACAACCTGCTCCGTCGCCTCTGGGACGAAGACGTGGTGACCTGGGAAGGTAAACACCGCACCCCACTGCGCAACTTCACCTCAACACCCCGCCCGCTCGACGGCGTCGCCCCTTTCGTGTGGCATGGCTCAATCCGCACCCCCCAGGTGGCCGAGATCGCCGCCTACTACGGGGACGGCTTTTTCGCCAACAACATCTTCTGGCCAAAGGAGCACTATCAGCAGCTCATTTCGCTGTATCGCGAACGGTATGCCCACTACGGTCACGGCACCGCCGAACAGGCAATCGTGGGCCTGGGCGGACAGTTTTTCATCAGCCGCAACTCTCAGGACGCGGTGAGGAAGTTCCGCCCCTACTTCGACAACGCACCGGTCTACGGCCACGGACCGTCGCTCGAAGACTTCACCGCCCAGACACCGCTGACCGTCGGAAGCCCGCAGGAAATGATCGAGAAGACCCTCACGTTCCGGGAGTTCTTCGGCGACTACCAACGCCAACTGTTCCTTGTGGATCACGCCGGATTGCCGCTGAAGGCAGTGCTTGAGCAACTGGACCTGCTGGGATCAGACGTCCTTCCGGTTCTTCGAAGAGAGTTTGCCGAGCGCACTCCCGCCCATATCCCGGCGCCACCCACCTTCCAGAACCGGCTCACCGCGCCGACCGAGGCCCATCGTGTCTGACACCACCGAGCCAGCGATCCGTCTCACGGCCGAGGCCTGGGAGTCCCTGTTCCGGGCCCAGGTCGCAGTGATGCGCCGCCTGCGCACCGATCCCTCCTTCAAAAAGCTGGCGATCGGCGAGTACGACGTCCTTTTCAATCTCACCCGCTGTCCCACTGGCTGGACCCGGCTCAACGAGCTCAACCGAAGCCTGCTGATATCCCAGCCAAGTCTCAGTCGGATGGTGGAACGTCTCGAGTCCAAGGGGTTGGTCAAACGGAAACAGGCGCCGGAGGATCAGCGCGGCGTGATGGTGGCGCTGACGGATCAGGGCCGCGAGCTGCAACGCGAGATTGGCGCGGCGCACGTTCGGGTGATCCACACCCTGCTGGGTCCGATCCTCAAGACCGGGGAGCTGGAACAGCTGCTTGATCTTACCCATCGAATCCGCGAGGGGGTCGACGACTCCGCGCGCGTCGACTACTGAAGCTGGACCAGCGCACCCGGCTGATCGACGGGCAGGGAGTCAACCACCGCCGTGACCTCAAGCTTCTCCAGCCGCAGGCTGCCGCCCACCGTCGATAGAAAAGCCGTGTCCGCGGCATCCCGGCCCGTGGCAATCCGCAGCAGCGCCTGTCTCGGTGCCATCCCGGTGGCGTCGACTACGTGCCAGGCACCGTCCACCCATGCCTCGGCAACAGCGTGGAAATCCATCGGGGTCAGGCCCGGCGCATACACGGCGGCAAGCCGTGCCGGGACGTCCTTCGCCCGCAACAGCGAGATGACCAGGTGGGCGTAGTCCCGGCACACGCCGCGGCGGCCCAGTAGGGTTTCGACGGCACCGTCGGTCGGCCGTGAGGACCCGGCGACATACGCAAGCTCCTGACCCACCCAGTCGCGTACCGCGTTGAGCAGCCCAGATCCGGCCAACGAGCCAAATTCGGCGTACGACGTCGGCAGGAGCCGGTCCGATTCGCAGTAGCGGCTGGGGCGGACATAGCGAATAAGATCCGCTTCGGAAGCCTCCTCGGCGGTGGCCGTCCCAGTGACGGTCGCGCTGTACTCAAGTGCGATGCTCGCCTCGCCGTCCACCTGGAGGGTGTGAAGCCGTCCCCCATGGATATCTGCCAGCTCCCCCGGGACCACCGGCTGGTCATTCACCAGCACCACAAGGTTCTCGTCGAAACTGCTGTACCCGGAGTTCCGCACGGCCGCCAGGGCGAAGACGAGTGATGAGGCGGAGCTGGTCCGCGCGGTGATGCGGGCAGTGACCGATCGCTGCATGGATGTACTCCTGATCGACGTGGGGTGGCAGTGCGCGACGAGCCCGGGGTTGGGACTCTATGCTGAAGCTACCACCACGTTAGAACAAGGAAGGCTCCCTCGTGAATTCCACTCACCAGCACCAGGTCCACGACCTTGAGGGTCGCACAGCGGTGATCACGGGAGCCAACAGCGGTCTCGGGCTGCAAACGGCAATAGCCCTGGCCCGGCGAGGAGCCTCGGTGACCCTGGCCTGCCGGAACGAGGCGCGGGGGGCGACAGCCCTGGAGACACTTCGTTCCCAGGTCAACGGCGCCACGGCAGAGCTGCGGATCCTCGACCTGTCATCGCTGGCCTCGGTGCGGCGCTTCGCCGCCGACTGGACCGCTCCGCTTGACCTTCTGATCAACAATGCCGGTGTAATGGCCACGCCACGCATCCTCACCGAGGACGGCTTCGAGCAGCAACTGGGCATCAACCACCTCGGTCACTACGCGCTGACGGGTCTCCTGCTGGCCCGGCTCCGCGAAGCGGCAGCACCGCGGGTCGTGTCGGTCTCCAGCCTGGCGCACAAGCGGGGCGCCATCAACTTCGACGACCTCAATTCCACCACCAAATACCGCCGGTGGACCGCCTACAACCAGAGCAAGATTGCCAACCTGTTCTTCACGATGGAGCTCGACCGGCGGGTGAAGGCGTCGGGCGAGCCGTTGATGGCGGTGGCCGCCCATCCCGGCCTGTCCAATACCAATCTCACAGCAGGCATGGGCACCACGGGCGTGTTGAACGTCCTCGGCGGCGTCATCAGGCTCCTGGGGCAGTCCGATATCGCCGGGTCCCTGCCCATTCTGGCGGCGGCGACGTCTCCCCAGGCCCACGGCGGCGACTACTTTGGCCCCGACGGGCCGGGCGAGACCAGAGGCAGCGCAGTCCTGGTGGCGCCGGTGCCGCGGGTGCTTGACCCCGTGATTGCCGGAAGGCTGTGGGACGTCAGCGCCGCGATGACCGGCGTCACCTTCCCCGACCTGCCGGCGGTGTGAGCGTTACTCGGCGAGCTGCAGCGACGCGATCATCCGGCGGATGCTGGTGAATTGCGCCGAGTCGAAGAATTTGTCGGCGTCGGCAATGGTTTCGAAGGACTCGGTCCGGGAACCGACCTGCTCGGGAGTCAACGCGGTCAGCGAGATCGCGTCCCCAAACGAGTACAGCCCGATGTGCTCCGGGCCCTGCACCGTGTTGGTGAGCGTGCACGCGGCACCGTTGGCGCCACCCACCACGTCGGTGATGCCGTAGGAGCTGAAGAACCTGAAGCCCTCGATCAGGCGGACCACTAGCCGGGGGTCAATTGACTGATCGGATGCTGCTGTGGACGGCAGCTCCACCGGTTGGCTGAGGATGACCGTGTAAGGGCTGGCGTCGTCGGGCGAACAATCCCCCGGCGCCGCACTGATGCCGGTGTGGAGCTCCGCCATCAGATCGCCGTCGGGATTCTCGACGGCGAGGTGGATGGAATCGGGTGCGAACCCGTCCCCGGGGGCTTCGATCGGCTCGACAACCCAATCCGGCGGAACCTCAAAGCTTGCGAGGGAGTCCGGGTCGGTGAAGACCACCCACTCGTCGTCGGGGACCGGGCGCACTGCGACCGTCGGATTTGGCGCCGATTCGGTGGTCGCCTGGGGTGCCGCAGGGCTGCTGTCCGACGACGACGACGACGCCGTCCCGGTTTGCGCCGGGCGGTCACCGATTTCCAGACCGGTGCAGCCGGCCAGCGCCACCGTGACGGTGACCGCCAGCGCACACCTGGCAGTGATCCGCGCGGTTCGCGTTGATCGGCTCATCTGTGTCCTGTCATCGTGGTTGCCGTGCCCTGCTGTGAGTCTAATCAGTGAAACCGCTCACAGGGAGGCATCCACACCGGTCACCACGCAGAATTACTGGTATGCCCACCGTTTCGCCCTACACGACCGTCACCACCGAGCGCTTTCACACCGCGCTGGGATCGGTTCAGGTGAGGATTTCGCGGACCGCCGGGGTTGATGCGCCGCCGTGGGTGCTGCTGCATGGCGCGGCGGGATCCTGGCGCACCTTCAGTCAGTTGCAGGCCGCACCAAGCTTCCCCACCGAGGTGGATACGGTAGTGATCGACCTTCCAGGGTGGGGTGGCTCTCCCGGCGTCGGCGCTTTTACGATTCGCTCTCAGGCTGCGGCCATCGTCGAGGTGCTCACCCAGGCGGGCTACAGTCGATGGCGTCTCTTCGGGCATTCGATGGGCGCCGTTCCAGCCCTCCAAATCGCTACAGCCGAACCGGACCGCACCCTGGCAGTGGTTGTCCTCTCCCCCACCACGGTGATCGCTTCGCGTGCGTTTCGCCACCCGTGGCGGAACCTCCCGACGATGGGTCCGCTCCTCGGCATGAGGACCATCATGCGGTTCCTCGACCTCACCGGATCGCTGGGACCCCGCCTGGTCGCGGTCGCGCAACGGACCGGCCTGCTGAAACTGGTCTTGAGGCCCTTCGTCGTCAGCCCGACGGCCCTGACCGGACCGGTCGTCGATGCACTCGCCGTCGATGCCCGTCCCGCCGCCTTCGCTGTTGCAGCGAAAGAACTCAGGGACTATGACTTTTCTCCCTGGCGGCAGGCCGGGGGCACTCAACTGATCCTGCGGGGCGGGCATGATGTCTTCACTTCGGCTGCGGAGGTTGCGGAACTGACCCAGTTGCTGCCACAGGCACGGGCCGGCGTGCTACCAAGAACCGGGCATTTCGCCCATGTCGAGGATCCCGAGGCTGTGGCACACTTCCTGGCGCGGGAGACAGCCGCGCCGCCCACCGTCTTCGATACGGACTAGGCCGTCCGACCCAGACCCCGCACCGATGCGACGGCCGCGGTGACGGCCCTGGAGGCGAGGGCAATGTCGCGTTCAGTGGTGGCGGCGGTCCACGAGAACCGGATCGCGGTCTGCGCGGTTTCCCGCTCTATCCCTAGCGCCAGAAGGACCGCGGATGGCTCGTCGCTGCCCGCGGCGCAGGCCGACCCGCTGGAGCAGACGACGCCACGCCGTTCCAGTTCCAGCAAAACCGATTCGCCGCTGGTACCGGGAAAGCAGAAGGATGCAAGATGCGGTAGCCGCTGCCCTGGGTCGCCGGTAAGGATCGCCCCGGGGACGGTGTCCAGCACCCGACCGATGAGAAAGTCCCGCTGCGCCGTTGCGGCAGGGACCGCGGCCTCCCGCTCCCCCTGCGCCAACGCCAGGGCGGTGGCGAGACCCACGGCTCCGGCAACGTTTTCCGTCCCCGAACGCCTCCCCCGTTCCTGGCCGCCACCGTGGATCAGCGGTTCCACCGGGGTGCGGCCCCTGACATAGAGCAGACCGGTTCCCTTGGGCGCGCCCAACTTGTGCCCGGACAGCGTCAGCGCGTCGACTCCCAGCTCGCTGACGGTGAGCGGGAGCCAGCCGCCCGCCTGGACGGCGTCGGTGTGGAAGGGGACTGACACCTCCGCGCAGCGGTCCGCAAGGACCCGCACGGGCTGGACAGTTCCCACCTCGTTGTTCGCGTACATGATCGAGCACAGGGTGGTGCCAGGGGTGAGCGCCGCGGTCAGGTCATCCGGGTCGACGAGGCCAGTGGACGATACCGGGACGACGGTGATCCGGAACCCGTGAAACCGGCGCAGGTAGTCGAGTGTTTCAAGGACTGCCGGGTGCTCGATGGCGCTGGAGACCAGGTGCCGGTCGCGGGGAGTGGCGAGGGCCATGCCCTTCAGCGCAAGGTTGTTGGCTTCAGTGCCACCCGAGGTGAAGGTCAGTTCGGAGGCGCGGCAGCCGAGCACCGTTGCGGCGCCCTGGCGGGCGGCGCTGAGCGCTGTTGCGGCCACTTCCCCGAGCCCGTGGTGGCTGGAGGGGTTCCCGAAGTCCGAACTCATCAGCGGCCACATCGCGGTCAGCACCTCCTGCCGCACCGGGGCAGTCGCTGCTGCATCAAGATAGATCATCAGGGGGCGCCGCTCGCCGGGGCCGGGGCCTGGTCCGGGGCCGGGCCAAGATCCAGGTCGAGCCCCAGATCCAGTGAATGGACGCTGTGGGTCAGGGCGCCGGAGGAAATGATGTCCACCCCGGTGCGGGCAATTGCCGCAACGGTGTCCAGCCGCACATTGCCGCTGGCTTCCACCAGGGCGCGCCCGGCTACCAGCCTGACCCCCTCGGTCAGCTGGTCCACACTGAAGTTGTCAAGCATGATCGTGTCCACCCCGGCGGCCAGTACCGGCTCGATCTGGTCGATCCGGTCCACCTCAACCTCGAAGTGCACGGTGTGCGGAAGACGTGCCTTCGCAGCGGTGAGGGCCTCAGTGAGGCCTGTGCTACCACCGCGGGTCAGCAGGGCAAGATGGTTGTCCTTGGCCATGAGGGCGTCCGAGAGACCGAAACGGTGATTGAATCCTCCCCCGCAGCGGACCGCGTAGCGTTCCAGGACCCGAAGCCCCGGCGTGGTCTTGCGGGTGTCGACGATCCGCGCGCCGGTGCCCGCCACCGCCTGCACGAACTGTGCGGTCAGGGTGGCGATCCCGCTGAGTCGCTGCGCCAGGTTCAGCGCCACCCGCTCGGCGGTGAGGACCGCGCGGGCGGGGCCCGTGAGGACGGCCAGGACGGCGCCGGCGGCGAACGCCTCGCCGTCGTTCACCAGGAACCGCACAGTGGTGCGCTGATCGGTCAGCCGCAGCGCCGCCTCAATGACCTGCTGGCCACAGAACACTCCCGCCTGCCGAGCCACGATCGATGCCTGCGCGGTGGCGGCAGCGGGAATCAGCGTCTCGGACGTGATGTCCCCCCACGGCGCGTCTTCGGCGAGGGCCGCGGCAACGATCCGATCGACGTCGGCCGGTGCCGGCTGAGTGGTCAGCTGATTCATGGCTGCGCCCTTCGGTAGGAGGTGAGGTGGGGGTCGCCGCCGTGTGCCTGCCGTCCCGGGAAATCGGTGCGGTAGTGGGCGCCGCGCGATTCCTCGCGGGCCGCCGCCGCGTGCACGAGCAGCCGCGCGGCGATGAGCAGGTTTCCCGTTTCTCGCTGCTCGACCGTTCCGCTGGCACCGGAGAACTGGTCGAGCTGTTTGGCTGCTACCCGCAGGCCGGCTCCGCTGCGCGTCACGGCCGCATGGTCGGTCAGCAGACGCTGCAGGGTACGACGGTCGCAGACCTCGTTCGCTGCAGTGTCGGGGAACTGTAGCGGTGTGGCGGGGAACCCGGGCCAGCCGCTGCCGTCGTCGTCCGTCCTTGCGGCGAGCGCGTCGACTGCACGGCTGGCAAAGACGAGCCCCTCCAGCAGGGAGTTGGAGGCCAGCCGGTTGGCCCCGTGGACCCCGGTACAGGCGGTCTCGCCGACGGCGTAGAGACCCTTAAGGGAGGTCCGCCCCCAGAGGTCTGTCTGGATGCCGCCCATCCAGTAGTGGGCTGCCGGGACGACAGGCAGTGGATCAACCGACCAGTCGAAGCCGTGGGCGGCCGTCAGCCTGTGCAGGGACGGGAAGCGGGTGGCGAGAAAGTCCGGCCCGCCCAGACCGGTCGCATCGAGGTACACCCTTTCCTCGCCGCGGTCCCTGAGGTGGAGGGCGATGCTGCGGGAGATGACGTCCCGCGGGGCCAGCTCGGCGGCCGGGTGGTAAGCGGCCATGAACCGTTGCCCCGACCCGTCAAGCAGGACCGCTCCCTCTCCACGCACCGCCTCCGAGATCAGCACATTACCGGGGACGTCAAGGGCCGTGGGATGGAACTGAAAAAATTCAAGATCCTTCACGACGGCGCCCGCCCGCCACGCGGCCGCCACCCCGTCCCCGGTGGCGACCGCCGGATTCGTGTTGTGGGTGAAGAGCTGGCCCGCACCCCCGGTGGCGAGGATGACGGCGTCGGCGTCGACCGTGGTCAGGGCCCCCTCGCGCAGGATCTGGACACCGGTTACCGCCGGTGCCGCTGTGTTAGCTCCGCCGGTGAGCAGGTCCGCCAGGAACGAGTTCTCCAGCACGGAGATGCCCGGATCCTGCCGGACCGCAGCAATCAGGGCCTGGGCGACCGCTGGACCTGTGGCGTCTCCGCCCGCGTGCAGGATGCGCGACGCCGAGTGCGCTGCTTCCCTGCCCAGGGCCAGTTCTCCGACGGCGGTGCGGTCGAACGGGATCCCCAGGCCCAGCAGCACGTCGATGTGCCGGGCTGCCTCGGCGCACAGGACCTGCACCGCTTCCGGCGCGCAGGACCCGCCGCCAGCGGCGAGGGTGTCGGCAACGTGACTCGCCACGCTGTCGCCCCGGTCTGCGCCGCACTGGTGAGCCGTGTCCCCAGATCCGCCGCTGCTGTGCAGCACGCAAGCAATTCCGCCCTGGGCGTACCAGGTGTTACTGTCCTCAACCTGTGCCTTCGTGATCAGGGTGACTGCGGCTCCGGGGATAGCGTGCCGCAGGCGGAGCGCCGAGTAGAGTCCGGCGATACCGCTGCCCACCACCACAACGTGGCGGGGCGAGGCAGTGCTCATGGCTGGACGACGAGCATGCGTTCCAACGCAACCCGGGACGGTTCGGCGACTGACTCGTCGACGGTGATCCGGTTAAGCACTGTGCCTGCGACCAGCCCCTCAAGCACCCAGGCCAGGTAGCCCGGGTGGATGCGGTACATGGTGGAACAAGGGCAGATCACCGGATCGAGGCAGAAGATGGTGTGCTCCGGGTGCTGGCCGGCCAGCCGGTTGACCATGTTGATTTCGGTGCCGACGGCGAAGGTGGTCCCAGGTTCGGCCGACTCGATGGCCCGCCGGATGTAGTCGGTGGAGCCCGCGGCGTCGGCTGCGTCGACCACCTCCATGGGGCATTCCGGGTGGACGATCACGCGGACCCCGGGGTAGTCGGCTCTCGCCTGGTCAATCTGGCTCACTGAGAAGCGTTTGTGGACCGAGCAGAAGCCGTGCCAGAGGATGACCCGGGCATCCTGCAGTGCTGCCTCGTCGTTGCCGCCGAGCGGTTTGCGCGGGTTCCACAGGGGCATCTGCCCCACTGGCACCCCCATCGCTTTGGCGGTGTTCCGTCCCAGGTGCTGGTCGGGGAAGAACAGCACCCGCTGACCCCGCTGGAAAGCCCATTCGAGCACGGCCGCGGCGTTCGAGGAGGTACACACAATCCCTCCATTGCGGCCGCAGAATCCCTTGAGCGCTGCCGAGGAGTTCATGTAGGTGACGGGTATGACCGGTACGCGGCCGTCGTCGTCGGGCTCTGTCCCGAACAGCTCGGCGAGGTCCTCCCAGCAGTCGGTGACGGAATCGATGTCGGCCATGTCGGCCATCGAGCAGCCAGCGGCGAGGTTAGGTAGGATCACCGCTTGGTCCGGGCGGGAGAGCATGTCGGCGGTTTCGGCCATGAAATGGACGCCGCAGAAGATGATGGCTTCGGCTTGCGTCTTTTCGGTGGCGGCGCGCGCCAGCTGGTAGGAATCGCCCACGAAGTCTGCGTACTTGACCACCTCATCGCGCTGGTAGAAGTGGCCCAGGATGACCGCGCGCCCGCCGAGTGTTGCCTTGGCCGCGAGAATCCTCGTGTCGAGCTCCTCGTCGGTGGCGACCCGGTATTCCTCGGGTAGCTCCCCCTGCCGTGGGGTGGACGGTGGCGCAACGTCGCCCATGGAGGCGCCGGGACCGTAGGCAGGCAGTATCTCCCGGTCGACTGTCCACGGGTCCTTGGCGAGGGCCGGCGAGCACGTGGTGACACGCTGGGTCTGGGCGTGCTCGCGGGTCACGAGCTGGATCGCGGTGGTGACACTGGTCATGGGTGGCTCCTGAGGGTCTCGTCAGTGGACGTGCTGGCCGGCACGGGGATGGTCCCGGCGCCAGGGGTGCCCGCCGTCCCCGTGTAGCGGTACAGCCGGGGCGGCCGGTGGCGGACGCCCTGGAGGTACTCATCGGTGGGGGTGATGTCTGGGGTCGCTCGAAGCTGGCGGCGGAAATTCGCGGGATCCAGGTGGCGGTCAAGCACCGCCTCGTAGACCTCCCTGACCTGCGCGAGGGTGAAGGTGTCGCCGAGGAAGTGGTAGGCGATCGAGCCGTACTCCATTTTGCTGCGGAGCCGCCAGAGGGCGTAGTCAACAATGGCGTTGTGGTCGAAGGCGAGGTCCGCCAGCTTGTCAGCCCGGACCCAGCTGACATTTTCGGACTCCTGGGTCAGGGCAGCTTCATCAGGTTGAACCAGTGCCCAATAGACGATGGAGACCAGACGCTGGGTGGCCGCCCGGTCGAGCCCCCCGAAGGCATAGAGCTGCTCCAGGTAGTTGGGGACCAGCCCTGTGGTCTCCCGGAGGTTACGTGATGCTGCATCCTGTAGTGATTCGACCTGGGCAAGGGGGCCACCCGGCAGCGCCCACTTGCCGAGATGCGGCTGCCTGATCCGGCGGACCAACGGCAGCCACAGGGTGGGACGGCCCGACCTCGCGCTGGGCCGCAGGGCGAAGATCACCGTAGAGATAGCCAGGGTGGGTGGCTGCAGCTGCCGTTCGGAGACGTTTGCCGCGTCTGTGTACATTAGATCCCTCGATCCCACACTTAATGTCATTGTGACTCTAAGTGATTCTAGTCGGAGTCCGCCACTTCTCCAACTTCACCCTCTTATCTGGTGGGGTGCTCGGCGGCGGCGCGCATCAGGGGGAGGGTCCGCCCCTCGAAGTGGGTGTTGAGCACAATCACGGTCGACGAGCGCACCACCGTCCGGGTAGCGATGATCGCGTCGATGACCCGTTGCAGGTCCGGGTTGGACCGGGCCGCAACCTTGGCGATCAGGTCGCTCTCCCCCGAGACGGTGTGCACCTCCTGGATCTCCGGAATCTCGGCCAGCGCGACGGCGACGGCGTCGTGCCCCGAGTCCTGGTTGATGGTTAGCGAGCAGTAGGCGACTACCGGGTAGCCCAGGCTGCGCGGCTCGATCCGCGGACCCCAGCCGGCAATCACGCCATCGCGTTGCATCCGATCCAGCCGCGCCTGGACTGTCGCGCGGGCTACCGCTAGCCGCCGTGACGCCTCAAGCACACTCATCCGGGGATCATCCGTGAAGAGTTCCGCAATCCGGGAGTCGAGGGGATCGATAGCCATGTGTGACCTTTCGGGTCGGGGACAGGCGCGCCGCGGTTGTGTCTTGGCGCAATAGTGACTACTGTCACAATCGTTGGTCTATTGACCACGCGGCAGGGGTGGGTTCGACGGCGCACGTGCTCCTGTCGCTTTTTTTGTGTCGTCCTTTCCCCAGCTTACCGAACACTCTGTCCAGTGATCGACCATAAGACTCGGCATTTCGGTACATAGTGCGCAGCTAAAGCAGAACAGATTGCAGAGCCCCTAATTTGGCCGTAGCGTCGCTGCAGCACAGTGACTTCGATCATAAAGGACGGCAATGAACCCGACGCCCATCCCTCCCGAGGAGGAACTGAAGACCCTGCACCGGCTCCTGGTGGCAGTGCGTCAGTTGGATATCGCCGCAGTCCGCTGGCAGCGGCAGGGCATCATCCCCGGGTACGCTCCCCTGCTGGGCCAGGAAGCCGCCCAGGTGGGCAGCGGTTACGCAGTGGATACCACCAGGGACTTCGTCTTCCCCACCTACCGGGAAATGGGTGTCGCCCGGGCCATGAACGTCGACATGGTGCAGTACATGGCCACCCATAAGGCCACCTGGCACGGCGGCCTCTACGATTCCGCCACCACCCGCCTTGCCCCCATCCAGGCTGTGGTGGCCGGCTCGGTCCTCCACGCCGTCGGCTGGGCCCACGGCCAGACCCTCGCCCAACAGGAGCGCGAACCCGGGACCGGCAGCGGGGTGGCTCTCGCCTACTTCGGCGACGGCGCCAGCTCCCAGGGCGACGTCCACGAGGCGATGAACTTTGCCGCAGTCATGAAGGCTCCGGTGGTGTTCTTCGTGCAGAACAACGGCTGGGCCATCTCCGTTCCCACCTCGGCGCAGGTTGCCGGCGGCGCGGTGGCGGCCCGTGCTGCCGGGTACGGGATGCCGTCGCTCACCGTTGACGGGAACAACGTCGTCGCCGTCCTGGCCGCGACCCGCCAGGCCATCGGGCACTGCCGGGCCGGGAACGGGCCCATGCTGATCGAAGCCATCACGTATCGCCTCGGCCCGCACTCCACCAGCGACGACCCCGGCCGCTACCGCTCCCTCGCCGACGAACAGGCAGCCCGCAGCCTCAATCCGGTCCAGCGCTGCGCAGAGCTGCTGCGCACCGCCTACGGCACGGGCGCCGACTACTTCGACAGGGTTCTGGCCGACGCGGAAGCAGAAAGCGAACGCGTGCGCGAGGGCGTTGAGTCTCTCGGCCCGCGGCCGGGTTCCGACATGTTCACCTACGTGTTTCAGGAAAACACCCCCACCCTGCACCAGCAGGAGAAGGCTTGGAGAGAGGAATCAGAGCATGTCTGAGCAGACGGCAACAGCTGAGGCCGCAGCTGAAGCAACGGGCCAACCCGGATCCCACCTGGAACACCTCTCCATGCAGCAGGCCCTGAACCGGGCCCTGGCTGAATCGCTAGCTGAAAATTCAAAGACCCTGATCTTCGGCGAAGATGTCGGCCGTCTGGGCGGCGTCTTCAGGGTTACCGACGGGCTGCAGGAACGCTTCGGCACCGACCGGGTCTTTGACACCCCGCTGGCCGAGTCGGGCATTCTGGGCATGTCGGTGGGCCTCGCAATGGCCGGTTTCCACCCCATCCCCGAGGTGCAGTTCGACGGTTTCGCCTACCCGGCCGTCAACCAGATTGTCTGTCAGATCGGCCGGATGAACTACCGCAGCCGCGGCGCGCTCCCGATGCCCATCACCCTGCGGGTGCCCAGCTTCGGCGGGATCCGCGCGCCCGAGCACCACGGCGAAAGCCTTGAGAGCCTCTTCGCGCACGTGCCGGGCCTGAAAGTGGTCTCACCGTCCACCCCGCATCAGGCGTATCACCTGCTCAAACACGCCGCGCGGCGCCCCGACCCGGTGATCTTCATGGAACCGAAGGCCCGATACTGGCAGAAGGGCGACGTCAACACTGCCGACGGCGGCACCCTCGATGGCGCTCACGTTGCCCGCAGCGGACGACATGTCACGTTGATCGCCTGGGGAGCCATGGTGGCGCGTTGCCTGCAGGTCGCCGAGCTGGCCGCCGAAGACGGGATCGACGTCGAAGTCGTCGACCTGCGCTGGCTGAAGCCCATCGATGCCGCCGCCCTGGCCGCCTCCGTGACCAAGACGCGCCGCGCCGTCGTCGTCCATGAAGCACCACGCACCAGCGGGCTGGGAGCGGAAATTGCTGCGCTCATCACCGAGCAGTGCTTCAATGTGCTGAGAGCACCGGTGGAACGGGTGACAGGATTCGATGTCCCCTACCCCTCGGGCAATCTGGAGGACGAGTATCTGCCGAACATCGACAGAATCCTGTTTGGCATTCAACGAGTATTGGAGCACCGCCGTGGCTGAACTGTCCTTTCCACTCCCTGACCTCGGCGAGGGCTTGATCGAGGCCACAGTCCTCGAATGGCTGGTCGCCGTCGGCGACACTGTTGAACGCAACCAGCCGCTGGTCGAGGTGGAAACCACCAAGTCCGCTGTCGAGCTGCCGTCACCCCAGGCCGGAATTGTGGTTAGAGTTCATGGTGAGCCGGGCGACGTCGTCACAGTGGGGCAACCGCTCATCGTGTTTGAGGTCCCCGACAACACGGCCGGCATTGTCGGAACGGTCCCGCAGGAGCATGCGCCCAAGCGGCGGGTGCGCCTGAGCCCCGTGTCCGACGACGACTGATCCATCCAACCTGAGGAGATCGACATGGGACGACACCGGGACCACCTCGTCGAGGGCATCGACCCTCACCTGTTCGTCGAGGAGCACAGCCCAGGGCCGGAGTCCAGCTCCCGCCCGGTGCTGCTGCTGCACGGCTTCGCGTCGTCGGCCAAGCTGAACTGGCACGATTCTGGCTGGGTCAGGGCCCTGACCGACGCCGGGCGCCGGGTCATCACCGTAGATCTGCCCGGGCACGGCAAGAGCGCGTCCCCCGAGGAACGGGACGCCTACGCGCCGAGCCGGATCCGCGCGGACCTCCTGCAGGTGTTGCAGGACGCGCAGGTGATCCCCCTCGATGACTCGAAGGCCGCGAGCGGCGTGGACATTATCGGGTATTCGCTCGGGTCGAGGATCGCGTGGGAGTTTGGCGCCACCCAACACGATCTGGTGCACCGTATGGTCCTGGGCGGGCCGGGATCCGAGGACCCGCTGGCCGACTTCGACCTTGAGGCGGCCCAGCGCTACCTGACCGATGGCACCCCGATCGATGACGCTTCCACTGCCGACCTGCTGCGGATGGCCCGCCTGGTGCCCTCCCACGACATCTTTGCGTTGCTCACCATGGTGGAGGCCATCAAGGGTGAACCGTTCAACCCGGCCGAGGCGGTACCACGGATGCCGCTGCTGCTGGTGGCAGGAGAGAGGGACGACCGGGCATCCACGATGCCCGAACTGGCGGCCCTCAGCAAACACGCCGAGATTCTCTGGCTCCCGGGCCGTACCCACACCAACGCGGTGACGTCGAGGGCCTTCAAGACAGCGGCCCTGGACTTCATCAACGGGTAACCCGCACGCTTTTCTGCGGGTTGCGTGCGGCGCGTCATCCGCCACGCCAAAGTACGATACCGTGGCATAGTCAGCGGACTTAGCACTATGAGCTGATCCCTGGCATATCATCCGCACCGTGAGGACCCCGTGAACGAACTTCTGGCTCAGCGGTATCAAACCGCTGAGCTCCTTGGCACGGGTGGCGCAGCAGCTGTGTACCGCGCGACCGATCAGAATCTGGGCCGCGATGTGGCGGTTAAGGTGTTCAATCCCAGCACGTCCGACGACGACGATTACCGCCGTCAGCACACCGAAACCATGCTGTTGGCCACGCTCAATCATCCCGGGCTCGTCACCCTGCATGACGCTGGACTGCACGAGGACGGATCGGGGCTGACCACCAGTTTTTTGGTGATGGAACTTGTTGATGGCCGGGACCTGCGGAAACTACTGAAGACCGAACGGCTGGAACCCTTCGAGGTGGCCCAACTCGGCGCCGATCTGGCCGACGCGCTGGCCTACGTACACTCCCAGGGCGTCATCCACCGGGACGTCAAACCAGCGAACGTCCTGTTGTTCCGGGCGGGCGAGCAGGACACCCGCCTATACTCCAAGCTGACCGACTTTGGCATTGCCAGGGTGATCGACGCCACGACAGCCACAGCGACCGGTGCCACCATCGGCACCGCCAACTACCTCAGCCCGGAGCAGGCACACGGCATTCCTGTCGACTACAAGTCGGACATCTACTCTCTTGGTTTGGTCTTACTTGAGTGCCTCACGGGCGAAAAGGCATTCCCCGGCGCAGTGGTCGAGGCGGCTGTTGCCCGGCTGCTGAGGGATCCCGAAGTCCCGGAATCGTTGGGGCCGTTGTGGGTGCCGTTGTTGACCAGCATGACCGCGCGCAGTCCCGAGGGGCGCCCCGACGCGCATGAGGTGGCGCTCGTCCTGCGGGAATTCACCGCCGACGACGGTGTCAACGGTCTGGGCAGCGGTCAGGTTCTCCCCGCCGACGGATTCCATGACCCTTCAGAGCTTGTCACCGGCGGGATTGTCACGAGTGGGATTGTCACCGGCGGGGTGACCACCGGCAGCGTCTACATTCCTGCGCCGCCAACTCACGCCCCGACCCTGGGCTAGGCCGACGCCGGGCTGAGCGGACCGCCCCAGCTGCTTCCCTACTTGTCCTCGTCCGCGTCTTCCTCGGGCTCAAAACTGGTCGGTTCCCTGGTGACGCCCGCCCCTACTCCGTCTTCGGACTCCGGGATGGTACCGTCGGGGCCCTTGGACTTCTCGTCGGCGTTGATATCTTCGCGGTTCGGCTGCTCAGTCATGGCGGTCCTCCTGGTTGCTGGTCATCTCGTCCTGCAATCCTATGAGTCAGCCGACCAGGCCCAAAAACGACGTCACCCCGTGGCTTCGAGGTGGAGGCGGCGACACGACCGGCCGGCTGGATATGGGAAGCTGATCCAATGATGAAGTCTGATCGTGTTCACCCGTGGATACGGCGAGTGGCCATTGAAGTGGGCGGGTGGACCCTCGTGATACTCGGCGTCGCGGCACTGGTCCTACCCGGCCCCGGCCTCTTGATGCTGGCCGCGGGCCTGGCGGTGCTGTCCCTTAGGTACGCGTGGGCGGACCGCCTGCTGCATCCGGTGAAGGCTCGCGCACTGCAGGCGGCTGCCCTAGGCGTCCAGACCTGGCCCCGCATCGCGTTCAGCCTCCTCGGCGCCGTGATCATCATGGCCATCGGCGTGCTGTGGGGGTTGCAGCCGCCCGTTCCCGGTTGGTGGCCCCTGGAAGACCGGTGGTGGCTGCCGGGTGGCTGGGTTACCGGGGGGACCATGATCGGGTCCGGCGTGATCGCTATCTCCCTCATCGTCTACAGCTACCGGCGCTTCCGGCGCGCACGACCCGCGCGCTAACCACCGCGAAGCTATGCCTACTTAAGAAACTTCGAGGTCCGGCGGTCTGCAAGCGGCTTTCCGCCGGTCTGGCAGGTGGGACAGTACTGCAGCGAGGAATCGGCGAAGGAGACTTCACGTACTGTGTCACCGCACACGGGGCACGCCTGACCGGTACGGGCGTGCACCCGCAGGGCCTCCCGCTTGGTGTCCTTGAGTTCCTTGGCGGGCCGCCCCGCAGCCGCGTCAATCGCGGTCCTCAGCAGTTGGTGCATTGTGGCATGCAGGGTGCCGATGGCGTCGTCGTCGAGTTTGTTGGCGAGCGCGAATGGTGACAGCCGCGCTGCATGGAGGATTTCGTCGCTATAAGCGTTCCCGATCCCCGCCAACTTTGACTGGTCCCGCAGCAGCCCCTTGAGCTGCCCACCATGCGAATGCAGCAACTCGGTGAACGAGTCGCGATCCAGCTCGAGGGCATCCGGTCCCAGCCGGGCAATCCCCGGAACTTCCTCAGGGTGCTCCACCAGATAGGCTGCGAGCGACTTTCTGGTGCCCGCCTCCGTCAGGTCAAAGCCTGGCTCACCACCTGACCCCTGATCGGCGAACCTCACGCGCAGGGCAATCGGCCCTTTCCCCGGTTTCAACGCCGCGGTGCTGAGGCTATCCGACCACCTGAGCCAGCCAGCACGGGCCAGATGCATCACCAGAAACAGGCCGCCGATCTCCAGCATCAGGAACTTGCCGCGTCGGTTTACCGATTCCACCGCCAGCCCGGCGAGTGCCTGCACGGGAAACTGAGCGGTCTTCAGCACGGAAAAAGACGCCACTTCAAGACCGGCGACGACGGCGGGCGGGCCCTCAGCTGGGAGGAGCTTCCGACTGAGGAAATCGACGAGTCCCTGCACCTCCGGCATCTCTGGCATGGACCAAGGTTAACACCGCCGCCCGACGACGGAGGCCGACAGCAGCGTGGAACTTTCCGCCGCTGTCGGCCCCGGTGTGGTCAGCGCGAGTGTTAGTGGTGTGACACGCCGAGCGGCGCGCCCTTGGTTTCCTTGACCAGGCTGACGCCGATGAAGGAAATCACGCACAGCACCATGATGTAGATCGCCACTGAACCGGACCACTCATACGCCTCAAGGAGCGCCTGTGCCACTGTTGCAGCGAACGCGCCGCCGAGGATCGCGCCGAGGGCGTACCCGATGCTGATGCCCGAGTACCGGACCTGCGCCGGGAACATCTCGGCGTACGTGGCGGACATCGGCCCGTAGGACAGGCCCAGCCCGATGGTCAGGATGAACAGGGCGATCCCGTAGAGGACGATGTCGCCGCTGTCGATCATGATGAACATCGGCAGCATCCAGAGGAACACCAGCGCATAGCCGAGCTGGAAGGTGCGGACCCGGCCAATCTTGTCCGACAGCCAGCCCCCGACCATTGTGAAGATCAGCCAGCCGAAGGAAGCGAGGACCGTCGCGAGGAGGACCTGCTGGATGGGCAGTTCGAGGCGCCCGGTGGCATAGGAGATGAAGAACGCGATCAGGAGATACCCGGCCGCATTGTTGCCGATGAAGATGGCCGCCGACAGGAAGACCTCTTTGGTGTGGTTCCTGAACAGTTCGCGGAGGGGCGCCTTGCTCTCGGCCTTACGTTGCGCCATTTCCTTGAAGACGGGGCTCTCTGCGACCGACCGACGGATCAGGTATCCCACCACGATCAGTACCACCGAGAGCAGGAACGGGATTCTCCAGCCCCAGGCCAGGAATTCGTCTTCGGTGAGGACGGTCCGCAGCAGCAGGAGCAGGCTGGTCGCCAGAATCATGCCTACAGGCACGCCAATCTGGGGGAAAGCTCCGAAGAGGCCGCGCTTGTGCACTGGCGCATGTTCGACAGCCATCAACGCGGCACCGCCCCATTCGCCGCCGGCGGAGAAGCCCTGGATGATGCGGAACAGGATCAGCAGGACCGGCGCCCAGATGCCGATTTGTGCATAGGTGGGTAGGAGACCGATCAACGCCGTTGCGCCGCCCATCAGGACGAGGGTCATCACCAGGACGGCCTTGCGTCCGATCCGGTCGCCGAGGTGGCCGGCGACAATGGCTCCCAACGGGCGGAACAGGAAGCTGATGCCGATCAGGGCGAAGGACAGGATCTGCGCCAGGCCGGGGTTTGAGTCTGAGAGGGGGGTCAGGAAGAGCCCGGCCAGGACTGTTGCGGTGAGCTGAGCGAAAATGAAGAAGTCGTACCACTCGATGGTGGTGCCGACCAGGGTGCCTGCCAGCACCTTGCGTTCCTCGCGGGTGACGCGCTGGCTGGGCTTGCCAACACTGGTTGAAGAAGACGTCATTGTGTACTCCAAAAATGGGACGGCTATTTACTGACAGAACGTTCGGTAATTGTGACGCCGATCATACACCCCATGAACTGAACATGCCCGTGGTCAGCACCCATCGTCCCGTTTGTTCTATAGTTGAACGAATCCTGCGGACGACGTGTGACGCAGGTGCCCACCAGACAGCAAGGGGAATGACTATGGAGTCTGCGCACAGCCGCATCCCGGCTACGCCCTCGGCTCACTCGCAGACCCTGTCCCGGGGGATCCGTGCACTGGAAATTCTGGCTGAGGCGAGCGCCCCGCTGTCGATCGCCGAGTTGGCAGCGCTCCTCGGGGTTCACCGTTCCATTGCCTACCGCATCCTGCGGACTCTTGAGGATCACTCGCTGGTGGTTCGGGACACCGCGGGGCGGGTGCAGGCGGGTCCAGGCCTCGCTGCGCTGGCCCGCGGCGTGTCGAGTGACTTGCAGTCTGCAGCCCTCCCCGAACTCACCCTGCTCGCCAACACCCTGAGCATGACAGCCTTCGTGGTGGTTCTGAACCAGCACGACTGCGTCACATTGGTGGCGGTGGAGCCACGGCACACCGGGGCTACCGTGGCGCAGCGGCCCGGCAGTCGCCATTCAGTGAATGCCGGGGCGCCGGGAATTGCCATTCAGTCAGCGCTCACCGAGCAGGACTGGGAACGCTTTGCCCCGGGACAGCACTACCGGGACGACGCCCGGACTGCCCAGCGGACCGGGTACGCGGTCAGCCGCGACGAGGTGATCGACGGCGTGTCCTCAGTTGCGGTGCCGGTCAGGATTCCCGGACAGCTCCCCGCGGCTGTGGCGCTGGTCTACATCCGCAGCCAGCACACCCCCGCTGAGCTCGGCGCGCAGCTCATTGGGTGCGCGCGGACCATCGAGCACCAGCTCCGCTAACCACTGCTGGCGCCGTCAGCTGGCTGAATCCTGTCGCGGAACTGCCAGCGAAACAAACCCCAGCACCAGGAGCACGCCGGCAGCGGTCACCGGCACCACGAAGGCGGTGCTGAACCCGTTGGCCTCGGCCAGCTTTCCGGCGACTGACGCGCCGATCGCCGTCCCCGCGACAATTCCGCTGGCCAGCAACGTCATGACTGTTCCCATCAGCTCCTTCGGCGCGACCATCGAGCCGATACTGAAGATGGTGACCATGGTGGGGCCGACGGGGATCCCGAGGACGAACAGCACAAGCAGCATCAGGGGCACCTCCTGCGGGAGGAACAGAAGCAGGCCCAGCAGGGTCATCCCACCGGCCGAGATGATCCACCGCCAGGATGCCGAGAATAGCGTCGGCCAGTACGCCACGGACAGGGCAGCAGCGGCGGAGCTCAGCCCCATCATCGCGTAGAGCAGGCCAGCCGTTGTTGCTGCGCCAAATTCGCCGGCGAAGGCGATGAGAGCCGTCTGCGTTGACCCAAAGAAGGTACCTATGGCAAGCATGCCGAACACGGGTAGCGGGACCAACAGCCAGAATTTACGGCTACCGGGCTGACGCTGCCGGGGCGGCGTGCCATGGGGCGCCGGGTGCGGCTGGCGGCGCAGCGGCACCACTGTCTGGACCGTGCTGTGAACCGCGAAGGCACTCACCATGGCGATGGTGAGTATGGCTGCGAGCGCCAACGGGAGCCAGGGTGTGATCAGGCTCGCCAGCAGACCCACCAGTGCCGGGCCCAACACGAAGGTCAGTTCGTCGGCTGTGCTCTCATAGGACAGTGCAATGTCCAGATCCCCCGGCTGGGTGCCGCGGGTCAGTGCAATCCAGCGCACCCGGGCGAGCGGTCCGATCTGCGGGCAGGTCAGCCCCATACCGAACGCCGCTGCTAGAATCACTGCGGTCGAAGACGATGAGAAGTCGGGAACGACGTAGCTGGCGCCAATGACCAGGGCGATGGCGACCGTGTTGAGCACCGCCGCGATGAGCAGCACCGGTCGTTGGCCGGTGCGGTCGGCGAGATAGCCAAGGATGGGAGCGCCGAGGGCCGATCCCACCCCGACAGCTCCGGCGGCGAACCCGCCGGTGGCCACGGATCCGCTGGCTGCCGTGACCAGGGTGAGGGCGCCCACGGTCAGCATGGCCAGCGGCAGCCGGGCGAAGAAACCGATGGTGAGGAAAGAAGATCCGGCCAGTGCGGGGAGGCGGCCGTAGCGCCCCAACCGACTGCCGGTTGCTGTACTAGTGGTCATGGTGTTGGTCTTTCCGGATACAACTATTCGCGCATCGTCCCCCCTCCCGATGCGCCCAACCCTGTGACGCACCCCAATTTACACTGTCTGTAACCAGCCCGCCGGATGCACCTCGCCCGGCAGCTGGTCAACAATGCGCAGGGTAGACCCGTTCCGTCCCTTCACGACCTGCAGTTGGGCGCCGATTCGCTGCTTCAACTCGGCAACATGGCTGACAAGCCCCACCATCCGCCCGCCATCCCGGAGGCCCTCCAACGCGTCCATCACCTGTTCCAGCGACTGGTCATCGAGGCTGCCGAACCCCTCGTCGACGAACAGGGTCTCAATCTCAATCCCGCCGGACTCGGCCTGGACGACGTCGGCCAGGCCGAGAGCGAGCGCCAGAGCAGCCATGAAGGACTCACCGCCGGAGAGGGTGGCCGTGTCGCGTCGATTTCCGGTCCACCCATCGATCACGTTCAGGCCAAGCCCCGATTTCTTGTTGCCCGACAACGCATCGCTGTGGACCAACGCGTAGCGTCCATCGGACATGGCCAGCAGGCGTTCGGTGGCCGCATCGGCTACCTGCTCCAGGCGCGCAGCCAGCACATAGGTGCCCAGACTCATCTTGTAGGTGTTGTCCCCACCACCCATCGCGGTGTCAGCCAGCGATCTCACCAAGTGGTGCTCGCGGCGCAGCGGCACCACCACCTGCTCCTGCGCGTCCAGCTCACCGGCATAGCGGTCCAGCTGAAGCGCTGACTCCTGGATCATCCTGAGCGACAGGAGGCTCGCGGCCGCTCGCGCTGCGGAGTCCTGCTCGGCGGCCGCCGCCGCGTCGACCACCTCACGCGTCACCACAGGCAGGCCGGCCACCTCATCCTTGAGCGCCCCCGCGATCTCCGGGAGCTCCCGTTCCGCTTCGAGCCGGTGCCCGGCCCGCTGATAGGCGGCAAGAAATAGCTCGGCTCGCTGCACGTCAGCGAGCGGCAGCAGGGAGTCCCGCACGTCGTCGGAGTCCGCAAAGACTGAGCCGGCCAGCGCCTCGGTGAGGGTGGATGACGCCCGGCGGTGATTCTCACCAGCACGTACCAGACCCTGGATGGCGTCACGGCACCCGGCCATCGCCTGGTGCGCTGACGCCAACTCAGCAATACGGGCGGCCAAAGTCGCATACCCGCCGCGGAGCGCGGTGAGACGCTCCAGCAATTCCCCGCGTTGTTCCTGCAGACCGGCCGCCGAGGATCGCAGCTCAGCCAGGGAAGTCACCAACCACTGCTGCGTGACTGTGCGTTCCTCCTCGAGCACGGCCAGCTCACCCAGGCGGATCGTGGTGCGCTCCAGAGCCCGCCGTGCTGCCGCTGCCGTCTTCACCAGGTCGGTATCCCGCTCCAGCTGCGCCTGAACCGCAGCGCCATCGCTGTCACCGCCCTGAGCTTCAAGTCTCGCGACGTCCAGCGCTGCATCATCCCGTACCCGGCGGATACCATCCAGTTCCCGTTCTGCGCGGTCCTGCTCCTGACGCGCAGCCTGTTCCTGTTCATGAGTGACCAGGCGTGCCCCGCCAGCCGACGCCGGCCGAGGATGGGATTGACTGCCGCACACCGGGCAGTCACTGCCCTCCCCGAGACTGGCCGCCAGTTCGGCTGCCGCCTGCTCCAGCCGCTGCCTGAGGGTGTCCAGCCAGAGTCCTTTGAGTTCAAGAAAACGCCGGTCGGCCGCCGTGTACATGTCCTGCTCGCGCGCCACTCGGGTGCGCGCAGTGTTCAGTGCCGCAATAGTGGCCAGCAGCCGATTGCCTTCGGCTACCCGGTCCCCCACAGCCGATTCCTCATTGACCTGCCGCTCCAGCTCACTGCACTCCGCGCGGGCCGCGGCGGTCTCCTCGCGGACCGCGGTCTGAGCCGCGGCGCACTCGCCGACGGCGGCCTCGATCCGTGACTGCTCCTCCACAGACTCGGCGAGCCTGTTGTCGAGGGCCTGCAGTCGCTGCTCGTCGGGGAGTGCCGCACGCAATGCCCCCAGATCTGAGGTTGCAGCAGTGCAGGCGGTATCCAGGATGGCGATCGTGTCGTCCACCTCTCGGCGGGTGGCACCCGCACCGTCGACCAGGGTGCCGGTATCGAGGTCAGGCAGCAACGATCCTGCCACCCTGGAGCCCGCAACCGTCTCGGTTGCCGCCGTGGCGGTGACCCCAGCCTGGCGCAGTGTCTCCTCCGCCTGATCGAGGGCCCGCAGGCTACCCTCCAGAATTCGAGCTTTCCCCTCCCGTTCAACGAGAGCCAGGAGGTTTTCCGCCTCGTCACGCTGCGCTGCGTGGGACTGTTCGGCGTCCCGGAATCGCGCCAGCATCACCCGTCGTGCGTGCGCGGCGGACCTGTCCTCGTAAGCCTCACGAAATGCTGTCTGCTCCAGCGCGTTCTCCTGTGAGGTGCGGGCGGCGATCGTCAGCACTGTCGAGAGACGCTTCTGGAGCACCACGATGGAGTCCGGCTCCGGCTGCCCAGCACGGGAATCCTCCGCGTTCGGATCCTCCGCACCGGCGTCGCCGGAACCGGCCGGGGCGTAGCGTTCCACCTCGTCCACCGCACGCCGGCGGATGTGGGTTAGCCCTGCCTCAGCGTCCGCTACCAGCGCCCCGATCACCTTGGCACGGTCGGCCAGCACCTGCTCGACCTGTTCGTAACGGTCGGTGGAGAAGAGCCGCTGGAGCAGGTCCCTGCGGGATTTTGCGTCGGAGCGCAGAAAGGCCGCGAATTCTCCCTGCGGCAGCATCACCACTCGCGTGAACTGCTCCCGATCCATCCCGAGGAGGGCCTGGATCTCCGCCCCCGCTTCGTCATTGCGCGCAGATTTCTGGACCCATTCCCCGTCGATCCGTTCACGCAACAGGGTGCGAGCCGGCTCGGCGGTGGTGCCTTTTCCCCGTTTTGCCGGGCGGCTCCACTGCGGATTGCGGATCACTTCAAGGCGGCGTCCGCCCACGCTGAACTCGCAGCTCACCTCGGGAGCCAGCGACTCTGGGGCGTGGTCACTCCGGAGCCGTTTCGCTGCCTGCCGGGCGCCCGGGACAGACCCGTACAGCGCGTAGCAGATCGCGTCAAGGACACTCGACTTGCCGGCCCCGGTGGGACCGTTCAGGAGAAACAACCCGTGGGCGCCCAGCCGGTCGAAGTCCACCTCCTGCCGGTCGGCGAAGGGGCCGAACGCCTGCAGCTCGAGGCGGTGGATCCTCACCGCTCGACCTGACCCGAGCGAACCGCTTCGAGGGTTGTGGTGATGACCGCGCGTTCACTCTCGCTAGCTGAACGGGACCGCACGTGGTCGAGGAAGCCACAGCAGACGTCCACATCATCGGTGGCCCGGGCAATCCGCTGACTGTAGGTCTGCGGGGGCTGCCGGCGATCGCCTTCCGGTTCGAAAACCAGCACCAGGGTGGCGGGGAAGCGGCTACGTAGCCGCTCCATCGCCTGGGCGGGCCGGTCGGCGTCGACGAGCGTGATGTGGCAGTAGGCGTCTTCCGCCCACTCGTGCAGTGGGTCGGCGAGCAGTTCGTCGAGCTGCCCGCTCAACACGGCAAGTTCACGGTATCCGGGCCATTCCACCGCGCTCACCTCGCCGAGACCCTTCGGCCCGATCTCCACCAACCAGGCGCCCTTCGCCTGGTTGGCTTCGGAGAAGGAATAGGGCAGGGGCGAGCCGGAGTACCGCACGTTGGGGGCGAGCCGCTGCTGGCCGTGGAGGTGGCCCAGCGCCGCGTAGTCGAACGACTCGAACAGATCCAACGGGACGGCACCGACGCCGCCAACACTAAGGTCACGTTCGCTTGCCGAGGTGATTCCCCCGCTGGCAAAGGTGTGCGCCATGACCAGAGACCTGACTGTCCCTGCAGACTGGCGATGGGCAAGATCGGTGCGGACCAGGTCAAGTGCCGCCCGGGTGACCGCAGTATGCGTGGGAGCGCCGGCGCCCAGCGCATCCGCTACCAGGCGCGGTTCGAGGTAGGGCAAGCCATACACGGCGAGCTCAGCGCCGTCGTCGTCAAGGGGAAAGAGGACCGGCCGGCCGATGTCCTCGAGGCGGGTGCGCAAATGCACTCCCCCGCGTTCCAGGATGCGTCCGCCAAAACCCAGCCGGGTGGCCGAATCGTGGTTTCCGCTGGACACGACCACCTGCGCGCCCGCGCCGGTCAGGCGTTCGAGGGCCTCATCGAAGAGCCCGACGACGTCCACGCCGGGCAGTGCCCGGTCGTAGACGTCGCCGGCGATCAACACCACGTCAACCTCAAGTTCACGGACTGACTTCTCGAGCTGATCGATGAAGATCCGCTGCGCCTGCAGGGTACCCGCACCATGGAACGAACGTCCCAGGTGCCAATCGGATGTGTGCAGTAGCCTCATGTTTCCAAGCTACCGGCCCCCACTGACATTCCTGGGCAGCACCCTCGGCGGTGCGGATTTTCGCCGAAACCAGGCCTATTTCCCGTCGGGACGGTTCTCGGATTCGTCGAAGAAGGTCCGAGCATCGTCGCTATCGGCAGGACGATCCACCTGGCCGTCGTCAGCCGCCTCGCCGGTGCGGGCGTGGTCTGCCGGGTACCGGTCGGTCGATTCACGCCGCGTGGACTTCCCAACGGGTTCCGGCGCCGCGGAAGCTGCCGGGACGGAAGCGGCCGGGACGGGGTCGTCGCCAGCCGATTCATTCAAGGAGTCGTCATTCTTCCGCGCGCCGAAGAGATCGGTGCTGCGGTAGATCAGTCCGGTAATGGCCGCACCTAGCACCGGCGCCGCCCAGAACAGCCACAGCTGCTCGATGGCCCAGGATTCGGAGAAGATCGCCGCAGCGGTGGAGCGTGCCGGGTTCAGCGACCCGTTGGTGATCGGCAGCAGGAAAGTCAGCAGGGCTGCGTAGACCAGGCCGATGGCGAACGGGCCACCAGCGTTGCGCAGCGCACCCGTTGCGGTGCGGGAGGTGGCGCCCAGAACTACTGCGACGAAGATCGCTGTGCCAACCACCTCGGCGAGGAACGCGCTGCTCACAGCGAACTGGGTGGGGGAATGGTCAGCGAATCCGTTCGCCGACACGGCGAACAACTCCTGCACACTGCCAGCAAACTGCTGGTTGGCACTCAACAGCAACCAGATGAAACCGGCGGCGACCAGGCCACCGACCACCTGCGCCACCACGTAGGGCAGAACCGCAGCCCACGGGGTCTTGCCCGCGACGGCGGACCCCAGCGTCACGGCGGGGTTGAAGTGGCCGCCCGACACATAGCCGAACGCGACAATTGCTCCAATCAAGGCCAGCCCGAAGGCAAGGGTGGGCTGCACACCCGTCTGGGTGTTGAGGATGGTGACACCCAGACCGGCGAGTACCAACAGGAATGAGCCCGCCGCTTCAGCCAGGGACCGGGCTACGATAGAAAATTCTCGGATCGGTGCAGCGCGGCCGGGATGTTCCGGCTCAGCGTGCAGATCGTGGGAAGGCAACGATGTCTGCGTCATGGTGGACGTAATCCTTTGAGCTATTGGGGTGAGCTGACGTGGGGGGGTAACGGGCGGCACCGGTGAGGGCCGGGGCAGTAGAACCCTACCCGACATTAGACTGTCAAGGTGTCTACCCTTCCTACCTTTTCGGACCGTGTTCATGGCTGCCTGCTGGGCGGCGCTCTTGGGGACGCGCTCGGCTACGCGGTCGAGACCCTCGATCTGCACGCCATCCGCGCGACCTACGGTCCCGACGGCGTGACCTCACCGGAAACGCTGCCCGGCAACCTCCAGTTCTCCGACGACACGCAGCTCACGCTGTACACAGTCGACGGACTGGTGGACGCCATCCAGTGGGCCAACGACGGGGTGGCCGCCGACGAAACTGCGTGTTTGTGGCTGGCCTACCTGCGGTGGCTGGCGTCGCAAGGCGAGACGCCGCCGTCGTCGGCTCCTGCCCCTCCCCCGCGTTGGATTGATAGCCAGGAGGTACTCCGGCAGCGCCGCGGGCCCGGCGCTGCGTGCCTGAGCGCGTTGCGCAGCGGCGAGATGGGCACCCAGGCGCGACCCATCAACCCGGACGCCAAGGGGTCGGGCACGGTGATGCGCTCGGCTCCCTTCGGCCTGGTGCCGCATATTCCGGCGGAGGTGGCCGATCGGTTGGCGATGAATGCCGCGGCGCTCACCCACGGTCATCCTGCCGCCCTGCATGGGGCTGCTGTGGTCGCCGTCCTGATCCACGCCATCGTGCGCGACGGGCGGGCGCTGCCGGAGGCCGTGGCAGCCGCTGTCGCCCGCGCCCACGCCTCCAACGTCCCCGAACTCGTGCGGTTGCTCGACGCGGCCGTTGAGTTGGCGGACGACGACGACGTCTCCCCCGAGCAGATGACGGCGACCCTCGGCGGCGGCTGGACGGCCGACGAAGCAGTGGCAATCGCGGTGTATGCCGTGTTGGCGAGCCGGACTGACGCCGGTGCGGAACAGCACTTCAGGAGCGCGGTTACCCTGGCCGTCAATCACGACGGCGACAGCGACACCACCGGCTCGATCACCGGCACCATCCTGGGCGCGCTCTACGGGGTGCAGGGCCTCCCGGCCGCGTGGACCGCGCAACTGGAGGGCGCCGACGTCGTCAGTGCCATGGCCCGCCTTCTCGTCGACATCACCTCGGCCGGGTGAGGCCAGCCAACCCAGCGATGCGTGCTGCGAGCCACCGACTGCCTAGGCTTGGGTGATGCATACCTGGAACCCGAACGACCTGACAGACCTCAGCGGCCGCACTGTTGTGGTGACCGGAGGAAATGCCGGCCTCGGCTACTTTGCGTGCGAGCAGCTCGCGGCGGCCGGGGCGACAGTCGTGATGGCGTCCAGGAATGAGCAGAAGGCCTCTGCCGCGATCGCTACGATCCGCCGGCGGATGCCCGCAGCCGACGTGTCATTCCAGGAACTCGACCTGGCCCGGCTCGATTCGGTGCGCCGGGCTGTGGATGTCCTGTCCGCCCGCGGTTCGGTGGATGCACTGCTCGCCAACGCTGGCGTGGTGGGGTCGACAACACGCCAGCACACCGCCGACGGGTTTGAGCTGCAGTTCGGGACCAATCATCTCGGCCACTTCGCCCTCACGGCTGGCCTGCTCCCGGCGCTTGCCGCCGCGCGCGGACGAGTGGTTCACCTAGGCAGTATCAGCCACCGCTGGGTGCGGCTGAACACCGCTGACCTGATGCCCGCCAGGTACAACAACCCGCGGGCCTATGCGACGTCGAAACTGGCTGTCATGACCTTCGGCTTCGAACTCGCCACCCGACTCCGCCTGTTGGGCAGCCCGGTCCAGAGCATTGTGGCCCACCCCGGCCTGGCCCTGGATATGCTTACTCCGCGGCGGCCGGGAATCGGGCTGAACACTACCGCGCCCGCTCCCCGGCGTCGCATCCTTGCACCCGTTTCACAGGGCAAAGACGCCGGGGCCTGGCCGCTGGTTCGCGCAGTGGCGGATCCCGGCGTCGACAACGGCTCCTATTGTGGCCCGGATGGCTGGTTCCAGTTGCGGGGGCGCCCGGTAGCGGTCGCGGCGCAGCCCCACGCCCGCGAGCGCAACACCGCGTCCCGGCTGATCGATGCATCGCAGGACCTGACCGGGGTTCACCTGGAGCTGTAATTGCTGAGTGTCACGGACTGTCGATGGGCCAGCGGCCCTCGGTCATCTGCAGGAATTCCGCCTCGGACAAGACTTCGATCCGCTGGCCCCGCTCGTGGAGGTCGAGAACGCGCCGCGCCTTCCCGGTGACCCGACCATTGCGCAGGTCCGATGCCACAAACCCGTCGCCCACCACGAGGACCGTGGTGCGGTGGGTGACCGTGCTGGCGGGTTGCGCTCCGAGTCCCGCCGCCCGTTCCTTGGCCTGCGGGCGCGGCATCCCGAGCATGCCCGTGAACACCACGGTTTGGCCGTATAACGGGTGCGCCGGATCGGCTCCACCATTCGCCGGCGGATTAAGGCCTTCTTCCGGCCACCCGGAGGGACCGGCGCGAACCGGTCCACGGGACAGGGCGCCGCGCGTCGCTTTGGACACCGCGTTGATCCCCGGCAGATAGGCATCCTGGGTGGAGAGCGGGAGTTGCTGCATCGCCGCCAGGTCCTCAAGGGAGTCAGCGTTGTTCCTGCGGGCAATATCGATCATGATGCCGGCGCAGGCCCGGGCGTCTTCGACCGCGTCGTGATGGTTGACCAGCGGGACGCCCGCCGCCTCGGCAACGAACGGCAATGAATACGAAGGAAGGGAATAGCTGCGCCGGGACAGCACCACGGTGCAGGAGTAGCTGTATGCAGGACCGGCGATGTTGGACACCTCCTGCCCCGACCTGATGACTCCCAGATCGAAGGCAGCGTTATGGGCCACCAGCACGTCGCCTCCGATGAAGGCTCCGATCTCCGGAAAGAGGTCCCCGAACCGTGGCTGGTCCGCCACCATCTCCGCCGAGATCCCATGGATCCGCACGTTGCGCCAGTCGAAGTGGTCGTGGCCGGCGGGAGGGCGCATCAGCCAGTGTGCCTCGTCGATAATCCTGCCGTCGCGTACCTTGCTCAGTCCCACCGCGCAGGGAGAACCGCGGAACCCGTTTGCCGTCTCGAAGTCGATCGCTGTGAACTCTATTCCCACGGGGTCAACGCTACGCGGCGCGGGACTGGATTTTACCCAACGTTCACCCGCGCGCCGGGAGATACCTGCCACAGTCCCCTACCCTGAGGTATGGGAAACACACAGTGGTACCTGTTCGATTACGGCATGGTGATCTCCAACGCGCCCACGCCCGAGGATTGGCTGAACCTCGAGGATGCCGCCGGTGTGCGGCTGATGGACCCCGGCTCGCCCTATTGGCGGCATCGGCTGGACTTCGACGCCGGGCGCACCACGTCGGTTGACTATTGGTCCCTGGTCACCGGACGCGAGGTGACGACTAACCAGACGAACCTGCTGGATACGCTGGACGCCAATCAGTGGTCCCACTTCAATCTCGAGACCATCGATGTGCTGGAGGAGCTCAGCAGTCAGGGTGCGCGGCTGGCGTTGCTGTCGAACATGCCGGCCCCGATGGTGGCGCGGTTCGAAGAGGCCTCCTGGACCGGCTACTTCTCCAAGAGGTATTTCAGTTCCACCCTTCAGCTGGTCAAGCCGCAACGCGAGATTTTTGAGCATGTGCTGCGGGACCTGGGAGTGGAGCCGGGGAAGGTCACGTTCGTTGATGACGCCCCGGTCAATGTCTCAGCGGCCCGGGAGCTGGGGATCGATGCCCGGCTCCACCAGCCGGGCATCGACCTCCAACGGGAGCTGGTCGGGCCTTAAGGCTCCGCCCGCCGCAGGGTCAGATAGGAGCCTCCGGCCAGCGCCAGCCCGACGACGGCGAGCCAGCCCGCGACGCTCAGCTGTGACTGGCCGCCCAGAAATTGGCCCACCTGTCCCCACAGGACCTGCCGGGTGAAGTAGTACAGCAGTACCACCAGGAGTAGCCCGGTGCCGATCCCGGTGATGAGAAGCCCGGTGGCCTGCCACCGCTTGTAGATGGTCGCGGCCCAGACCCTTTCGGCGTCGTCGTTCATGATGATGCGGCCCAGACCCTTTCGGCGTCGTCGTTCATGATGATGCGGCCCCGATCGATCACGATGACGTGCTCCAGGAGATTCGCCACTTCATCGATCAGGTGGGAGGACAGGACCACGGTCCGTGGGTGCAGCGCGTAGTCCTCGACCAGCCGATCGTAGAAGAGTTGGCGCGCCACTGCGTCCAGATCGAGGTAGGGCTCATCGAAGAAGGTCAGCTCGGCCCGCGAGGCCAGACCGATAATCACTCCGACGGCTGAGAGCTGCCCCGGGAAAGTTTCCACATGGGGCGTTTGACCGGCAGCTGAAAGTCCGCCACCAGCCGGTCGGCGAGTGACTGGTCCCAGTTGCTAAAGAACAGTGCCGCCGACCGAAACGCATGCTTCGGGGTGAGCGCGTCAACGTACTTCTGGGATTCGCGGATGAAGCAGATCCGGCTGAGCACCCCCTCGTTCTCATACGGGTTGGCACCGAAGACCGCGATGCTTCCCGAGGTGGGGAATCCCTGAGCGGTCAGGATGGACATCAGCGTGGTCTTGCCTGCACCGTTGCGGCCGAGCAGGCCATAGATCTTCTCTGGCTCGAGGGACAGGGTGACTCCGTCGAGTGCAGTTGACTTCCGGTAGGTTTTGACCAGATTCTGGGTTTCGATAACGCAGCTCATGGTGTCCTCCCTGACACTGATTCACTGGTGCGGACCATCTCCGCGAGTTCATGGGGGTCAATGCCCAGCTTTCGAGCCTCAATGGCCAGTGGCGAACGTATTGATCAAAGAAGCGGTCCCGTCGGCGCTGCAGGAGCGCGGCGCGGGCACCGGAGGCAACAAACATTCCTACTCCCCGTTGCTTGTACAGGATGCCCTCATCCACGAGCCGGTTGACGCCCTTGGCGGCGGTGGCCGGGTTGATGCGGTGGAAGGCGGCAAACTCGTTGGGTGATGGGACCTGGGCGTCTTCGGCCAGGGTCCCCGCGACGATTTCGCTCTCGATCTCTTCGGCAATCTGCAGAAAGATGGGCCTGCTGTCATCGATCATTGCGGCACTCCGGGTGGTCACCAGCCAGGTCAGTTGGTTAGTTACTGAGGGGGCGATGCCAAGGGTTCTGGAGGACGTTTGTTCGTGAGTCCGACGACGTCGGGAACTATTGCGCAGCACTGGCGGGTGAAACACGCTCCAACCCGCCGCTACTGCACATTCGGTGACACTCACCCACCACAGCTGCACAATTCCTAAGCGCCCACCGGCGGACGTCCGGGAGGGTCCTAGGACGAGAGCAGCGCTGGGCGGGCGGCGTCGAACCCCTCTACAGCGATCGACCAGCCGGGCCGAATGAACCCGGCCGCACTCAGCCGGACATGCTGGAGTTCCTGACACTCGCCCGGTCTAGGGACGCTGACACTGACGCCGTTGTCCGTATAGCCGAGGCTTCGGGAGACTGCCAGCGATGAGGTGTTCCACGCGGCGGCCTCGGACACCGCCCAGTGGGCGCCAAGGTAGTCGAACGCGAACGCGAACATGAGCACGGCAGCCCGCATTTCTATGCCCAGCCCGTCGCCGTGCTTCGAGCGGGTGAGCCAGGAGCCGGTTTGAACGGTCCGTCTGAGGCTCAGGTCCTCAGCCGACAGGTCCTGCATCCCGATCACCCTGCCCTGATAGGTGATGGCAAAGTTGAGGGTCCAGTGGTCGGGCAGCACACTGCACCGCTGCCTCCACTGGTGTTTCAGGGTCTCCCGGATCAGTACCTCGCGCGGCGCATCAGTCCAGGGAACGGTGAATGGCATCTCCGAGGGATCATGAATCCCGGCCAGCACCGCGTCAATGAGGCCGGGAAGCTGGTCATCGCGCACCGGGTTCAGCTCAAGCCGGGGCGTCAAGATCCTGAGCCCGAAAAGCGGCCAGACGTCCTCAGGCGGCGTCATGCTTCGCGCGCCTGCGGCGGATTCTCAGCACCCGGCTGACCACAAGATAGCCGACGAACAGGATGACCGCAGCGATCACGATCTTCTGGAAGACATCGGCGTAAGCCTCCACCAGATGCCAGTTCTCGCCCAGATAGAACCCGGCCATCACGAAGATGCAGTTCCAGATCAGGCTTCCGGCGGTGGTCAGAACAACAAACTTCCAGAGCGACATCCGCTCGATACCGGCCGGGATCGACACCAGACTTCGGAACAGCGGGATCATCCGGCCAAAGAACACCGCTTTGTACCCGTGGCGGTTGAACCAGTCCTCCACATGGTCGACGTCCTCAAGATCCACCAAGGGCACCCGGGACACGATCGCCCGCATCCGGTCCCGGCCCAGCCAGGCACCCAGGAGGTACAGGGCCAACGCGCCGACCACCGAACCCGCAGTGGTCCAGAAGATCGCCTCGAACAGGGTAAAGCTGCCCCGGCTGGCGGTGAACCCTGCCAGCGGCAGGATGACCTCGCTGGGGAGCGGGGGGAACAGATTCTCCAGTGCGATCGCCAGGCCCGCGCCTGGGGCTCCAATCGTTTCCATCATGGAGACGGCCCAGTCGGAGATCGTCTCGATCAGGGACCCGCCCCCGGCGGGGGTGGTGAGTGTGGCACGCAGTGAAGTAGTCATATTCCCATCAAGTTTGCCTTACTAAGCTGTTTATTGCCTCACCGCCAGCGCCAGCCCACCACCTCAGCGCGTTGACCAGATGCGGCAGCAGCGCCGCGAACGCCTGTGCCCGGTGACTGATGGAGTTCTTCTCGCCCGCCGACAATTCGGCACAGCTCCGGTGGTCTCCAATCGGCTGCAGGATCGGGTCGTACCCGAACCCACCCGTCCCACGGGGTTCGGTGAGCAGAGTTCCTTTGAGCTCCCCAAAGGTCGCCCGCGCCGTGCCATCCGGCAGCGCAACGGCCGCCGCGCAGACGAAGGACGCGCCGCGCTGCCCAACAGGAATGTCGGCTAGCTGCGCCAGCAGGAGGTGCAGGTTGGCGTCGTCGTCGCCGTGGCGACCCGACCACCGCGCCGAGAAGATTCCCGGCGCCCCGCCCAGCACCTCGACGGCGAGACCCGAATCGTCGGCAACCGCCACCAGCCCGGTTGCCGCAGCAACCTCCCGCGCCTTCAGCAGCGAGTTGGCTTCGAATGTGGTGCCACTTTCGACGACGTCGGGCGCGCCGGCGGTCTCCGCGTCAATCACCTGGGTATCGACGTCGAGGCCAGGCACCGTGCCGCGCAACAGCTCGCGCAGCTCGCGCAGCTTGCCGGGATTGCGGGTGGCCAGGACCAGCCGCGGCTCAGGTGGATGCTGTGACGCGGCCGCCGTCTCAGGCACCAGCACCCTCACCGAGGATGTCGAGCTGGATCTGGGTCAGCTGCGACGTGCCGAGCAATGCGAGATCCAGGAGCGCGTCGAGTTCGTCCCGGTCGAACGGAGCACCCTCAGCTGTTCCCTGCACCTCGACGAACTTGCCGCCGCCGGTCACGACAACGTTCATGTCGGTCTCGGCCCGCACATCCTCGACGTAGGGCAGATCCAGCATGGGCACGCCGTCGATGATTCCCACGCTCACCGCTGCCACCGTGTCGATCAGGGGACGAGCCGATGCGGCGATGAGCTTGTTGTCCTGTGCGTAGCGGATCGCTTCGGCAAGGGCCACATAGGCGCCGGTGATCGCTGCGGTCCGGGTACCGCCGTCGGCCTGCAGGACGTCGCAGTCCAGCACGATGGTGGTTTCGCCCAGCGCCTTGGTGTCGATGATGGACCGCAGGGACCGGCCGATCAGCCGGGAGATCTCGTGGGTGCGGCCGCCGATCTTGCCCTTGACCGATTCGCGGTCCGACCGGGTGTTGGTGGCACGCGGGAGCATCGCGTACTCGGCGGTCACCCAGCCTTTGCCTTCACCCTTGAGCCAGCGGGGTACACCCTGGGTGAGGGAAGCGGTGCAAAGGACACGGGTATTGCCGAACTCGATGAGCGCCGACCCTTCGGCCTGAGTGGACCAACCACGGGTGATGCTGATGTTTCGGAGCTGGTCGGGGGTCCGGCCATCCGCGCGAAGGATGGCAGCGGCGGGTGAGGAAGTGTCTGCGGGATTCATGGAGTTAAGTCTACGGGGCGCACCTCACGGCCGAAGAAAACTGCCTCTGGACATCTCTTCTACAAGGCGTAGAATTACCCCACCAACCAGTGAAACGGGGCAATTCCCTCCACCGCAATTGGCGGTGCGAGGCTCATCCAACTCTGTGCATGGGAGAACGTTCATGATCCCCGAGGCTCTAACCCAAAATCAGTTCGATACGGTCTACAACCTTCTGTCGCTCGTCATTGCAGCGCAACTCTTTACGGCGCTCTTCCTGATCCTGGCCCTGCAACGTGTCCTGCCGCGCTACCGCCAGGCCATCATCATCGCGGCTGTGGTGTGTGGCATCGCCGCCTACCACTATTTCCGGATCTTTGATTCGTTCAAGGAGGCGTTCGTTACTGAAGCGGTCGGCGGACGTGGCCTATACACCCAGGCGGACGGCGCGTCGTTCAACGAAGGGTACCGGTACGTCGACTGGTTACTCACCGTGCCGCTGCTGCTCGTGGAGCTGATCGCGGTACTCGCCCTGGCGCGCAAGATTCAGACGGCGCTCCTCTGGAAACTCGTTCCAGCCGCAGCCTTGATGATCCTCCTCGGGTATCCAGGTGAGGTGAGTTCCACGGACGGCACCCGAGTGCTGTGGGGTGTTCTGTCGACGATCCCTTTCCTATTTATCCTCTACGTGCTGTTCGTCGAACTGACCAAATCCCTCGATCGACAGCCCGCGCGGGTTCGAGTACTCATCAGCCGTCTTCGGCTCCTCCTCCTCGCCAGCTGGATCGTCTATCCGCTTGCATACTCCCTGCCACTCCTCGGAATCTCGGGAGCCGACGCATGGGTATTGAAACAGGGCGGCTATTCGATCGCTGACATCGCCGCGAAGGCGCTCTATGCGCTGATCATTTACCGCATCGCGAAGCTCAAGTCATATGCCGACGATCCCGCGTTCGCGGCAATCGAAGATCACGGCGACCACATCCCGACGAGTGACCAGGCATCCCGCCGTGGCACCGGATAAAAGGCGGCCGTCGTCTCAAATTTCGTACGACACACCGGCGACGGCGACGGCGAGGTCCCCACGGTAGCTGGTTCTGGCTTCTTCCACGGTTCGGTTGGCGTCGTTCCACACCGGGATGTGGGTCAGCAGCAACCGGTGCGACGCCGCTGCTGCCGCCACCTGTCCGGCCCGCCGACCGGTGAGGTGGACGCCCTCAATGGCGTCATCGCGGCCCTCGTGGAATGCCGCCTCGCACAGGAAGACATTGGACCCGGTTGCGGCTTCGATCAGGCCGTCGCAGGCGTCGGTGTCGCCCGAGTAGGTCAACACGCGGGGCGGGTCGCCCGGCCTTTCGCCGGCCACCTCGACGCGCAAGGCATAGGCCTCCTCGACGGGATGCAGCACCGGGTACGGGGTGATGGTGAAGGGGCCGAGGGTAACCGGGGCGCGCGGTTCCCAAAGCTTGAAGTCGAAGTCCTCATGCATACCCGGATCGAGATCCAGTCCGTAGGCGGTGGCCATCCGGTCGGCAGTAGCCTCCGGCCCCCAGACTGGGATACGGGGCCGGTTCCACCCGTTGGGATCCCAGTGCACAGCGACATGCAGCCCGCAAAGGTCCATGCAGTGGTCGGGATGAAGGTGGCTCAGGAACACTGCGTCGATGTCGCGGAGATCCATATAACGCTGCAGTGCACCCAGGGCGCCGTTACCTAGATCCAGCAGAATCCGCCAGGTGCGGGAGCTGTTGCCGTCGGGCACTGTGGCCGTAATGAGATAGCACGACGCCGGCGACTGGGGGCCGGGAAAGGACCCACTGCAGCCCACGATAGTCAACTTCATACCCGGCGGTTCCCCACCGGGTCGACACGGGCAGCGGCGATCATCTCGGGGGTAATCCGGGCCAGGCTTCCTGTGGGGTACTGGGCGGCGACGTGATCGACGTGCTCCACGCTGAGTACCTCGGGACCAAGGAACCGGCGCGCGAGTTCGCCGAACCGCTGGGCGTCCCCCGTTGCGATGAAGTGATGCTTGGGTGCTGCGTCACCGACGCGGACCAGATCGTGGGAAATCAGGGCGCGATACACGTCCTTGGCGGTTTCCTCGGCACTGGATACCAGTGTCACGGCGTCACCCATCACATAGGAGATGACTCCTGTCAGCAGCGGATAGTGGGTGCAGCCCAACACCAGCGTGTCGACGCCGCCGTGTTTGAGCGGCTCCAGGTAGCGCTGGGCCGTTGAGAGGAGCTCAGGTCCGGAGGTGATGCCCGCTTCGACGAACTCGACGAACTCCGGGCAGGCAGCCGACGTGATGGACAGCTGCGGGGCGGCAGCGAAGGTGTCCTCGTAGGCGCGGGATCCCACGGTGGCTGAGGTGCCGATGACGCCGATCTTGCCACTGCGGGTCGAGGCGACAGCCCGCCTGACGGCCGGCTGGATCACCTCGATCACGGGGATGCCGTAGCGGGCCGTGTACCGTTCGCGCGCGTCACGGAGCACTGCCGCTGAAGCCGAGTTGCAGGCGATGACCAGGAGTTTCACTCCCGAATCCACCAGCTCATCCATGACCCCCAGCGCATGGGCGCGGACCTTGGCGATCGGCAGGGGCCCGTAGGGTCCATGCGCGGTGTCGCCGACGTAAAGGATCGACTCGTGCGGCAGCTGATCGATCACGGCGCGCGCCACAGTCAGCCCACCAACGCCCGAATCAAAAATGCCGATCGGAGCCTCGGTTCGCTTCAGCGATGAAAGATCAGCCGGGACGGAGGTCATGATCTACCGACCATAAGACGTGCACCCGACATTCGACGAACCCAACCCCAGTGGAATTAGTCACAGTGACCAGTGGCCGCCACAGGGGTGAGGGCGGATCACTTGTCCTTGAGCCCGAACATGGCCTGAACCAGTGACTCCTGAAGCCAGCTCGTGAAGTTGTAGACCAACGCAAGGTACGTCTCGACGTCGTCGGCGTCGGCGACGTCGTCGATCTCATGCAGGCGGGCGGCGTCCTCATCGGACTGGATCTTCAGCCGGTCGGCGAGCACCAGGCGGACGTCGTTCAGGGCGCGCGCCAGCATCCGGGCCTGCTCGGCGGTGAGGGTCAGCGGGCTCGACTCAAGAAGGAGGGCGCTGCCGCGTAGGGCGCCAATCTTGTCCTCGCGCAGGGAACGCTCGGTCAGGCGGCGGAACTCCAGGGCCTCGTCGTCGTCGTTGCGGACCGCGTCCGGCAACAGCCGTCTGACAGCACTGTCCGACGGGGTTACCGCCATGCTGTCCACACCCACCATGGCGGCGAGCGGATCGGCATTTGCCGGCTCGGCGGGTTCCAGCAGCTCGATGATGTCCTCGAACAACTTGCGGAGCAGTTGCCGCTCCCCCGGATCCAGCGCCCCATTGATCCCGCGGCGGGTTGCCTTGAATGCCTTGGCCAAAAATTCTCCTTAACGCGCAGTGTCGGAATCGGGTCGCGGCGAAAACGCCGCGTGTGGAAAGCCCAGTTACGGGCTAGCAGGGCCTCAGGGGGCGTCGGACTTCTGGAACGTGGCCCACAGCCCGTAGGAATGCATGGCCAGCGTATCCCGCTCCGCCTCTTCCCGGCTGCCACCGGCAACCACCGATTTGCCCGCCTGGTGGACTTCCATCATGAGCTTGTTCGCCTTGGACTCGCCATAGCCGAAGTAGGTCTGGAACACGTAGCTGACGTAGCTCATCAAATTCACCGGGTCATTCCAGACAATCACGACCCAGGGGATGTCGCTGAGCGTGAGCTGGTCGGCGTCCGTTTCCTCGAGCCGTTTGGTGTCCGGAGCGGTGCCAACTGTCATAACTCCATTGTAGGACGGGGCATGGACCGAATTTTCCGGGCATCCCGGCGCCGTGAGGGGTTAGAGTTTTGGTTGTGAGCGCCTCCAACTCCGCCCCGGTCATCAGCACCCGGGCCAGCACCGCCCTATACACGGACCACTATGAGCTGACCATGCTGCAGGCAGCCCTGCACTCCGGGGCAGCCCACCGGAAATCGGTCTTCGAGGCATTCGCCCGACGGCTCCCCGAAGGCCGCCGCTACGGAGTGGTTGCTGGCACCGGACGGCTCCTGGACAGCCTTGAGAATTTCCGGTTCGGCACCGAGCAACTGGACCATCTGTCGGCGGCCGGGGTAGTTGACAGCCTGACCCTCGACTGGCTAGCCAATTTCCGCTTCGGCGGGAACATCTGGGGCTATGCGGAAGGCGAGGCGTACTTCCCGCACTCCCCCCTCCTGATCGTCGAGGGCACCTTCGCCGAGGCGTGCATCCTGGAAACCCTGGTGCTGTCGGTCCTCAACCATGACAGCGCGATCGCATCCGCCGCCTCACGGATGACCGGCGCCGCGGGCAGCCGACCCTGCATCGAGATGGGGTCCCGCCGCACCCAGGAGGAGGCTGCCGTGGCGGCCGCGCGGGCCGCGATCATCGGCGGCTTCGCCAGCACCTCCAATCTCGAGGCCGGGCGGCGCTACGGCGTGAAGACCGTGGGCACCGCCGCCCACTCGTTCACCCTGCTGCATGACTCCGAGCGGGATGCGTTCGCCGCGCAGGTGGCCTCCCTGGGCGCTGGCACGTCCCTGCTGGTTGACACATACGACGTCGAACGCGGCGTCCGGACCGCAGTGGAGGTGGCCGGACCCGAGCTGGGTGCGGTGCGGCTGGACTCGGGAGACCTGGTGGCGCAGGCCCGCTGGGTCAGGCAGTTGCTGGACGATCTGGGCAACCACAAGACCAGGATTGTGGTCACCTCCGATCTTGACGAGTTCGCGATCGGGTCCCTCGCCTCGGCTCCGGTGGATTCCTACGGCGTCGGTACCTCCCTGGTCACGGGTTCCGGGGCCCCGACCGCGGGCCTGGTCTACAAACTGGTCAGCCGGACCGACGATGACGGCGAGTTCGTCTCGGTGGCGAAAGCGGCGCTGAACAAGACCTCACGCGGCGGCCGGAAGTATGCACTCCGCCGCCTCAATCGCGCCGGCATTGCCACCGCTGAGGTAGTGGGCATCGGGCGGTCCCCGCTCGACGACGGCAACGACCGTCCCCTGCTGCAGCAGTTCGTCAGCGACGGCCACATCCTGCCAGGCTGGACGGGACCAGACGGTGTAAGGCGGGCAGTTGACCACCACCGCACGTCGATGGCCGAATTGCCCGGCTCAGTGATGCGGATGCAACGCGGCGAGCCTGCCATCCCGACCGAATACGAGGAGGAATCATGACCCGTGCCCTGATTATTGTCGATGTGCAGAACGATTTTTGTGAGGGAGGGTCGCTGGCTGTCGACGGGGGCGCGGACGTCGCCGCGCTCCTCAGCGATTTCATGGACGAGAAAGGCGGCGAGTTTGACCACATCGTCGCCACCCAGGACTGGCACATCGATCCCGGAGCCCATTTTTCCGAGACCCCGGACTTTCTCCGCTCCTGGCCCGTGCATTGCGTCGCCGACACTCGGGGGTCGGGGTTCCACCGGGACCTGGATACGGAAAATATCGAGGCGGTGTTCCGGAAAGGCCAGTTCGAGGCGGCCTACTCGGGCTTTGAGGGGGTCCTTGCACCCGAAGACGAGGTTCCGACGGGCGAGCAGAAGCTCGGGGCCGGCGACGACCTGACGCCCGAGGAACTGGTGACCCTCGATGACTGGCTGCGTGAGCGGGAGGTCGACGAGGTGGCAGTGGTTGGTCTGGCCACCGATTTTTGCGTGCGGGCAACAGCGCTGGACGCCGTCGCCGCCGGGTACACCACCTCGGTGCTGGTCCGCTTCACCCGCGGAGTGCACCCCGACAGCAGCGAGACGGCGCTTGAGGAACTGGAGGACGCCGGGGTGGAGCTCGTCGAGTAGCACCGAGTCTGCGCGCCGGCACGCTCCTGCCAGTTGCAGACGCGGATCGGTGAGGGAATAAGTCATCGGGGGTCAAGATTTCCCTCACGGATGTCCAGGGCGACCCGGCAGGTCGGAGTTGCTCACCGAAATGGCAGGCCCGACGGCGACCGACCGCGGGCGCGTCCTCACCTCTCGCGCTAGAGCAGCAGCGGCGGCTACTTCTTGCCGATAAACCAGCCCTGCAGCTTCTTCAGCCGCCGTTGGAGCTGGTCCTCGTTGGCCTGGGCCACTGCGGGGCCGCCGCAGGCTTTCCTCAACTCGGTATGCACCACGCCGTGCGGCATCCCTGAACGCGCCGACCACGCCGACACGTTTTTCGCCAACTCACCGCGCAGTTCGGTCAGCATCCGGTGGTCAACAACCAGAGGCTCCGGCGAGGGCGCGGCAGCGACGCCCTTGCGTCCGCGCCTCGTCTGCTGTTCCTGCTGGCGTTGGCGTAGCAGGACTCCCACCTGATCGGCGTCGAGCAGCCCGGGGATGCCCAGGAAGTCCTGCTCATCCTCGCTGCCCATTTCACCGCCCGTGCCAAATTCGCCGCCGTCGAACAGCACCCGGTCAAACGACGCCTGGGACTCAAGCGCCTCGAACTTCTGCTTGGTCAACTCGTCGGAGGCCTTCTCGGACCGGTTCGCCTCCTCCATCAGGGCTTCCTCGGGTGCAAGCCCGTCCTCGTCGGTCGCCGGGCGGTCCAGTGCATGGTCCCGCTCCAGTTCCAGCTGGTTGGCCAGGATCATCAGGGTGGGCACCGATGGCAGGAACACCGACGCCGTCTCGCCGCGGCGTCGGGCGCGCACAAAGCGTCCCACCGCCTGGGCGAAGAAGAGGGGCGTTGCTGTCGACGTCGCGTAGACGCCGACGGCTAGCCGCGGCACGTCAACCCCTTCGGAGACCATGCGGACGGCCACCATCCAGCGCTTGTCGCCGGCCGAGTACTCCTCGATCTTCTCGGAGGCCTTGGCATCGTCCGACAGAATCACCGTCGGCGATTCACCGGTGATCTTCTTGAGCAGCCCGGCATAGGCCCTGGCGTCGTCGTGATCGGTGGCGATCACCATCCCACCGGCGTCGGCCACCGTGCGCCGCACCTCGGAGAGCCGCTTGTCCGCCGCCGCGAGGACGGCAGGAATCCACTCACCGGTGGGGTTCAGCGCCGTGCGCCACGCGTGGGCAGTGATGTCCTTGGTGACAGCAGACTCGCCGAGTGACGCGGCCATTTCCTCACCGGCGCTGGTCCGCCACCGCATCTGACCCGAATAGGCCATGAAGATGACCGGGCGCACCACGTGGTCCCGCAGCGCTTCGCCATAGCCGTAGGTGTAATCGGACCTGGACCGGCGGATCCCGTCGGCATCGGCCGCGTACTCCACGAAGGGAATGGCAGCGGTGTCCGAACGGAACGGGGTGCCGGTGAGCGCCAGCCGCCGGGTGGCCGGTTCGAAGGCCTCCCGGATGCCGTCCCCCCAGGACAGCGCGTCACCACCGTGGTGGATCTCATCGAGGATCACGAGGGTCCTGGCCGCCTCGGTCTTGGCGCGGTGCAGCATCGGTTTGCTGGCCACCTGGGCGTAGGTCACTGCCACGCCGATGAACCCCTGGCCGTGGCGCCCATCGGCGTTCCGGAAGTTGGGGTCGATGGCCAGACCGATCCGCGCCGCCGCGTCAGCCCACTGCCGTTTCAGGTGGTCGGTGGGGGCAACGATGGTGATCCGGTTGATGGTGCCGCGTTCCACCAGTTCGGTGGCAACGCGCAACGCGAACGTGGTCTTGCCGGCACCTGGGGTTGCCACGGCGAGGAAGTCCTGCGGCCCGGTGCTGAAATATTTGGCGAGCGCCTGCTCCTGCCACTGGCGGAGCTTGGGCGCTGTGCCCCACGCCGCCCGTTCGGGGTACGCCGGCGGTAGAGACGCACCGGTGGCCGGGGCGAGGCCGAAGAGCAGGTTGTTACTCACGCTTAAGAAGAGACCTTTCCATGCCTGGTGGTGTCCGGGCGGGGATCAACCGGATCGTCGGAGATCTCCAGTGTCCCCCTCAAACCGGCAACTATACCGGCAACCGCAAAGAGGCACAGAGCCAGCCAGATCGCAACAAACACGCCGACCTGTCCCGGGTCGGAAGGGTCGCGCAGCAGGGCGAAAAGCCCTCCCGCAATGGTGCTTCCCACCACTCCGCCCAACTGGTCGCTGAGCTGGAGCGACGACGAATTCCGGCCGCGCTCGGGCGCTGGTGAGAGCTTCAACACCAGCACCGACGTGCTGGACAGGGTCAGGCCCATGGCAAAACCGGCGAGGGTCCAGACCAGAACCAGAACCCAGAACGGCACCATCGGGGCTGAGGCGAGCGCCAGCCCGCCAACGCTCATCGACAGGATCGACGCGCCGATCACCAGTAACCATTGCCTGCGGAACGTGACGCGTGCCTGCACGAACGACCCGGCACTCCACCCCAGCGCTCCTGCGCTGAGCGTCAGCCCCGCGGTGGCGGCGTCCATCCCACGGGAGGTCACCAGCATCAACGGAAGGAACGCCTCCGCGCCGAAGAAGGTTGCCGTCACCAGCCCCCGGGTCGCGATGATGCTCGGCAGCCCGCGGGCCAACCGGACCGTGCCTCGGGGCAGCAGCCGGGGAAAGGTCACCGCGGCGGTAACAATCCCGCCGACGGCGAGGACCACCAGCACCACCGACGCCGCGGCGTCCGCCAGACCCTGCGCCGCCAGCCGGTTGACGGCGAACTGGGCCACTAGTACGCCACCCGCGAGCCCCAACCCGGTAAGCGCCCGACGTCGGCCATCACTGCGATTCCCGGCACCCGGCTCGGGCGGCGCGAGCGTAGCGGTTCGCGGCCAGACCAGGGCAAAGGCCGCGAGGACAATCGGTGCGACGCCGAGGAACACCCACCGCCAGGTGACCTCCTCAGCCAGATAGCCTGCCACTGCCGGTCCGATCAGTGACGGCAGCACCCAGGCAGCAGAGAGCCACCCGAAGATCACCGGCTGGCGATGCTGAGGGTAGGCCCCGCCGATAATCACGTAAACGGCCACCACCAGGAAGCCGCCGCCGAGCCCCGAGACGGCCCGTCCGGCAGTAACCAGCCAGAACGCCCCGGCCGCACCGGAAACCAGCAGCCCAGCGATCATGAGGGTCATCCCGACGGCGAGCGCGGGGCGGGCGCCCACTCTGTCGCACCAGGTACCAGCGATCACGGTGCCCAGCAGGGAGGCGGTGAGGTACATCGAAAAGGCAAGCCCGTAGCTGGACTCTCCGCCGAGTTCGGCGACGACTGCGGGCATGGCAGTTGCGACTGCCATCGCCTCGAAGGCGGCACAGGTGATGATGGCAATAATGCCGAAGGTCAGCGGCCGCAGGCTAGCCGGTTCCCCAACCACGGGCGACACAGGTGCTTACCTTATTTATCTTTGTTGTCCTTGTCGTCCTTGCCGGGACGCATGCCGTTGTAAATGTCCTTGCACTCGGGGCAGACCGGGAACTTCTGGGGGTCGCGGCCTGGAGTCCAGACCTTGCCGCAGAGCGCGATGACCGGATCCCCGGACAGCGCGGATTCCATGATCTTCTCTTTGCGCACATAGTGGGCGAGGCGTTCGCGATCACCGGGCTCCAGCTCTTCGCGAAGCTCTTCACGCTCGATCGTAGCGGTCGACCCGCCCCGCTGGGGATCGCTGCGCGGGTCATTGCGGGGGTCATTGTCAAAAGGGTCAGCTGGCGTACTCATAGATCCATCCTATCGGTCCCCGGCGGAGCGCGGCCGGTGGCACGGGGTCGTTAGATTCCCTGCCAGGCAGGCTTGTTGGCGTAAGTATGGCGATAGTAGTCGGCGAGTTTCAACCCCGAGGCGGCTGCCTCGTCGATCAGAACCGTGGCGTGGGGGTGGAGTTGCAGCACTGACGCCGCGCAGATCGCGGCCACGGGGCCTTCGACAAGGTCGTGGACCGCCCGGGCCTTCTGCGCACCGGTAGCAATCAGCACGACGTGCCGCGCATCCATGATGGTGCCCAGGCCCTGCGTCACCACATGGTGGGGCACGTCGTCGATGCTGTTGAAGAAGCGCGAGTTGTCCTTGCGCGTCTGGTCGACAAGACTTTTGATCCGCGTCCGGGACGCCAGCGAACTGCCTGGTTCGTTGAAACCGATATGGCCGTCGGTGCCCACCCCGAGCAGCTGGAGATCCACTCCGCCCGCCGCGCGAATAGCCTCCTCGAACGCGGCGCAGGCGGCGGGAATGTCCCCGGCGGTACCATCCGGGCCATGAACATTGGTCGGGTTGATGTCGATCCGGTCGGTAAACTCCCTGCGGATCACTTCCCGGTAGGACTGGTGGTGTCCCGCGGGAAGGCCGACGTACTCATCCAGCGCGAACCCCACGACGTCGGCAAAGCTCAGGCCGCCCGAATGGCACCTGTCCACAAGTTCGTCGTAAACCCCCAGCGGCGAGGACCCGGTAGCAAGCCCCAACACCGCTGCCGGCTTCTGCCGGATCAGGGCTTCGATGGCATTCGCCGCCACAGCTGCAATGGCCGACGGATCGGGGAGGATGACAACTTCCATCAAATGTCCTAACCTGTGCGTCCTATTTGTTGACGGACACCGCCTGCAGCAGCTCGGGCGCCCTCCGGTCGTACCATCGTCCGCCCACCTTCACCCCGCCGAGGAGGAAGGCGGTTCCGAGGACACCACCCACCACCAGCGTAAGCCAGCCGAAGGCGCTATTGCCGGTAGCAACGTAGGCAATGGCAAGACCCAGTTCGGGGAGCATCAGGGCGAGCAGGACCAGCCAGCCGATCAACTGGATCGCGAGCATCGAGAAACCTGTGCCCGGTGGGGTCTTCATGGCGCTCTCCCCCGGCAGGGGCACGTTGTAGGTGTACCGCGCCGACACCACACTGGCAAACCCGATCCCGGTCAGCAGGACACCCACCGACAGGCCCAGCATCATCGGTAGGTCCGCGAGGTTGCCGGAGATCCACAGCGGAACCACAGTGAAGACCAGCACTGCCGGAGCCGAGAGCACGCCGACGGCCAGCGCACGGCCTGCCCGGTCGGCCTGCCCGGTCACACCGGTCGAGAGATGAAGCCAGAATGCCGTGTTGTCATACGAAATATCGGCCGAAATGGACCAGGAGAGCAGGAAGGCGATGATCGGTCCCACGAAGTTCAGCGTCGTGTAGTCACCGGATTGGTAGGACCAGAACAGCATCAGCAACGGCACCAGCGGTACGATCACGATCGAGCCCAGGTAGCGCGGATCCCTGGCCCAGTACGTCAACGCGCGGGCAGCGACGGCCCCGGTGGGCGTGGCCGGGAAGCGGCTGAAGAATCCCAGGTTACCGGCGCCTTTGCGGGTGACCGCGTTGTAGGCGGGGGTGACCAGGGCTCGGGCCAGGTTGACCTTCCAGAGCCATGCAAGAGCAGCAAGGGTAGCGATGCCCAGGGCAAACCGGATCGCCGCGGTGAGGTAGGCGCCGTCGGCCACGTCAGCGGGTACCGCCCAGAAGTAGCCCAGTGGCGTCCAGCCCAGGATGACGGCGAGCTCGTTGGCGAAACCCGGAGACTGTTCAAAGCCCGCTGTAATCCCGGCGATGATCGGGCCCAGCAGGATGAGCGGGACCAGCACCACCATGGAACTGACGTCCTTGAACCGGCGGGATGAGGTCAGGGAGATGACCGCCGTGGCGGCAGTGCGCGACGCGACGACGCAAAGCAGCACGGCGAGTACAGCACACACCGCCGCCACTGCAGCGGCGGCGGGATAACGGATCCAGGTTCCGACCTGGGCCAGTGAGGCGAGCAGGGTAATGATCCCGGGGATGCCGATCACGGCGCCAAGGGCCAGGCCTGCCACCAGTTGGCGCATCGGCACGGCGAACGTGACGAAACGGGCTGGGTCCAGGGTCATGTCGATGCCGGCGGAAACCATCGGGACCACGACCCAGCCCAGCACCACGGCCGAGCCACCAATCACCAGCACGTTGCGGATCACAGCCGGATCGGCGGTGCCAAGCACAATCAGTCCAACAACCAACAGCCCCAGCATCCCGAGCCCGTAGATGCCCCCGAGAATCACCCCGATCAGCGCCCAGGTGCTGCGCTTGAAGGAGTTGCGGAGCAGGGTGAGTTTGAGCCTCAGGAGGTGCGCAACCATGTCAGACCCTCCGCCGTGTTCCGGCCGCCCACCAGTTCAACGAACCGGTCCTCAAGGCTGGACCCGCCGCGCACCTCTTCCACCGTGCCGGCAGCAAGCACCGCGCCGGCGGCAATCACCGCGACGTGGTCGCACATCCGCTGCACCAGGTCCATCACGTGGCTGGAAACAATGACTGAACCACCCGAGGAGACATAGCTCTGCAGAATGTCGCGGATGTTGGCTGCGGAGACCGGGTCCACCGATTCGAACGGTTCGTCGAGGACGAGCAGGGACGGCGCGTGGATCAGGGCGGATGCCAACGCTATTTTCTTGGTCATACCGGCTGAATAATCCACCACCAGGGTCCCGGCGTCGTTGGTCAGGTCAAGGGCCCGGAGGAGGTCAGCTACCCGCTCGGCCACCGTGTCGCGGTCCATGCCGCGCAGCAGTCCGGCGTAGGTGACCAGCTGTTCCCCGGTCAGGCGGTCGAAGAGCCGCACGCCGTCGGGCAGGATACCCATCAGCTTCTTGGCTTCCAGGGGCCGCTCCCAGACGTCCACCCCGTGGACCCACACCTGGCCGTGGTCGGGGCGAAGCAGGCCGGTCGCCATCGACAGCATGGTGGTTTTACCCGCCCCGTTGGGCCCCACCAGTCCATAAAAAGATCCGGCCGGAACGTCGAGGTCCACGCCGTTGACGGCAATTTTCTCGCCGAACCGCTTGGCGAGACCCCGGATCACGAGCGCTGGGCTCTCCTGAGCGGCGGGACTGCTGGCGGACCCGGAAGATAAGGGCAGGGTTGGTGAGCTCATGCCTCAACGCTAACAACGCCGGGGGCAACTCCTCGTCATCCAAAGGGACTAAATACCCCCTGCCACGGTCCGTCGGGCGGATGAAACGTCTAGAACAGGGCGCGGGCGAGAGCTCCCCTGGCCTTGGCCACTCGTGGATCGCTGCTGCCGACGACGTCGAACAGCTCGATCAGCCGAACGCGCGCCGCTTCCCGGGGCTCACCGGCTGTCCGCCCGATGAAGGCGACGACCCTGGCGAACCCGTCCTCGACGTGACCGCCGGAGATGTCAAGGTCCGCGACAGCAAGCTGACTCGCGAGCGACTCGGGTTCGTCAGCGGCGCTTTGGCGAATGGCCTCGGCGTCGACGTCCGTGAGCCGTTGCATCAGTTCAACCTGGGCGAGCCCAGCCTTGGCCTCGGTGTCGGCGGGCTGTTCTGCGAGGGCTTGCCGGTAGGCGGCCGCAGCGGCCGGGTAGTCGCCGGCCTCGATAGCGTCGAAGGCAGCCTGGTGGAGAGGCGGCAGGGGTGGCTCCTCGGGAGCCGGTTCCCCCTCGGCCCCTTCGCGCAATGAGCCGGAGACTCCATTGGTATTGGCCACCTTCAGGAGTTCATCAATGAACGAGCGGATCTGGGCCTCCGGCAGTTCACCCTCAAACAATGGGACGGGCTGGCCCTTCAGGACCGCAACGGCTGTCGGCACGGTCTGGGCCTGGAAGGCCTGCGCGATCTGGGGCTGCGCCTCGACGTCCACTTTCGCCAGCAGCACCCGGCCGTCATGCTCGACAGTGATCGCCTCGAGGACGGCGGTGACCCTCGAGGACTCCTCGCTCCAGCTGGCCCTGAGGTCCATGATGACCGGCACCTGTGATGAGAGCTGCACCAGTTGTGGGAAACTTTGCTCCGTCACTTCGACGACGTAGGGACTTCCCGCTCCTGTTACGGCAACCGGTTGAGGCGCTCCCGGCGTCGGTGAGCCACCCTGCTGGGCGGTCCGGGCGGCATCGGCCCGGGCTTTCAAGGCTGACAGGTCAACGGCTCCGTGCAGGTTCATTGACGACGGCGGAAGGGGACCGCGGCTGTTGGGAATACTCATGGTTCCACCCTAATACGTTGGGGTCCTGCTGAAATTACCCGTAGTTCAGTGATTACCGTAGTTCAGCGGAGAGCAGTTGCTGGGCAGCGCCGATCACCGTGACGCGTTCATCGCTATCGGCGGGCGGCACGTACAACATCACCGCCTCGCCATAGCGCACGTCAATGCCCTCATCGGTCGAGGTTTCACCGGTCAGTGCCTCATACACTGTGCCATCGAGGTCAATCGAGTCACCGGCTCCGCGCGGCACGCTGGAATAGGTGTGGTTGAGGTAGCCGAACACCATGGCGCCGCCGTCGCCGGTGGACAGGGCATACGTAAAGTCGGGATCCGCCTCATGCACGAAGGTGATCTTTGCGGAGTCATTATCCGGGTCAGCCACCACGTCGGCCTGGAACGAGGTGACGGCATCCGCGAAGGAGTTCTCTTCGAAGGTAGCGGCGTTGTCGCCGTCGGGCTCGGAAAGGAAATCGGCGATAGCGTTCATGGCGGTCTGGGGCGCCAGAGCTAGCCCGGGGGCTTCGTCGAGGGGTACTTCGGCCACTCCCGCGGCACCGTCCGAGCCGGGGAAGGTGGTGCCGGGAAGCATCTGAATTGCCGCACTGAGGTGATAGTTGGAGCGCGGGTCATCCTGGACCAGCACCAGCGCATGCGGAACGGGGTTGTCTTCAGACTGGGTCAGGGCGACGACGGTGCGGGGCCAGCCGCTCTCCGACGAGACCATCGAGGTCAACACCGGCTCGGCAGCAACCGGGGTCGGCTCCGGGATATCGCTGGTCTGGGACCGGACGTCATAGTTAGCGGTCCGCAGGGCCAGCGCGGCCCCGGCTACCCGTGGCTCCAGCAGTTCCGCGTCGGAGGCCGCATCGCCTTCCGCGACGACGGTCGCCACCGAGGCGAGGATGCGCTCGAGTTGGCTTTCCAGCAACACCGGCGGAGCTTGGTCCTCGGCGGGCTCAGTAGTCGCGGGCCCAGTTGTCGCGGGCTCGGTAGTCGCGGGCCCAGTTGTCGCGGCGTGGGCGAACCCGCCTCCCGATGCGGTCAGTCCGACTACTACAACCGCCACGCTGAAGGGCGCGGCGGTGTTCCGCCGCGACTTGTTACGGGTTTCCATCCGGCGCTGATGGGCGCGGGAACCCTCCACCGTGGGGCGGCTCTTGCGCTTGGGAGTCACGAGGAACACGGCAATACCGAGCACCACTGCCAGCGCGCCCAGCACCATCAACGGCACAGCCCAGACGGTAGTCGCGTCGTTCGGCCAGGTGACGGAAATATCGGTGGGAGCGGGGTTCTCCCCATCGGCGGCCAGCAAAATTGACCATTCACCGTCAGCCGGATCCAGCCAGCGGTGGGTCACGCTGCCATCGGCGGTTTCCTCGCTGGTCCAGAGGTCGGAACCGCTGGGGTTCGGGACTGCCTGCTCGCCGTCGGTGAACGTAGTTTCCAGACCAGCCTCGTCAATGGCCGTCACTCGAAGATGCGCTGCGTCGCCTACCCACGCGTCGACGTCCCCGGCGCGGCCTACCGCCAGGGTAAAGGTGCCCTCGGCGCGTACCGTGATATCGACGTCGTCGGCGTCGGGAGCCTTGGCGTCGGCGTCGATCACCGTCACCGGGCCGCTCTGCGACCCGGCCGGTACGGTTGCCGTCACGGTCTCCGGAGGAGACCAGAAGGTGAGCTGCCCAATGCCCACGAGCATCAACAGCACACCGATCATCAGGGCGGGGACTGCAAACTTCAAACGCACTCAAATACCTATCGTTGCTCGTGGGCTTGTCTAGCGTCCCATCGTAACGAACTTCGCGGATGCGGCAGGAATCTGTGGAGGGCGTCGCTGGTGCTGTAGTGCTCTGCTGCGTTGCTACACGGCGCGGGGCGCGCTTCGCTGCGAGGCAAGTCCTCAGTAGGCTGTTAGTGTTTCGCTAACCTTGCTAACGAGGCGTGGAATCCTACCGCCAGCCGCATGCTCTATTGGGAAAGCAGAATGACGCGTGAGTAATAACCAGGATGTCCCGGCCGGCGAGCCCCTCCCCCGTCCCGCCGCTTCGATCAACGAACCAGCCGCCGAATCGGCGGGTACTCCTGAAGACGCGCCGCAAAGCGGCCTGATACGGACGATCTTCCGCGGACTCCGCCGGCCGATCCCCGGTGCACAACCGCGGCTCCGGTTTGAGTTCCCGCCGGAGCGTATTCCGGCCCCGGTACCCACCGACGCTGATGTTTCCCTTGGCGACGACCGGCTGATGTTCGGCAACTCCGAACCCCGCTCCATGCGCCACCACCCGATCCACTTTGGTTTCATGGGAACCGTCGGCGTCGGGTTGGCGCTGCTCGCCTATTTCATGATTACCAACGTCGGTCAGCTGCTCCTCTGGATTGGCGCTGCGATGTTCATCGCACTGGGGCTGGACCCCATTGTCCGGTGGCTGGAAAAGAAGCGGGTTCCGCGCCCGGCAGGAATTGCCGTTGCCCTGCTGCTCCTCGCGAGCGTTGTGGCTGCCTTTTTTGCCACCCTGATTCCCACGATCGTGAACCAAACCAGTCAATTTGTTGACCGGGCGCCGGGCTTTGTTGACAATTTCCTCAACTCGGAGTTCTTCCAGACCGTGGATGAGCAGTTTCAGGTCAGGGAGCGGGTCACCGAGGAAGTGAACAACTTCTTCAACAACTCGGAGGCAGTGGGCGGCATTTTCGGCGACGTGCTCGGTGTTGGCACCGTCATTGTGAACAGCTTGTTCGGGACCTTGATTGTCCTGGTCCTGACCCTTTATTTCCTGTCTTCGCTCCCAGCGATGAAAAAGTGGGCCTACCGGCTGGCCCCGCGTTCGCGCCGTCCGAGGGTCGAATCGCTGGCAGAGGAAATTACCAGCAGCGTCGGCAACTACGTGATCGGCCAGGCCTGTGTAGCGCTGCTCAACGCGATCTTTGCCTTCATTTTCATGACCATCGCGCAGGTGCCGTTCTCGGTGCTGCTGGCGTTCGTCGTCGTGATGCTTGCTTTCATCCCTTTGGTGGGGGCCCTGATCGCTGCAATGATCGTGACCCTGGTGGCGCTCACCGCTGGCTGGCAAACCGCACTGCTTTTTGCAGTGCTGTACCTGGCCTATCTGCAGGTCGAGGCGTACTTCATCTCGCCGCGCATCATGCAGCGTGCCGTTGCGGTGCCCGGGTCGGTGGCGGTTATTGCGGTAATCGCTGGCGGAAGCCTGCTTGGCGTCCTGGGCGCACTCATCGCCATCCCGACGGCCGCGGCTGTGATGCTGTTGTTGAAAGAAGTGTTCATCGCCCGTCAGGACAGCCAATAACTCTCCGGCGGAGCTGCCGGATCCTAGGACGCAGTGGCCGCTTGCCCGGTCCAGGTCGTCGGTAGCGGCCTGGACGTACCGGGAAGAACGGTGTCGGTGATCTCGTCGAGGACGCGGCTGGCGTACTTCTCCCCGACCCACAAGTGCTTGGCGCCGTCGACGCCGACGACGTCCGCCTGGGGCACTCGCGCAAACCGCTGTGCCGCCTCCGCGGGCTGCAAGTAGTCGTCGTGCTCGGGGACCAGCACCCTAAGCGGCAACCCGGAGGTCGCCCAAGCATTAAGATCCTCGTCCCCCGCGCGGTGCAGCGGCGGTGAGAGAAGGACCGCACCCTGAATCGCCGACGCGATGGGCTCGGTGCCTCCGTACTTCAGGCACAGCTCGGTACCGAAGGACCAGCCCACCAGCCAGATGTTCTCCGGGTGACGGTCGGCGGCCCAGGCGACGGCAGCCTCGATATCCGCTCGCTCCGCGGCTCCGCCATCAAAGTCACCCTCACTGCAGCCGCGGGGCGAGCAGGTGCCCCGCGTGTTGAATCGCAGCACAGCGATGTCGGCCAGCGCAGGCAGCCTAAAGGAGGCCTTGCGGAACACATGCGAGTCCATGAATCCACCGGCGGTCGGCAACGGGTGCATGGTCACCAGGGTGGCCAAGGGCTTCCTGCCGACTGGCTCGGCGAATTCGCCCACCAGGGTCAACCCGTCGGCCGTCCGCAGCTCAATGTCGGTGCGGACCGCCGGAAGGACCGTCGCTGCCCTGATGTCCATGGGTCCGTCAGAATCAGTGAACTCATAACGAGTTGCGGTGGAAGTCATCGTTTCAGTCTACGGGGAACTGCCGGAGGCCGCTCAGTAGCGGTAGCTGCGCGATCGCCAACAGTTCACGTGCCAGTGCCGTCGGCCGGCCAGGCCCGCGGCGGCTCCGAACAGGGAGTCTTCCTGCCACACCACGAGGTGCGCCAGGCCGGGCGGGATCACCCGATGACAGCCGGGGCAGACATAGTCTTTGGCGGCGTTGCGTTCGGTGATCCGCCGGACCGACCATTCGCCGTCGGGAGCGCTTTCCCGAGCGGGGATTCCTGCCCGCGCCCGCTCCAGATCTATCTCGGGCACTGGTCCCGCCTTGCGTCCAGGCTGCGCTGACGGGGTCCCGGGGCGGCGGGGACGGTTGGAGCGAGGCATGCATCAAGTCTGCCCGAAGAATCGATCGGTTGGCTCACCGGGCTCCTGACGGTGGAAAGGTAACGGGAGCCAGACCGGTAAAGTGCAAGGGTGCGTTTAGTTATAGCCCAGTGTTCAGTCGATTACATCGGCCGCCTCCGAGCCCACCTACCCCTGGCTACCCGATTGCTGATGGTGAAAGCGGACGGATCCGTGTTGGTTCACTCCGACGGCGGCTCCTACAAGCCTCTCAACTGGATGAGCCCGCCGGCGTCGCTGCGCATCATCACCCCCGACGGGGCTGACACCGAGCTGGGCGTGACCGAGGTGTGGAACGTCCAGCATGCAAAGAGCGACGACCGCCTCGTCATCAATATCCACGAGCTGATCCATGAGTCTTCCCACGATCTCGGTGTTGATCCTGGTCTGGTCAAAGACGGTGTCGAGGCGGATCTGCAGCGTCTCCTCGCCGAGCAGATCCACCTGCTCGGGGCCGGTTTCACCCTAGTTCGCCGTGAATACATGACAGCCATCGGACCGGTGGACATTCTCGCACGCGATTCGACGGGAGCCACAGTGGCGGTCGAGTTGAAGCGCCGTGGCGACATCGACGGCGTTGAACAACTGACCCGGTATCTTGAACTGCTCAATCGGGATCCGCTGATGTCGCCGGTACGCGGCGTTTTTGCGGCGCAGCAGATCAAACCGCAGGCCCGGGTGCTTGCGCTGGATCGGGGCATCGAGTGTCTCACCCTTGACTACGACATGATGCGGGGCGTCGACGACGTCGAATCGCGGCTCTTCTAGGGTTTTTCGCCCGGGCTTTGCTAGCTTTTGCTATGACTTTTGCGGGTCGGCGTCCTTATTCACATCGCTGGCAGCCATTTCGAAGATGATCTCCAATCCATCGTTATCGTCCCACTGCTCACCGACCGCCGTGAACCCATAGCTTCGAACAAGCGCGCGGGACGCATGATTGATGGGACTGATCGTTGCACGAATGGTTTGGACGGCCGGGTGGGCCTTGGCGACGGCGAGCAGCCTTTCGAGGGCTTGCCGGGCGTAGCCTCTTCTACGGTGCAGTGGGTCGATTCTGTATCCGACTTCAACAATTCCACCTCCATCGGGTGGCCCGTGAAAACCCGCCAGTCCAACCGGGGCGGCAAAGCCTTGAACGACCACGAGCCTGGTGATCCATGGGGCATCCGCTGGGGCTGCGGCAATCTGGACACTCCGCATTCGCCACAGACCTGCGCACTCGTCGCCCCTCAAGTACAGGGTTAGAGGGGGATCGCTTTCTGGGCCGATCGCGCCCTGAGCTAATCCATGCAACAAGGGTGCCGGAACGGGGACAAGTAAGAGGTTTGATCGTCCGGGATCCGGGTGCTGCCATGGTCGGCCAAGAGCTGTGACACGCACATCTTTGCAGACGCCGGGCCTGGAGGGCCGGGTGATCAACACCATCGATGGTCTCGAATCCTGTCCACACCAGTTCCTGAGGCATCTGTGATTGGCTTTGTCATGGGGTCCGCGTTGACCCGTGCCTTGGCACATCTTCAGCCCACCGGAGGTCTTTCCGTAAGGCTCCCAGCGTGTTTGCAACCATCCAGAAGTCATCCTTGAGCTCCTTCCTCGTGTTCGAAGGTTTGTTCGAGAGATTTATCCACATAGGGCGGTCAGTCCTCGAAATGTCAGGGCGGTTTGGGACAATTGAGGTATGGACGGAAGCGCAGCTCCAGCATTGATCCGGAAGGGATTTCCCCTCCCGGGGACGGCTCAGCGTGGAGCATTTAGCGCCGGGTCAAGCACTGTTCCGGGGTCCTACCGTGTTCCGGGGGTTGGTTCTGTGGCTGATGGTGGGATCCGGGTGGTGCTCGACGCCTTGAAGGCGCTAAGGCCGGCCATGACCTCCGCGGGGTTGATTGATCAGCTCCGTGGCTTGGAGGATCTCAAATCCGCTATTGCGGGGGTGCAGGCCCGGATCGCTGTCGCCTTCGACGTCTCCGAACGTCAAATCCAGGCCGACGCCGGGGTACCCGCGACGGAGCAAGGCAACAGTGTTGGCGCGCAGGTCGCGTTGGCGCGGCGGGAGTCCCCGTCCCGCGGCAGCCGGCTGCTCGGATTGGCCCGGGCACTGGTGACAGAGATGCCGCACACGTTAACGGCACTGGAGACCGGCCAGCTCAATGAGTGGCGGGCGACCCTGCTGGTGAAGGAAACCGCGTGCCTTACCAGTGCCGACCGGTCCGCGGTCGATGAGGAACTCCACCCGGATGAGGGGACGTTCACTGGGTGCGGGGACAAGACGATCATCGCGGCGGCTCGGGCTGCCGCGTACCGGCGGGATCCAGAGCCTGTCAAGTTGTTTGTGTAAGCGGGGTGCCTCTGGGTGGTTTTCATAGGTGGGGGTTGATGCGGTCGGGGTAAGCGAGGGCGAGTTGGGCGAGGGCTTGTTTCCAGT
>NZ_JBTNDV010000006.1:0-196108 GCF_054510815.1 Arthrobacter glycogeni
CGTTGACTACCCGTACGTTGTAGCTGCCGACGGTTCCGGCTGGCGCCGTCCACCGGACTGTAGCCGTGGTATTACCCGCCGTGGCAGTCCCAATCACTGGTGCCGCCGGGACAACATTTGGGGTGATTGCGGCGGAGGCTGTAGATAGTGCGCCGATCCCGAAGGCGTTAACCCCCTGGACCCTGAAGGTGTACGCGGTGCCATTGGTCAGACCGGTAACTAGGCGATCCGTCGTTGCGGTGCCAGCGAACGTCACCGTTCGTAGGACCGTTGTGCCGGTAAGCACCTGTACCCGGTATTCGGTGATGGCCGTTCCACCATTTAGTGCCGGAGCGGTCCAGGACAGGGTCACCTGTGCGTTTCCGAGTACTCCGACTACATTCGTTGGAGCTGCGGGGACCACATCGGGAGTTACCGCGGTGGACAGGGCCGAGAACGGGCTTGCTCCCACCGCGTTGACCGCCTGCACCTGGAACCGGTACGCCTGCCCGTTGACCAGGCCTGTGACCACCTCGCTGGTTGCATCGGCGGCGGCCGTCCGTAGTGCGCCCACCGTAGCGCCAGCGGAATCGATGACCCGCACGTTATAGCTGGTCACAAGACCCGTTGGTGCGGTCCACCGGACAGTAGCGGAGGCGTTGCCTGCCGTGGCCGTTCCAATCACCGGTGCCGCTGGAGCAACGGAGTCCGAGTACCGGAGCTGTTCAACATTCCGCAGGGTGTCGGTGCCGTCGGCCAGGGTGCCGCGGGCGTGAACAACGGTGGTGACCGAACCTGGCGAACCCAACGTGGCTCCCGCGGGGGAGGTGGTTACATCATAGTTCGCCTCAAGATCAGAGAACTGTGCAATGTCCACCGACGTCCCGTTCGCTGGGGAAAGGATCTCCCTAACGATGACGATGTTCCCCGGATCGACTACCCCTGCAAAGACATCCTGCTGCAGGGTTGGCCCGGTGAGGTTGCCATTGACGTCGCGCAGGTACTGAGCGGCCATGGCACTTTGACCGACGCCCTCAACTGATGCGCTGCCGATCTGCTCGCCGGCTGCGTTACGGACGCTGAGCCGGACACTGAGGTAGGCATCGCCGTCGATGATGTCGTTGGCGCCACGGCCCTCAATCAGGTCGCTCCCGGCGCCGCCGAGCAAAACATTACCCGCGCCCCATACGGGTCCAGCGAGCCCAGCACATTCTCCCGGGCCGATCACCGACTTGGCAGCGACATCAGCCAGCGGGGTGGTCAGCGCGGAGGTAGGAACCAGGGCGCTGAGTCCTCTGATGCGATCTACGCCTGCTTGGTCAAGAACGTCGCAGCCGATGAATCCGCCGCCACCCACTTCACTGGGAACCAGGCTGTCGCCGCGGATCTTGTCATTCAAGTTCCAGCCTGACACGGCCTCGGTCTCGTTGAACTTGTCCCTGACCCCCGCTGTCAACACATCCAGCGGTGGAATGGGAAGGGCGAGGTCCGCATCCATCGCCTGGGGATCTCCCTGACTGATGGACCAGTCGTAACCCGCGGCGCCAGAGTTTTTCTCAATTCCCGGTCCGGCGACGCCGATGTCGTCCCCACCCTCCAGGTCGTAGTCATCGTCCCCACCCTGGCCGATAGCGATGTCGTGGCCAGGCTTGTTGTCATCGGTGAAAAACAAATTGGAACTGTCACCGATAAGACCGTCGGGCTGGTCACCACCCTCGATCCAGTCGTCCCCCCCGTCACCAATACCCTGGTCAATACCCTCGCCGAGGATCAGGAAGTCGTCTCCTTCACCCGCGAAGGTGGTGTTGGCGTTACCGCCGCCGTTGGTGAAGTCCTTGCCGTCACCGCCCATGAGCAGATCCAGCCCGGGACCTGCGTCGATGGCGTCGTTACCGGGGCCGCCTTTAAGTACGTCGTCGCCAGCGAGGTCGGTAAGGACATCATTGCCAAGACCGCCCAAAGCGACGTCGGCTCCGTCGCCACCTTCGATAATGTCGTTGGCTGCGTTGCCCCAGAAGGTGTCGCTGTCATTTCCACCGAAGATCCGGTCGGTGCCCGACGTTCCGTTGTAAACGCTCTGTCCGTTGATACCGGCCGGGTCGACCGTATTTCGCGCACGGTACTTGATCGTTCCGTCCGGCATGCGGATCAGCAGGGCAGCCTCATCGCATTCACTGCTTGGATCGTTAGCGACGGTGTTGCCGAACGTAGCAAACCCGGCCGGGGTGCCAGCGAGGTTCTTCAACTCGAACTTACAGTCCGACGTGGCGAAGGGATCGGCCTTGAGGCTCTTCGCATTCGTGTTGCGCATGACCAGTTCCGCGAAGGAGTTTCCCTCAAGCTGGGTGCGCAGGTTCATACCGGGCGTGCGGGCGAGGTAGTACAGGCGGTCGCCGTTCTGCAGATCGGTCATCTGGCTTTCGAACACGTAATTGAAGGTGCTTCCGAGCAGCCCCCCGAAGACGTTTGTCTGCTCAGCCAAACCGCCAATCCAGAGGTCAACGTTGTCCAGCCCGGTAATGGATGAGGTTCCATTGTTTACCCAGGCGCCGGTGCTGTTCATGAAATCCGCGGCGTCCACAGGAGGTACGTCTCCCGCGGCCACATTTGGATTGACAATCTCCCGCGCCGCAGTGCGCTTGGCTTTCAAAGTCGTCGCACCGGTAATAGTTGGGTGCATGCCGTACGCTGCAACGAAGTTCACCAGGGACTCCGGGTGCTTGATGCTTTCGCCGAAGTCGATCCAGTTGACGTAAGGCCGCAGCTGGGCGTCATTTGTAGCAGCGTGGATGGTGCGGCGTAGCACGTTGAGGCGGGGAATGCCCTCCGAACGGGCGCGGGTAATGTTGATTGTCGCCAGGTCAAGCGGCAGACCCAACAGGTTATTACGGAGGGTCTCGGTAACGAACTCATCGAGTTCGTTACCCACTTGATCGGACATTCCCATGAAGATGCTGCCCGCAGCCTCCTCGGAGGTCAGGGCCCCGGCCGGACCGCCATCGGTGTAGGCCGGGGGATTAAGGAACCCTTCAAGGAGAGAAATGTCATTCTGGGATCCCGCTATGTCGTCGGAGGTGCCGAATTCGCCGTCCGGACCTGGCCGGTCTTCGTTGCGCCGGGAGATCGTCTCGGTCAACATGGAGTGTCCAAAACGGTAAACCGCATGGGCAAACTCAGCGGTAACTGCCGGATCGACGTTGGTCTGGGTGAAGGCAAACGGTTCGAAGGGGTTGATTGCAGGCTGGACTTTGCGGGCAAACTCCTCGAAGACCAGGTGCTGGTACTCCATCTCCGTCACAAAACGGGCGGCCTGGAACAGCCTTTCACCGTTCCAACCGTCAGCGCCAAGTGCTGCCTTCCATTCGGCCAGTGCTTTCACGCCAGCAGCGGAGGTATCTGCGGTAAGGGTGTTCTTGATGTCATTGACCATCCGGTCATGTTCGGAGTGGAACACCTGGTGGATGGCGGTCAGTCCGATGTTCTCATTGACCCTGCCATCACCGGCTGCGAAGTGCAGGTCCAGGATTTCGTTGTCGTATTGGTTGACGCAGCCCACCGGAACTCCTGGTCGCGCGCAAGGGGTCAGGGATGGCGTGACGACGTCGTCGGGGTCCGGAGTGAAGCCGGGCTTTGGAACTGCGTTGTTGGCGATGTCGGTCAGGAACGGTGTCTCAAAGTACCTGACGTTGTCCGGAACAGGCACAGGAGCTGCAGTGTCGCCTTCAACCAGTCCGGTGAGGGTCACATACTGTGGCAGCCCCCGAACGGGGCCGGGGATGAACTTACCGTAAGGATCCGCGGCAATCATGGGGACGTCCAGAGCGTCCTTATCCTCGAGGCGCAGGCCCAGCAGCGATGCGGCCTGTGCCTTGACGGTCGCCCAGGTAGCCATGCCGCCCGCAGTGGGACCCGCAGGTCCGCCCAGCAGTTTGCCCGTCGACACCGGGCGTCCATTGGCGTTATTGACGTACTCGCGCACGAAAACCTGGTGGGAGGCGTGGGAGGTGTAGGTCTGGCTTTGGTCAACCCAGGGTGTGTCGGTGTTGAGGGCGTCACGAATGTCGTCCACTGTGCCCAATTGTCCGTCGGGGCCCGGCTGGTTCTTCCCCCGGGTCAGCACCATGAACCGCAGGTGCGAATCCAGATCATCGGCGGTACCAACCTTGTGGTCCGGTCCAGCGATCAGCGGGTCATCACTTTTCAGCGGAACAAAGACGGTTCCGCCACCCTTGACCGTCTGATCGATTCCATGATCGAAGAACTGTCCAAACAGGGTAAACAGCGAATTGTACGGAGGAGAAAGCCCCACATCCGTGGTGACATTCGGAATGAACAGGGTCTGGAAGGACGGTGTACAGCCGACAGGGACAGCGTCTACCGCTGGCACGGCCAAAGGATCGGGATCTGTGGTGCACGGGGTGACCCCGGGGTTGTTCTGGCTTCTGATGGGCAGACCGGCTGCAGCTACAGCTGCAGGGTTGGTTGAGGTCTGGTCCACGATCAGGTTGCTGATGATGCGTGGCTGTGAGTCGAAGACATTCCCGGATGTCTGCTGATAACTGGTTGGTGCGGGAGGGCCACCCAGTGACCCCGCCTCCGCGCTGCCAAACTTGGCCGGCGCCAACCGCGGGAACACCTGATCAGCGGCGCCGAAGGTTTCCTGCCCCGGTTGCAGGTTGTTGCAGGAACCATCAACCGTCCTGAGACCATGTGAAATCAGGGGAGTGGCAATCTGGTTGGGCCCTGTTCCCACCAGCGCGCCACAGGGGCCGGTCTCGGATGTGGTGTTCGCCACGTGCGCCTCGGAGATTTTGATCTGCTTCAGGATGAAGGCGAGATCCGAGGGGGTCACTGTGAACCCCTGACCGGTGGGGGCCACCACGGCGTTGGCTACGGTCACCGGTAGCAACATGCCGAGGGGAAAGACCAGGGCGGTGGCAATCGCTGCGATGCGGACCGACAATCGGTGACCGGATGTTTGTGGTCTGACCCGGGCCTGATCTCGGTCGGGGATGCGTGGAACCGCTTCCCCCGCCCCTTGAGGTGACTCATGCGTTAATAGCGGACTTTTCCTACCGAAAATATTCATGACACACCCCGGTCTTTGGACGAATCTAGGTGCCCTCATGCTGTCGGATGCAAGTTGTGAAAAACTTATAGTTCTACCGGTCGTCCCACCAGAAAAATTGTTGACGCTGACCCCGGTGATTCTTACCGCGGATAAAGGGTCACTTCGGTGGACTTGACCACAAAGAACACCCGCAGGCCAGGTATCAGGTCAAGGTCAGCCGCAGCGGCGGCGGTGATATCGGCGCTTAGCTGTCCGGCTCGAACACTTATGAGCTCACCACGCTGTTCCAGGTCGGTGATGGTGACGGGTAGCACGTTCCTGGGGCTACCCGATGGTTGCACCACAAACACCGAGACCGCCCGCGGGCTGAACACCGCAGCAGCCTCCTGGGCCAGACCCAGCGGCACTTCGGCGAGTGCCGACAGCCGAAGCCCCGCGGTGGTCTCCAGACCACCCTCGATGCTGACGCCGGTCACCAGATTCAGCCCGGCCAACCCCGCACCAAACGCACTGCGGGGGCGTTCCAGCACCTCACGGGTTGGTCCCATCTCCACCACTGCGCCGGCTTCGACGATAATCGTTCGATCAGCAAGCATTAGCGCGTCAAGCACGTTGTGGGTCACGATGATGGCGCTTCGGCCCGTCAGTACCCGCCGTAGCGTCCTGCGCATCGCCGGGGTGACTGCAATGTCCAGCGCAGCCATCGGTTCGTCAAGGAGCAGCAGCCTCGGATCGGTGGCCAACGCCCTGGCGACTGCCACCCGCTGGGCCTGACCCCCCGAGAGTTCCGACGGTCGACGGTCAGCGAACTCGACAGCCTCAACCTCACGAAGCCAGCGCATCGCCTCAGTTCGTGACGCGGCCCGACCGGTGCCCTGGCTCCGCGGACCAAAGGCCACGTTATCCAGCACGCTCAAGTGCGGAAACAACAGCGGCTCCTGCGCCAGCAACGAGACACCCCTGTCGTAGGGCGGACGCCAGGATGTGTCATCAAAGAGGACTGTGTCGCCCAACGCGGCGCTGCCGCCGTCAGGACGTAGCAGTCCGGCAAGGACAGCGAGTAGCGTCGACTTGCCTGCACCATTGGGGCCGAGGATGGCGACCGTTTCGCCGCTCTCCACGGTGAGCTGAAGATTCAGCCCCCGCGCTGCCACCCGCACATCCGCTACCAGTCTCATGGCGCGTCGCGGACCGGGGCGCGTGACCGGTGTGCCAGGCCTACCACCAGCACCGCCACCACTACGAGCACTAAGGACAGGGCGACGGCGGCATCCGGGTCGGTCTCCCGCTGCAGGTAGATTTCCAGGGGCAGCGTCCGGGTGGTGCCCTGCAGGCTGCCGGCGAAGGTGAGGGTGGCACCAAACTCTCCAAGCGCGCGGGCGAAGGACAGCACCATGCCAGAAACCAGCCCGGGCAACACCAGGGGGAGGGTGATCCGGCGCAGGACGGTCCCGGGGTGGGCCCCGAGGGTAGCGGCCACCGCCTCGTACCTGCTGCCCGCCGACCGGATCGCACCCTCAAGACTTAGTACCAGGAAGGGGAGTGCAACGAAGGTCTGGGCGATCACGACGGCGGTGGTCGAGAAGGCGATGTCAATGCCAAGGATTTGAAGGCTGGTGCCCAGCAGTCCTTGCCTGCCAAACGTGTAGAGCAGGGCAATGCCACCGACCACCGGCGGAAGCACCAGCGGCAGCAGCACCAGAGCCCGCATCAGTTGTTGGCCGGGAAAGTCGGTGCGGGCCAACACCAGAGCCATCGGCACCCCAAAGACCACGCACAGCACTGTGCTGATCAGCGAGGTTCGTAGGCTCAGACCCAGCGCGGCCAGCGACGATTCGGAGGTGATGAGCGGGACAAACTGGGACCAGCTCACCTGGGAAATCATTGCTGCGAGCGGCAACATGACAAAGAGTGCGCCAGCACCGGCGACGACGAAAACCCATGGTGGAATCCCGTGGCGGATTGACTGGGGCCTTTTAGTTGAGGGTTTATCGGGCGGGCGCCCTTTCAACGGGTACTCGATGCTGGGATGGTCGCTCATGGGGGGCCGAAGCCGGCTTCAGTCAGGACGTCCTGCCCCTCCGGCCCGGTCAGAAGGTTAAGGAAGGCGGCGGCGAGCCTGGTATTGCCGTCCGCAACTACCCCCGCGGGGTAGATGTTGACGGCGTCGGCTGCTTCGTCGAACGGAATCTCCTCGACGCCACTTTCCTCGCCGAGGACGTCGGTGACGTAAACCAGTCCGGCGTCGGCTTCACCGGAGCGCACCTTCCCGAGCACCTCGGTCACCGATGATTCCTCGCTAACGGCGTTCACCGTGACACCGGCTGCTTCCTGCGTTTGGGTGGCTGCAGCACCGCAGGGCACCTGGGGAGCGCAAAGTACCACGCTCGTGCCGGGGTCGGCGAGGTCGCTGAACTGCTCAACACCCGCCGGATTGCCCGGCGGGACGGCGATCGTGAGGGTATTGGTAGCAAAAGGCACCGGGTTGCCGTCTATCAGACCTTCCTGGACGAGCCGGCCCATGGTGACGGTGTCCGCCGACGCGAACACGTCGGCGGGGGCACCAGCCGAGAGTTGGGTGGCGAGATCGGATGACCCGGCGAAGCTTAGCGTGACGGTCACGCCGGGGTGTATTGCTTCGAAGTCGTCGGCGAGTTCTGTGAACGTTGACTGCAGCGATGCTGCGGCAAACACGGTCAGCGTTTGGTCGTCGGTGGGCGCGGGGTCACTGGGTGTGCCGCAGGCGGTGGTCGACAGTAGAACGGCAAGGCCGAATCCGGCCGATAGGGTGCGGGAGGGGCGAGCCACGTCAGGCCTTCCTTCCCGGCGTCTCCACAATGACTGTCGTTGACTTCACCACTGCAACAGCCACCGAACCGGGCTCCAGTGCCAGATCGCGGACTGCCTCGGCGCTCATCAGCGACACCACCCGATGCGGGCCGCATTGCAGCTCCACCTGGGCCATGACCTGGTCCGACACCACCCGGGTAACCAGCCCCACAAACCGGTTGCGGGCCGAACTGGCCATTCCCGACGGATCATCAGGTAGTACAGCGCGCTCGCGGGCAAGGTGTGCCAGTCCGAGCCCGTCCACCGTGGTGACCCCCGACTCCGACTTATCGCCGGACAACGTGCCCTCCTCCACCCACCGGCGCACCGTATCGGTGCTGACCCCGAGATAATGGGCAGCATCCCTGATTCTTATCTGCGACATAATCTGCACTCTATCGCAGCAGGTGCGGCTATGTGGGGATGGCTGAGCGTTTTACTCCTGTTTGAGGGGGTCGTGCCCCCAGTTCATCAGGGAGTATCGCCACCGCGAGTCTTCCAGGTTGGAGGAGGGTTTCTGTGCCAAATGCCGGTGGATGTAGCCCACGACTTTGTGCATGTGCTCGACATCGGCGTTGCTCAGATCTGCCTTGTTGGTTTCTAGAATCTTGACAATCCGACGACCGGATTCATGACCCACTGATTCCTCGCTGCCACTCTTCTGTCCGACTGCTTTGGACTCGTCGGTGTCGAGCCAGTGCTTCAGGGTGGAGGCATTCATGTTGACAGCCTGTGTCCAGTCGGACCAGATCGAATCCAGCGTTTTTTCGGAATTGCTCATCGTTGGCGCTACTTCCCGGTTAGTGGGTGGGGCATCGCTTTACTGGCGGGGCCCAGGTGAACCTAAGCATACTGACCAATATCGCTGTTGCACCATGGTGCGGGGAAGGGTGATCAGATGCGGTTGGCGCACACTGGTCGCAGGTAGCTCGCCGTGAGGGCCGCGCTTTCCTCGATAAACCGGGGGAGCCAGCCAAGCAGCCCGTGGTCCGGCTGGGACGGCACCATGATGAACGTCGAGTTTGAGCACTGGCTCAGATTCGTGAAGGCCCGCAGCACGTGATAGTCCGAGGTGACAACGATCAGCCTGTCCCATCCCCGGTCCGCAGCGAGCCGGGCCAGGGCTCGAGCCTCGCCGCGGGTGGTGCGCGGATCCGGTTCAAAGCACACTCGCGACACGTGGGCCGGTCGCCGGCACAACTTGTCGGCGTCGACGTTGCCCGGAGTGTCGGTGTTCGACATGACCAGGATGGGAGCATGCCCGGCTGCCACCAGTTCCTGCCCCACCGGGAGGCGTTCTGAACTGTCACCGCCGAGCACCACAACAGCGTCCGCCTCAACGCCGGCCACCTGGTCGGAGCCAAACACCGGAGGATTGATGAACAGGGAGTAGCAGGCAATGAGCCAGACGCAGAGAAGAGCGGCCAGCAGCGTCATTGATCGTCGCAGCCACGGCCAGATGGCACCGGCGGCTGGGGGGATCTTCACTGGACAAAGCTTACGGGTAGGTAGTCCAGTGATGGGGGACCGGTGGTCGGAGCGTTGTCGATCCCGCTCCGACCCGCGTGGCGGGTTTGGAACTGCACCGAATCCGTGGTGAGGTGGAGCATGAACGGCACTCGCCGTCGGCGTACGCCGCATGCAGGGCCCGCGGGCCCTGGTTTGAGCCGGGCGGGCTTATCAGGCTAAGATGATACGTCGGTCATATGTTCTACAGGAGTTCCCATTAAGAGCGATCTCAGTTCGCCTTTGATATTCAATGTCAAGGACCTCGGGCGCAGCCCAGGCAGCATGCGAACAATCGAAGAACATGTACCTGCACCTAAGGATTTCGGTGTGGTTCTCATCGGTGTTCAGGAAGGTTCCCCTGTGGAACTGGATCTGAGACTTGAGGCAGTACATGAAGGCATCCTGGTATCGGGTACCGCAGACGTCGAGATAGTGGGCGAATGCGGTCGGTGCCTGGATCCCATCAGGTACGACAGCAGCATCGATGTGCAAGAGCTTTTCTATTACGACGACGTCGAGTTGTCCGAAGGAGATGAGCTTGTTGAAGAGCACCGGGTTGATCGGGATTCAATTGATCTTGAGCCGGTGCTTCGGGACGGAGTGGTAACGTCGCTGCCGTTCCAGCCGGTATGCCGGGAGGACTGCGAGGGCTTGTGTTCTGAATGTGGAGTACACCTAGCGGATGACCCCGATCATCAGCACGAAATTTTGGATCCCCGTTGGTCCGCCCTTACCGGGCTGACTGGCACTGCCGCGTCGAGCGATGCGGCAACAAGTACAGAGTCTGTCGAGAGAGAAGAGAGTTAGTCGTGGCTGTTCCTAAGCGGAAAATGTCCCGCTCGAATACCCGTGCACGTCGGTCCCAGTGGAAGGCGACTGCGCCCAAACTGGTGAAGACCGTGGAGAACGGCCGCGTTACCTACAGCCTGGCTCACCAGGCCAAGGTAGTAACCGACTCCGCCGGCACTGCACTGTTCCTTGAGTACAAGGGACGCAAAGTAGCCGACGTCTAACGACCGCTGCGCGCCCCGGCAACGTGGTGCCCGCAGCGTTCTTATGCGAATGCGTAAGTAGACGTGGCAAATACTGAAGACCTTTTGAAGCGTCTCGGTGTCTCTATAGACGCCGGGACGCTTCGTCTTGCCCTGACACACCGCTCCTTTGCCTACGAGCAGGGGGGCATCCCCACCAACGAACGCCTTGAGTTTCTCGGTGACTCTGTGCTGGGACTGGCGGTGACCGATGCGCTGTACCGCGATAATCCCGACCTGTCCGAGGGCGACCTCGCCAAGCGCCGGTCCGCGGTCGTCAGCACCCGCGCGCTCGCCGGTATTGCTCGCGAGCTCGAACTTGGCCAGCACGTCCTGCTCGGGCAGGGGGAGAAGCTGACCGACGGTAAAAACAAGGCCTCAATCCTCGCCGACACCATGGAAGCCGTCATCGGGGCCACCTACCTGAGTAACGGTATTGAAGTGGCGCGGGCCATGGTGATGCGGCTGGTGGCTCCTCTCCTCGGCAGCGCAGCGGCGATGGGCGCCGGCACCGACTGGAAGACCAGCATCCAGGAGATCGCCGCCGCACGACGGCTCGGCGTCATCGACTACAAGGTCACCGGCACCGGGCCCGACCACGCCCGCACCTTCGAGGCTCTGCTCACGGTGGGCGGTCTGCCGTACGGCTCAGGATCCGGTCCGTCGAAAAAGGAAGCCGAGCAGGAAGCGGCAGCAGCGTCATGGAAGATGCTGCGGGTGATGGCCGCAGAGCCCAAGTCGTCCGCCTACTCGGTGTCTGTACCTGCCGCTGCCACCCCGGCTCATGACCATGCCGCTTCTGAGCTTGCCGATCCTGGTGCTGCCGCCGCGGCGTCGACTGAGTCAGCCTAACTTTCCCGATGCCTGAACTTCCCGAGGTCGAGGTGGTGCGCCGTGGCCTCGCCCGCTGGGTGTTGGGGCGAACCATCGACGACGTCGACATCCTCGATCTCCGGTCCATCCGCCGTCACGGGCTCGGCGCCGACGACTTCAGCGGCAACCTGGTGGGGGCCCGGGTCCTCGACGTGGTGCGCCGCGGAAAATTTCTGTGGATGCCGTTGGCTGCCCCGGCCGAGATAGTCAGCACTGGGTCGGCGTCGTCGGCGTCGTTGGCGCTGGCTGGTTCGTCCGCTGATGTCGCGCCCGTGGCCCTGATGGCTCACCTGGGGATGAGTGGGCAGTTGCTGGTCAAAGACGCTGGCTCGCCCGAGGAAAAGCACCTACGGGTCAGACTGACGCTGTCGGCGGCGGGGGGGCCGACTGGGCCTTTGCCGGGGGAACTGCGGTTTGTTGATCAACGCATCTTCGGTGGCCTCTTCGTGACGTCGATGGTGTCGACCGACGACGGACAGCCGGGTGGTCTTGGCGAGAGCCCCCTGCCGTTGATTCCGGCAGAGGCCTCCCACATTGCCCGCGACCCGCTCGATCCCGTGTTCTCCTTTGAAAGCTTCTTCGCGAAGCTGCGACGGCGCAAGACGGGTATCAAGCGGGCGCTCCTCGACCAGGGTCTGATCTCCGGGATCGGCAACATCTACGCCGACGAAGCACTCTGGGCCGCGAAGGTGCATTACGCGCGCCCGACCGACTCCATGAGACGCGCCGACGCGTCGCGGTTAGTTGACGCCTGCCGCGACGTCATGGTCCGGGCGCTTGCGGCCGGCGGCACCAGCTTTGACTCGCTCTACGTGAACGTCAACGGCAGCTCCGGATACTTCGAGCGTTCGCTGAACGCCTACGGCCGGGAGGGCGAACCGTGCAGCCGCTGCGCCGGTGATCCGTTGTTCCAGGGGGTCGCGCTGATGCGTCGTGAGATGTTTATGAACCGTTCGTCATTCACCTGCCCCCGGTGTCAGCCGAAACCCCGGAACGGCCGTTGGTAAATTCGGAAAGGGCTGGTGGCGCCGACGCGACAAAGCGGCTCCGATTCAGGCAGGCTTACTGATCGGGGCCGCTTTCGTCGACTTACTGGGAGCGTGTCATGGGCCGGTGGTGAAGTTCCATGTCGTAGTGAGCAACGGATTGCCCACGATGTCGCGCAGTGCCGTGGTGCTGCCGGTCAGGGTGACTCGGTAGCTGGTGTTGGCTGTCAGGGTTGCCGATGGGTTGAGCGTGGCGACACGGGTAGTGGTGTTGTAGGACACTACAGCTGTGACGGCTGCTCCGGCTGAGGTCCGAAGGGCAACGGTGGCGCCGCTGACTCCAGTGACGGCCTCACTGAATGTTGCGGTGATGTTACCGGTCCTGCTCACTGCCGTTGCGTTGATGCCCGGAGTCCTTCCTGTCACCGTTGGAGCGGGACCGGTGGTGAACGACCAGCTCTGGGTGGCCAGGGGATTTCCTGCAGCGTCCCGGATAGCGGTGGCTCCTCCGGTGAGGGTCGCCGTGTAGCGCGTGTCCGAAGCCAGAGTAGCCGTGGGATTGAGCGTCGCGACGCGGGTCGTGGCGTTGTAGGACACTGTCGCGGCGACGGTTGTCCCCGCAGCATTCCGGAGCGCAAACGTCGTTCCACTGATTCCTGCGACTGACTCGCTCAGCGTGGCAGTGATGTTTCCCGTCGTGCTCACTGCCGTTGCGTTGATGCCCGGTGTCCGTCCTGTCACCGACGGGGCGGGACCGGTGGTGAACGCCCAGCTCTGGGTGGCCAGGGGATTGCCGGCAGCATCCCGGATGCCGGTGGCTCCGCCGGTCAGAGCAACGGTATAGCGCGTGTCCGACACCAGGGTTGCCGTGGGATCCAGGGTTGCGACGCGGGTGGTGGCGTTGTAGGACACCGTGGCGGCGGTTACTGTTCCGGCGGCGTTTCTCAGGGCGAAGGTTGTCCCGCTGACGCCTTGGACGGCCTCACTAAAGGTCGCCGTAACATTCCCTGAAGTACTGACGCCGGTGGCGCCGGTGAGAGGGCTGCGGGAGGTGGCGGTTGGGGCGGTGGTGTCGGGCGCGGCTCCGGTGGTGAAGGACCAGGACGTGGTGGCCAAAGGATTGTTGGCGGTGTCTCGGATGCTGGTTGTGCTTCCGGTCAGGGTAGCCGTGTAATTGGTGTTCGCTGCCAGGGTCGCCGTGGGATCCAGGGTCGCGACCCGGGTGGTGGCGTTGTAGGACACCGTGGCGGCGGTTGCTGTTCCGGCGGCGTTTCTCAGGGTGAAGGTTGTCCCGCTGACGCCTTGGACGGCTTCGCTGAAGGTCGCCGTCATGTTCCCTGTGGTGCTGACGCCGGTGGCGCCGGTAAGGGGGCTGCGGGAGGTGACGGTCGGGAGGGTTGTGTCAGTAGTGATGAAGGCCCACGTGCTGCCAGCGAATTGGTTTCCGGAAAGGTCCGCGATGGTGTTCTTGAGTGAGACGGTGTAGCGGGTGCTGCCCGCCAGAGGGTTGGTGGGATCCAGGACCGCCTGGTTGGTGGCGGTGTCGAAGGTAACGGTCGACGGCACGATGGCGCCCGCAGGATCCTGAAGGATGAACGTTGATGCATCAACGTTTCTGACCGGTTCGGAGAATCTGACGGAGATCGTGTTGAGCATGGGGACCCCGCTGGCGTTACTTGAAGGCGATTGCGCGCTGAGGGTTGGTGCAATGGTGTCAGCCGGGCCAATGGTCCAGGTCCGGGTGGCCTGGGTTCCGACGTTACCCGCGGGATCGGTGGCGCGGACGTTGAAAGTGTAAGTCCCGTTGAGCTGTGGGTCGTAGCTCTTTGGTGAGGCACAGGTTGGATCCCAGTCGGGGTTGCTTGGCACCAGCTGGCATTCGAAGCTGACACTTGGCTCCGGGGACGTGAAGTTCACGGTTGGGGTGGTGTCGGCGGTCGGGTTGGACGGGAAAGGCGCCACAATAGCGACGGGCGGAGCGACCGTGTCCAATTTGAAGGTGAGCGTTCCCGAGATGAGATATTGGGGAATCGTGGGATCAACCGGTTCACCCGTTGCTGGGTCCACTGTGTATTCGGGATTGGGTGTTCGGGCCTGGACCCTGTGGGTACCGGATGTGAGGGCTGTGTCCAGGAGAACCGAGTATGCGCCAGCGGTGGTGGTGGTCGTTGCAGCTGGAGCCGTGGCGCCATCCACTAGCAACTCCACCGTCGCTTCGCTGACGCCGACGCCCGGTACGGTTCCGGTGAGGGTCGGCCTGGTCACATTGGTGATGTTGTCTGTGCCTGATTTTCCACTGTCGCTCGCCGGCGCGAGGTCGGGGGTCGAAGGGGCGGCGTCGGCACCGTTGAAGATCAGGCCTTGGACGGTGAAGGTGTTGACGGTAAGGGTGTTGACGCCGGGACCGCCGGCGTCCGGGCCGTCCACCCGCACGAAGTTGTTTCCGGTCGGTGCACCGGTGACGGCGCGTGCTGTGTTGATGTCGCCAAGCGTTCCTGGCGCTGCGCCAACTTGCTTCAGGAAGGTCGATGTCGTGCTGTCTGAGTTGTCGCCCAGGAAGGCTTGCCCGACGCTGGCCCAATCGCAGGGCTGCTGGGGTGTGGGTGCGCAGACTCCGGCGTCAATGGTTTGCTTGATGCGTCCGGCCGTTGCCACCTTCGGGTCTTGCTCGGCGACGAACGTGTTGACACCGTAGGGGTGCGTAATGGTGTAGCTGGCGCCTGGCTGGAGGTCCTCGACGATGAACCGAAGCCGGCCGAAGCCCATCTGCTCGCCAGCCGTTACGACACCGTTCAGGTGGGCACCTTCCAGTGCCGCTTCGTAGAGCCCAAGCTTTCCGCCGGATGCCCCTGCGTTGAACCAGAACGCTTCTTCCGGAAAATTATCGGGGTAGGACGCCGGGGAGTTTGGGTCCGGCGGTTCAGCCAGGCAACCAGCTCCGGCCATGTAGCACAGCTGAAGTTTGACGTTGCCGTCTGAATACCAGGTGGGAAATCCATTCTGGGGGTCGACCGGGCTCATGCCCGCCGTCGCAGCCAACGCAGGCACGGCAGCCAAAGGGGCCATGGATGCGGCCAGCAGGGAGGCAACAGTCACGGTGGCGAACCGGCGCAGGAAAGTCTTCCGACGGCCCTGCCCTGCACCTCGGTGCAGACCGGGTTCATCCCCAGTATTCCCTGTCTGCCAACCCCGAGCGGTTTTGCTGTTCACTGCCGACATGATGATTCCCCTTACTGGTTCCGGTGCTCCCGGCTACGCCGTGAAGTCACTGCAGGCTGCCATTAGTTCTGGCGCCTCCAATGTTGACGAACCAACCATGGGAAAACCTTGCCCGGGACCATCAATTCGGGGCCATGCGGGCGGGACGCACCGCCCGCATAATTACCACTAAATGGCCTCACGCCGAAACACAGTGACCCTCAGTGAACGAGGAAGCGCGGCTCCGGTGAGGTCGGCATCCGATTCTCGTCCTGACACCACTGGATGACTTGTCCTCCACCCAGGAGACTTACCCACTTAATACATGTCGCCGTCCGGCAGCACCTGCGGGCAGGTAACCATTAGGTATGGATACCGTGAGGACATTTCAAAAGCTTGGCGGCATAGCATGCCGGAGGGAACCTTCCCGTGCCGGGCTCGGTAGGGTCAATTTCCGGGCCGCACTGCTTGTAGCGCCGCGCGAACTGATGGCGGCTCTGGCCGGAAAACGCAATGACTGGCAGCGAAATGTAACCCGGGGAGTAATCCGGATCATCGATCCGCGCACGCAATCCATCATCGAGGCGGTCGCCCGTCGCCGCCACCGGGGGCACACAACGGCACACTGGCTCCGTGACCTAAATGTGACAAAACCTCATAGCGATAGGTACAGTAGACGGCACGCTCTGTTCCGTTCAACTCAGCGTCCTCCCGACAGATTGCCTAATTCTGCCGCTGCCGCGAGGTCCGTTCGCATACATCCGGCAGAAGCGGGGGAACCAGTAGTGGTCGTCGTAAGACGGCCTAGGGGTAAAGGTGCGGTATCGCACCCGGGTGGCTCCCATCCGAATCCGACAGCTAACTTCGCAGGCACTGGGAGAGGCAACATCATCATGTCCAAGAACCGTTATATCGCGCGCCACCGTGCAACCCCGCCAAGCGCCATGCAGACCGTATCCAAGGCAGTCAGCTCACATGCCGGCTCCATCGGCCGTCCGGCAGCGGTTGTCGTCGCCGCATCAGGTCTGATGTTGAGCGCCGGGCTGCCAGCTAACGCTGCAGGCGAAGTCGACGTCCAGGCCGCGCCGGCATCTGTCGCCCAGGCCTCCAGCGCACCAGCCCCCGGAGCCTCCACTCACACGGTTCAGCCCGGAGATACTCTCGGCAGCATTGCCGGCACCTACGGCGTCAGCGTTGAGTCGATTTTCGCCGCCAACGGGCTCGGCTGGGACTCGGTCATCTTCCCAGGCGACGTCATCTCGCTGACCGGCAACACTGGCCAGTCAAGCCAGTTAGCACCAGTAGCAGCACCGGCGCCAGCTTCAGCAGCAGCGCCAGCCCCGGCGATCCAGGTAGCTGCACCGGCGGCCCCCGCTGAGACCAGCACGCTGGGTATCACCACCGCCTCGGAGGACATCCAGCCAATCGGTGCGGCGTCCACCGGCGGACAGGTATCGAGCGCAGGTATCGCCGGAACGGCCCAGTCAATGATCGGCGCACCGTACGTCTACGGTGGCACCAGCTCAACCGCTGGCTGGGACTGCTCAGGCTTCGTGCAGTGGGTCTACGCCCAGCACGGCATCGATCTGCCCCGCACCAGCCAGGCACAGATGGGTGCGCTGACCCCCACCAGCAACCCTCAGCCAGGTGACCTCGTCGTCCAGAACGGCGGCGGACACATCGGCATCTATATCGGTGACGGCCAGATGGTCAGCGCACTGAACCCAAGCCAGGGAACCCTGGTCCACGCGGTCAGCGCTATGCCACTGGTTGGGTACTACACGCTCTAAACCTTCCATACCGTCGCGGCGGTCTGGAGAAGTACCATGAAGGCGCCACCGGAAACATCCGGTGGCGCCTTTGTGCTTCGTCTGTGAATCGGTCACCCGTGGTTAAATGACACCAGTTCGTACGGCACTCTCGACGTCACTTGCGCATGCGAAATCTTCTTGCTGCTCTTGTCATAGGGTCACGCTTGCTCCGTCGGAGAGACTCGCTGCGTCGTACCAGCGAAGAACCCGCAATGCCCTAAGGGTGTTCCACCGACTCGATGTACCATCGGGTTCTTCGAATCGAAAGTGGACCGCCCCGGGGTGAGGGTTTTCCAGCAGCCAATGTCCATTTGACTGACGCTTGGTACGAACTTGATCGACTGCCTCAACCAGCCTCGGATCGGCCGGTCCGCCGCGGAGAGCGAAGTAGCTCGTCGCTTTGAGCAGGTCGTAGTGCCAGCGTGGAGGGTAAGAGAACTGGAGCCATCGAGGGTTCACTACCTCGCCTGTGCGCAACGACCGGAACAGACCGCGTCGAAGCAGAAATTCCTCGCCCCCGTGGCGAGCCCGCCTGACCTCGTCGGATCCACCGGTGCGTCGCTCCCACCTCAGTAAAGCGTCAATTACGTCAAGAGTACTGGCGAACGATCCCGGCGCCGAACGCGACTCGGCCCAGCAGTTCCAGCCTCCGTCAGGCAGTTGGTCGGCCACGAGCCGCTTGACCACCGGATCGATGTTGATGCCAAGGTAGGTACCGATCAGGACAACGCCGGCGTTGATGCAGCAGTCGACTTCCCCGGCGAAGAAAGGCAACCCGTCATACTCCCACCGGCAGTTGCGGTCGACCAACTGTGCCGTCTCTAGCATCACCGCACTGTCCGGCGGTACGCCAAGTGGCACAGATCGAGCAGCACGGGGTAGGTAGCGATCCATGGTTGCTCAGGGTGCTCACCTGGCGTCTCGGTCTGGTCTGTGGTGGGCGACGGGAACGGCGGCGGTGGCTTGCCGGCAGCCAAGGCCCGCGCGGTACTCTCGGCGAACGCAGCGGTATTAGGAAAGCATGCCCCGTCCGCCCATTGTCCGTCGGGCGCCCGCAGCGCGAGCAGCCTAGCGCCCCACCCTTCGTGCTCCACCCTCGCCCGCACAGCTACCACCTCATCCCGCAGGGCGTCGAGGAGGTCGCGTAGCACCTGCCAACGGATCGCTGGATCGCCCTGCAGCAGCCACCGCACCACCGGGTCGTCCACAGCCATCGGCGGCGTCCGAGGAACGTAGGGAACGTACTTCTTCAGCGAAGTCTCCACTGTCGCACTGTAATTGAAGGCAATGGCGCAGTAAAGAGGCATAGGGATCGGATATCCACCCCCACGCCAGAATGGTCTCGTCCCGCGCCAGCGTGGACGATAGCCGCGGCTCTGCCTTCGTGCTTTCCGGTCAGACGGCTCACCGGTAGGGTGAATCAATGACACAGGCGGCTGGCGACGGTGCAGGAGCAAACAACGGCGTGCGGCGGGGAATTACCGAGCCCGCCCACCAGGGTGACGAGTCGACCACCACCCTGGGCTTCCTCCAACGTCAACGCGATCTGGTCGCCTGGAAGGTCGGGGACGTCGACGACGACGCCCTACGCTCCGTCGCGACCCCCACCGGGCTCACCCCGCACGGCCTGGTACGTCATCTCGAGAATGTTGAACGGTCCTGGCTAAGGGACGTCTTCGCGGGGGAGCAAGGTCTTACCTACGACTGGTCCGACGCCGATCCGGACGGCGAATTCCACGTCGCCCCCGATATTTCGATGCAGCGGCTCCTTCAGGACTATTCAGCCGAATCGGGCCGCTGCGACGCCGTCGTCCGGGCCGCCCCTTCGTTGGATGCAAGGTCCTCCCGCGACGACTACACACTCCGGTGGATCCTGCAGCACCTGATCGAGGAGACTGCACGCCACCTCGGCCACCTTGATGTATTGCGGGAACAAGCGGACGGCGCAGTCGGTGAAGAGCCAATGATCAGGGACTAACGAGCCAGGGAACAACGAGCCAGTGACTAACGAGCCCGGAATTATCGGGCCAGACATGAGCAAACCGCGGACCGACGAGCCAGACATCAATAAACCAGGAATCTGACGGGGAGGCGCCAGCTAGCCCTGGTAGTGCCGGGCGAGCCGGGCCAAACCCTCATCGATCGACACGGCCGGCGTCCACGCCAGCAACTCTCGGGTCCGGCGCTGATCAAACCAGTGGGCGGTGGACAGCTGTTCGGCAAGGAACCGGGTCATCGGTGGTTCGCTCTCAAGGCCGCGCCGCTGCCACACCAGCTCCACCAACGATCCAGCCACCCGCGCCGCCCGACCCGGAACCGTCCAACGCGGCGGCTGCACCCCGCCAGCCCGGCAGATCCCCGCAATCAGCTCGCCGATGGGCCGCGGCTCACCGTTGGTGACCACCACCGCCTGCCCCGCCAACCGGTCCATGCCGTAAAGCGCTGCGGCTATCGCTGCTGCGGCATTGTCTACATAGGTGGTATCCACCAGGGCCGTCCCGCCATCCAGCAACGGTAGACGCCCCGCACGGGCACGCTCAATCACTCGCTCCACCAACTGGGTATCCCCAGGACCCCACACGATGTGGGGTCGGACAGCTGCAACCCGGAAATCCTCGCTGTCGGCCGCCAGGGCGAGCAGTTCGGCCCTTCCCTTGGTCTGGGCGTAATGACCCCGCACCAAGCCCGGCGTCGCGCTCGTGGCACTTTGTCCGACCAGCGCCGCTCCGACATGCGCCACGGACGGGGAGGAAATGAGGACGAAGTCCCGGATCCCGGCGGATCTAGCAGCGGAGAGCAGCAGCCGGGTCCCCTCCACATTGACTGTTTCGAAATCCGCTGCAGCACCGGCAAATGACACCTTGGCCGCGAGATGTACCACCGCATCCATGCCCCGCACCGCCCGCCGGATCGCCTCCGGATCGGTAACCGATCCCAGCCAATCATCGACGCCGGCCAACCCCGACGGCCGACGCTGAAACGTCCGTAGCTCATGCCCCTGGGATCGGAGTAGATCCGCTGTCACCCTGCCCAGCATCCCGCTGGCACCGGTGACGAGAACCCTCACAGCGAGCCGATCTTCCCGCCGGCGAGCACCCTAGCCGCCCATGCGGCGACCCGGGTCCTGTCGATTTTCGCGTTGTGCCGGATGTCCGTTGGCAGCAACGGAACAGCCAGCACCGCCGACAGCTCAACTCCGGCGGACTGTGCTGCCGTGCGCGCACCGGTGGCAAGGGACTCCGGCGCCAGCCCTGACGTGGTGGCCGGCGGCACAGTCTCGACGACGGCGACTACCACCTGCGTACCGGCCGGCCCAACACCGACCACCGCCGCCAGCCCGACGGCGTCGACCGTTTCGAGCGCCTGCTCAACCCCCACCGGGGTGACAACGCCGGTTGGCGCGGTGATGATGTGGGGGAGCCTGCCCTCGACCCAGAGCTTGCCGTCACAGTCGAAATGGCCCACGTCTCCGGTCCGGTGCCAGCCGCCCGTCCGTGAGCTATCACTCTGGGTGATCCACAACCGGTGATAGCGCTCTTTCACATGTGGGGCGCTGATCAGAATCTCGCCGGTGACCCCGGCATCGGTGGTCGGGTCGCCGTCGGCGGTACCCGCCTGGTTGAGGGGACTGACGGTGATCTGCGCACCCGAGACGGCTCTGCCGACGCAGACCCCGTTCCCCGCGCCGATCACCCTCCCGGCTGCCGCATCGGCTTCGGCCGAAAGGATCATCCCGAGGTCGATGTCGGTGACGGGCAACGCTTCGGTCATCCCGTAGGGCGTGTGCAGCGACGCCTTGGGAAGGACGCCAAACAGTTCGGTCAGCAACCGTGACGGCACGGGAGCCCCTGCCGACAGCAGCAGTGACACGCCGGCCAGTGCGTCTCGATGAGCGGCAGTCAGCTCGCTCCGGGTGGCGAGAATGTTCCTGAGCGCCGCTGGGGACGCAAACACTGCGGTGGCGCTGATCGCGGCGACGGCGTCGGCAAGGGCCGCCGCGGACAGGGTCTTCGGTTTGGTGACGTCCATGTCGGGAGTGATCGACGTCGTTCCCAGTGCCGGACCGAGCAGCGCGAACGGAGCGAAACCGGCTACCAGCCCAGCGCCGGGGCGGATACCAAAGGTTTGGGCGACGGTATCCCGCATCGCGGCCAACCGTCGATGCGTGTATACGACGCCCTTCGCGGGCCCGGTCGAACCGGAGGTGAAGAGGATGGCGGCGTCAGCGTCGGGATCGAATGCGTCGGGGTCGAATGCGTCGGGATCCAGCTCGTCAGCAGCGGAAGCCCCGGTTGTGCCAGAAGCAGCAGGAGCCCCAGCCCCGCTGACACGGAGCTCCGCGAGCGAGTACTCCACCCCCAGGACCCTCCGCTTGGCTGCTGGCATCGCGGCCACACTGATACGGCGTCCCGGCCAACCGAACAGTTTCGCAGCGGTCAACGCCAGGTCAATGCCGATGAGGAAGTCGGGAACCGTGCCCCGGACCGCTTTGCTCAGTCCCTTTCGACCCAGGCCGGCATCGGCGACGATGATCACCGCCCCAATCCGCAGGCAGGCGTACAGCAGCACGGTGAGCTCAACCCCCGGCGGCACCATGAGACTGATTCGGCTACCCCGGCTGACACCAATGCTCCGTAGCGCGGTCGCAAGGGACTGCACCTCATCCTCGAGCCCCCGCCAGGACAGCGACCGGCCGATGCGGCCGTCGGAGCCCATGTCGGCAACCGCCAACTGGTCCGCGTCGGGCCCCTGTGCACGCTGAATCAGTTCGTGTTCAAGTGGGGTGAACGACGACGACGGACCGGCCTCAGGAGCCAGCGCCGCAGTGCCACCCAGCCATCCGAACAATGGCGTCGCGATATCCCGATCCTCGCCCACCAGATGGCCAGCACCCTCAAACCGGTGAATGTCGGCGTGCGGCAGGCGTGCTGCGAGGTCGTTGAGGTAGGTGTCGGAGAAAATCGGATCTTCGGGGCCCCACAGCATCAACGCGGGCACATCGAGGGTCCGAATGCCTTCAGCGATGCTCCGAAGCGCCGGATAGCTGGGATGCGACGGGTCGGCAGGGATGTCAGCAACAAAATCCGCGATGCCCTGACGCCGGGCGGCACCACGGTACGGCAGCAGAAACGCTTTCCGCACCTCTTGGGGCAGCGACGGACGGGCCAGGGCGTGCGTAACGTCAAGAAAGGCCGTCGTGTCCTTGGTGCCCCACCGGTGAACCAGCGGGTGCAGTGCCAGTCGAAGCGCAGCGGGAATCTGCCGGTCGGGATCCTGGTGGATCGCCGTGTTCGTGAGCACGACTCCGGACACCAGGTCCCTGCGCCGGTCGGCGAAGCCGAGACTGACCACACCGCCCCAATCGTGACCCACTGTGATGACCGGTGTGGTGAGTCCCATCGAATCGACGAAGTCAACCAGGTCAGTCACGCGGTCAGCGAGCCTGCGGAACCGTCCGGTCCGTTCGGAAAGCCCCATGTTCAGCTGGTCGACGGCGATCACCCGCCACCCGTGTTCAACACCCGCGGCGAGGACGGTCCTCCACAGGTAGGACCAGGTGGGGTTGCCGTGCACACACAGCAGAGTCCCGCGGGCTGGCCTGGTCAGCTCAGACCCATTATCTAGATAATGCCAGCTATTGGTGGTTCCCGCAGGGTCTATTGCGGCGGTGGAAGGGACGTCTCGGTAGGCCGGCCACGACGGGTCGACGCCGGGAAGTGCTACCACGCAATCTCCAGCATTGCGGTATTCAGCCCTGAACCAACGCCCATGCAGAGCACCCGGTCGCCCGACGTGAGCGTCTGCGCCTCGGCTGCGAGGGTCATTGGCAGGGAAGCAGGACCAACATTGCCCCATTTCTGGAAGGTCATCGGCACCCGGGAAGGATCAAGATCAATCGCCTCGACGATGGCGTTCGTGTGGGTGCTGCTCACCTGATGGGTGATGTAGCGGTCCATCGACGTCCAGTCCCACTCCTGTTGTGCTTCTTTCCAGGCGTCGACGACCAGCTCGAGGCCGCCGTCGAGCAATCCCTGAGCATCTGTATACATGCCGTCCATGCCGCCGATGCACAGTTCGTGGTGCTCGGTTCCAGCACGTGCCACTCCACCCAACACACGGTGGGCGCCCGGGTGGGCGTCGGCTGGCCCCAGCACTGCGGCGGCTGCCCCCGATCCGAGGGTGAGGGTGGCGAACTCCTGCAGAAAGCTGGCCCTGGTGGCGTCCGGCTGGTTGAGTCGGCGCAGCGTAGCCTCCTGGGTGGCCTGGGAATCTTCACCATTGACCACCATCGCGTACTGGATCTGCCCGGCCTCGATCATGTTCGCGGCCAGGGTGATGCCGTTGACGAACCCGAGGCAGGCGTTGGCGACGTCGAAGTTCATCGCCGATGACGGCAGCCCCAGCCCGTTGTGGATCTTCACGGCAACCGATGGTTCAAGGTTGGTGCGCGTGACCGAGGTGTTGATCAGGAGGCCGATCTGTGAGGCACCAATGCCCGAGGAAGCGAGGGCTTTCGCGCCCGCCTCGATGGCGGCGTCGTCAAACCGGGTGCCCGGAGCCCACCACCGGCGTTCAGTGATGCCAGCAACCCGCTGAAGCAGTCCGCTGGAGAGTCGGAGGCGCTTGAGCGCCGGTGCCAGAACACGGTCGAACTCGTTGGAGGTGACGATGACCGGAGCCTCAACGCTTTCCACGCCAAGCAGCGCTGTGTTGTGGTGTCGGAAGTTGAAATTGCCGGTCAAATTTCCTGCCTTGTCGACTGGTCAGTGCGCCTCGGTAACCTGCGCTGGATGGCCTCTGGGGCACGTGGACGCAAAAACGAATCTGACGATTCGTTATAAAGCCTACTTCCTTTCTCTTTCTCCAGCCCGCGGTGACGCCTAATTACGCGGTGCGTGAACCCACGCAATGCTGCTGAACAGAGCCTCAACGCAGTAGATTAGGGGAAAACCCATCACCTTCTGGAGACCTAAGAGATCCCGTGCATCTGAAAAGTCTAACCGTGCGCGGCTTCAAGTCCTTCGCGTCCGCGACGACGTTCGACTTCGAGCCGGGTGTCACCGCTGTGGTGGGACCCAACGGATCAGGTAAATCCAATGTGGTGGACGCCCTGGCGTGGGTGATGGGCGAGCAGGGTGCCAAAACGCTCCGCGGCGGCAAGATGGAGGACGTCATCTTCGCCGGAACGTCGGGCCGGGCGCCCCTCGGCAGAGCCCAGGTTTCGCTGACCATCGACAACGCCGACGGCGCCCTCCCAATCGAGTACGCCGAAGTGACCATTTCCCGGACCCTGTTCCGCACCGGTGGCTCGGAGTACGCGATCAACGGCAGCACCTGCCGGCTCCTTGACATTCAGGAGCTGCTCTCGGATTCCGGGCTCGGTCGGGAAATGCACGTGATCGTCGGGCAGGGCCAGCTGGACAAGGTGCTGCACGCCACCCCCGAGGACCGCCGCGGGTTCATCGAGGAGGCAGCAGGAATCCTCAAGCACCGGCGACGCCGCGAAAAGACCGTGCGGAAACTTGACGCCATGCAGGCGAATCTCACCCGCCTGACCGACCTGACCGGTGAAATTCGCCGTCAGCTCACCCCGCTGGGAAAACAGGCCGACGTCGCCCGCCGTGCCAAGACCGTCCAGTTCGATGTCAGGGACGCCCGGGCACGGCTTATGGCCGACGACCTGATGCAGCTGATGAATTCCTTCGAGCGCGACGTGGCCGACGAGACTGCCCTGAAGGAACGCCGCGCCGACGTCGAGAAACTCCTCGCCGCCGGACGGTCCCGGCAGGCCGACCTTGAACGGTTCGCCGCCGAGGCAACCCCCCAACTCAACGCAGCCCGCGACACGTGGTACCAGCTCGCCAACACCCGCGAACGGTTCAGGTCGCTGGGCAGCCTCGCTGAGGAGCGTCGGCGGCTCCTTGGGGAGAGCGCCGACGACGACGGCGCCCCCCGGGCCGGCGGCAGGACCCCCGACGAGCTGGACCAGCAGGCGGCCCGCGCCCGTTCTGAGGAAGCTGCGCTGCGGGACCACGTTGAGGAACGCAGCGAAGCGCTCGAGACGGCTGTCGAACTGCGCGGCGACGCCGAGGAGGCCGCGGCGGTCGAGGATCACCGGCTCACCGCGGTGCTTCGCGCTGCGGCGGACCGGCGCGAGGGACTGGCCAAGCTCACCGGCCAGGTGGGCGCCGCTCGGTCACGGGTGGAGTCGGCCGGGGCCGAACTGGGCCGGCTTCGTGCCTCGGTGGCCGACGTCAACGTGCGCCGGACCGCCGCCCAGCAGGAGTTCACCGCCCTGGAGGTGCAGGTCGCAGGCGCCGAGGAGGGCGAAGAGAACCTCGACGAACAGTACGAAACTGCCAGCCGCGCCCTGGAGGCTGTCCAGGCGGAACTGGAGGACCTGACCCGGCAGGAGCGCGCCGCCGACAGGGAACGGGACTCCCTGCAGGCGCGCCGGGATGCGTTGCAGACCGGGCTGCGACGCAGGGACGCCAGCCAGGCTGTGCTCGACGCCGGCCTGCACGGGGTGCTCACCGCGGTCACCGACCTGATTACTGTGCAGCCGGGGTATGAGACGGCCATCGCGGCCGCTCTCGGTCCGGCAGCCGACGCCGTCGCCGTCGAGAATTTTGAGGCGGCCCGGCGCGTGCTGCTTCGGGTCCTGGACGACGGGGCCGGCCAGGTCACGCTGCTCGTCGCCGGGGGAGGACACGCCGGGGGAGAACTGGCTGGGGGAGAACTGCGGAAGCAGATAGGGGAAACGGCGACACAAGTACCTGCAGGACCTGTGCCGGCTGCCAGCCTGGTCCGTTGCGACAGCCGGCTGGCTGGCGTCGTCACCGGGTTGCTCGCCGACCGTGTGGTGGTTGAGGGACTCGCTGAGGCATTTGCCCTGGTGGCGTCGCAGCCACGCGTGACGGCCGTGACCCGGGATGGCCAGGTGATCACTGTCGCGTCAGTGCGGGGTGGCTCTGCCGGTGAGCCGGGGGTCCTGGAAGTGCAGGCGGCGGTTGAGGAAACCACCGGGCGGCTGGACGCCGCGGCCAACCGGATGGAACGCGCCAGATTTGAGATTGCTGCCGCTACAGCCAGGGTGCACGACGCCCAGACGACGGCCAACGACGCGCTAGAACAACTCCACGACTCGGATGCCCGGCTCGCGGCGGTCGCCGAAAAGCTGGGTCAGCTGGGTTCGGTGGTGCGGTCGGCGGCAGGCGAGACTGAACGGTTGACCCGACTGGCCGACGCTGCCGCCGCCAACCTCGCCGCCGAGCAGGAACGGCTGCACGAGGTGACCGGGCGGCTTTCCGCCGCCCAGGACGCCCCGGCGGACAGCGAACCCTCCACCGAGCACCGTGACCTGCTGGCCCTCGGGGCAGCCCAGTCGCGGCAGGTCGAGATGGAAGCCCGGCTGTCACTGCGGAGCGCCGAGGAGCAACTCCGGTCCATCAGCAACCGTGCATTGTCCCTCGAACGGGCAGCGGTCGCCGAACGACAGGCACGCGTCGAGGCTGCCGAGCGGGCGAGAGTCCGCCGCCTGCAGGCGAAGCGGGCAGCCGCCGTCGGGCAGGCGGTCACCAGTGCACTCGCCTACCTCAACGTGTCAGTGGACCGGGCGGCTCACCTCCGGGATGCAGCCGAGGACCGGCGGGCGCAGTGGGACGCCGAACTGGCCGAGGTCCGCACCGGCAACGACAGGCTGCTCGCCGAACTGGCCGCGCTGACCGACTCGGTGCATCGCGACGAACTGGCGCGCGCCCAGCAGCGGGCCCGGATCGAAACGCTGGCGAATCGCTCGATCGATGAGCTCGGATTCACGTCGGACCATCTGATCGCCGAGTACGGTCCCGATGTGCCGGTCCCGGTTCCCGCAGCGGCCGCCGACAAGTGGGCTGAGCTCCGGGCGCCGGTGGACGACGCCGGTAATCCGGTGCCCACCGGGACGCCCTACGTGCGGGAGATCCAGAAGAAGCGGTTGAAGCGTGCAGAGAAGGACCTCGCGTCGCTGGGCCGGGTCAATCCGCTGGCGCTCGAGGAGTTCGCTGCCCTTGAGGAGCGCCACCAGTTCCTGAGCACCCAGCTGGAGGACCTCAAAGCGACCCGCAAGGACCTGCTGGACATCATCCGGGAGGTCGACGAACGGGTGGAGCAGGTCTTCACCGCCGCGTACCAGGATACCGCTGTCCAGTTTGAGCGTGTGTTTGGCAGGCTGTTCCCGGGAGGGGAGGGCAGGCTGGTCCTGACCGACCCGGACAATATGCTCACCACCGGGATCGAGGTGGAGGCACGCCCGGCGGGGAAAAGGATCAAGCGCCTCTCGCTGTTATCGGGGGGTGAGCGCTCGCTGACCGCCGTCGCGCTCCTCGTCGCGATCTTCAAGGCCCGGCCGTCGCCGTTCTATGTGATGGACGAGGTGGAGGCGGCACTCGATGACACCAACCTGGGCCGGCTGATCACCATCTTCGAGGAGCTCCGTCAATCCAGCCAGCTCATCATCATCACCCACCAGAAACGGACGATGGAGGTGGCAGACGCGCTGTACGGGGTGACGATGAGGGGCGACGGCGTTTCCACGGTGATCAGCCAGCGGCTGGTGGACGCGTAGGCAGCTAGCCGGACGGTACCGCTGTGACGATGACGTTTTTCCCCCACAGGTCGTCCGTGTAGCAGCTGATGATCACCAACCGGTGGGGAACAATGTCCCAGATATCGCTGGTCTTCAACGTCTCCTTATCGTCGGTCGTGACCGATTCGACGACGTAGTTCAACGCGCCCGTCTCAGTGGTCAGAGTGAGTGGATCCCCGACGACGACGTCGGTGCTTAGCCGGTTGAACGGCGCTTCCCGGTCCTCCCAGCTATGACCGGTGACATAGGTGGTGTTGGTGGATCCTTCTCCGGGGCTGCCGTAGCTAGTGAGCCAGTACGCATCAAGGGTGAACGGCGGCACAATCGACTGCGCTGCAACCTCACCGGCGGTCGGTGTCAGCCCCAGGACCGCTAGATCAATGCCAGCTGAGGGAACAGTGAGCCCGATCGGCGCCGAAACGGGAGCAACGATTGCCCCGTCGCCGTGGCCTGTTTCGAGGGCGGCGGGTCCTGCCCCAGCCGGTCCAGCAGGAGGAGCGGTTCCCGTGGGATCAGCTGACGGTGATGAGGGGGCGCCCGGTGAGGGGGCGGTGGAGAAGGGGGCGGTAGAGGTCTGGTAGCTGCCCGAGGGTCGGTCCGCTGGGCCAGACGACGCTGCCACTTCCGACGAGCACGCAGTAAGCAAGGTCAGCAGCGCGCCGAGCACAACGTACACCAGCCGGTAGCTGCGGTTCTGCCGTGCTCCGGGGAATCGATCTTTGGTCATCGGTCCTCGTTTCGTTGGGTGAAAGTCACAGTGTGAAGGTGGCGCCGATCGAGGTGATGATCGGCGCCACCTTCACTGCTGGTCAGCTGACGGCAGGAGGAGCTAGCCTGTCACCCGTGAGTTGCGCCGCAGTTTCACTACCGCCGCGGCTGCACCTGCAGCCAACAGTGCCCCCAGTCCCAGGAACCCCGCGCTCGCAGGTGATGCTGGGGATGCTGTGGACGCCGTGGACGCTGGGGTAGCCGTTACATCGCCGCTGTCGCTGCCGGTCTGGATATTCAAACCGCCGTTGCTGCCCGCCGAACCCGACGTCCCGGCCGAACCGCCAGCCCCGGAGCCACCGGTTCCACCGGACCCACCTGCGCCTCCGATTCCACCGGTTCCGCCCGCGCTGCCGGTCCCTCCGTTGCCGCTCCCTGCGCCACCGGAACTACCGGAACCACCGGAACCACCGGAACCACCGGAATCGCCGTCGCCACCGTCGCCTCCTGTACCACCGTCCACGTCGACGATGATGTCGATGTCGAGCAGCACGTCGCCCACCCCACAGTTGGCGATCGCCACAGCGAACAAGGCTTCCAGCTCGGCGATATCGGCGTCGCTGATCCCGGGCGCCTCCAGCTGAAGGTTCACCAGCACCGCCAGCGCGGCATCGAGCGCCCCCTGGGCTGCGAGAATAGCTTCGGTGTCGGCTGCAAGCTCGAGCGCTAGCTCGGCAGCGTCAACGGCAAGTTGGGCATCGACGGCGGCCGCCGCAGCGGCATTCAGCGTCAGCTGGAGGTCGTCAGCCACTACCTGAGCCTCGGCTTCCAGCGCCACGGCCGCATCCAGGGCCGCCCGGGCCGCGATTACGGCGTCGGTTTCGACCGCCAGCAGCGCATCCACTGCAACCTGGGCGTTGGTCACCGATAGGTCAGCGACCACCTGCGCGGCGAGCGCAGCATCCAAAGCGACCTGGGCAGCAGCGATCGCCACCGGGTCGCCGTCGGCAATGGCTACAGCCAGGTCGGCCTCAGCGGTGGCCACTGCCTCATCCGCGACGACCTGGGCGGCAACCGCCACATCGAGGGCCGTCCGTGCGTCGGCGATCAGACCGGACTGAAGGGCGAGCGCTGCGTCGAGAGCTACGGTGGCGTCGTCCACGTCAACGCCGGCGTCCAGCAGAACCGCCAGCGCAGCGTCGAGGGCGAGTTGCGCGTTATCCAGTGCCAGCTCCGCATCGACGAGCAACTGCAGTGCCGCGTCGAGCTCCCCTTGGGCTTCGCCGGTGGCGACAGCTGCCGCTGCTACCAGCGCGTCCAGATCAGCCTGGGCGTCCAGTACAGCCTGTAGGGCAAGCGAGAGTTCGAGGGAGAGCTCGGGGTCCGCCCCCGTGCGGTCCAGTGCAGCGCGGACGTCGGCCTGCGCCGACAGGCACTCGGGCGAATCGAGTGCGGCCTGTGCCGGTGCAGCGCTGAGGAACGTGCTGCCAGCGATGAGTGCAGCTGTGGACCCGACGGCGAGCAGGCGGTTGCGAGTGATCATGAATCTTCTCCTGAGGCGAGAGTGGGCCGACGGTCCGCGACCGAAGGCAGGAGCACCGGTTGTCCTTGAGGTGTTTCCTGTGCTCCATGTCACCCGGTCAGGTGGGTAATTGACAGGTCTGGTCAGTTAGAAAAAAGTGACCCAACTGTTACTAAGCCAGCTTAGTTGATGGGGTAGATTAGCCAAATGGCTGGGGAGTCATTGCTACTTGGTAGCCGTTTGGGGGAGACATCTAGTGACAATGGAAGACCTTCGTTCCCAATCGCTCACGGTTCATCTGGCGGGCAACGATTATCTAACCGGTCTCGCGCTCGCTCAATTGCTGAACCGGTCGGGATTCATTGAAGTCACGGGATTGAGCACGCACGGCACACAGGCGGTCGCCCAGGTCCGGACTGAACATCCCGACGTGGTTTTGGTGGACGCGCTGATTTCCGACCGGGGGTTGGCTGAGACTACCTCGGCAATCTCCAGGCTTGCCGGGGCGCCGAAGGTGGCTATCCTCTCGGCCAACCGAACCGGCGATTCGGGCAGCGCCATGGGTGCGGCCTTCGCCGCTGGGGCATCGAGTTACATTGTGCGGGATTTCACTGTCGAGGATATTGCCGCCGCCCTGCGCATCGTGCACCGGGGCGGGGTGGTGAACGCCGTCTTCCCAGCCTGTCGGCACGCGCCACGCCCGGTGGCCGGCATGGATGCGCAGGTGGTGAGCCGCTTCGAGTCGATGAGCGGACGGGACTTGCTCATTGTTGGCGCTTTGGCTGACGGGCAGACCAACCTGCAGATCTCGCGGAAGATGAATCTCAGCGAGGCGACGATCAAGGCGCGGCTGGCACAGGTTATGCAGCTGCTGGGCGTGGACAACCGTGTGCAGATCGCTGTTGCAGCGGTTCGCGCCGGCGTGACTACCGGCTAACTGGCGCTTAGGGGCCAGCCTTTCCTGGAAGCGTTTCGCGCGCGCCCAGCCAAACCAGAAACGCCGCAAACGCGACGACGCCGGTCAGGGCGAATGCCCATCCGAAGGACAGGGCGTCAACGAGCAGTCCTGCGATGATGGGCCCAATGATGGCGCCGGTATCGGCGCTCATCTGGAACGCTGCCAGCACCTTTCCGCCGCTGCGTTGGTTGCCAATCACATCGGCGACGGCCGCCTGCTGGGCGGGATTCAGCAGGCCAGCACCCAGACCGGCGACAACAGAGACCGCGAGGAACATCACCAGGTCGGTGGTGAAGCCGAGACCCGCCATCGCCGCCCCGTTGATGGCCAGCCCCGTGAGCACCAGGGGTTTGCGGCCCAACCGGTCTGCCAGCCTGCCGGAAAAGGTCAGGGCCACCGCGGTGCCTACCGCGAAGAAGGTCAGAGCGATGCCAGCCACCTCAGGGCCTTCGCCCAGCACGGCCGCGGCGAACAGGGGGACGAGCGCCATCCTCACGCCGAACGAGGACCACCCGTTGGAGAACCCCGATGCCAGCGCCGCCCGGTAGGCGGAGTCGCCGAGCGCCTCGCGCACGGACAGGGATGGGAGCGGCGCCGCGTTGGCTGCCTTGTCCCGGAGCGCCGAATCCCGCAGCTGGAAGAAGACCACTGCTGCGGCGATGATCAGGGCTCCCGCATAGACGAGGAACGGAACCCGCAGTCCGAAGACAGCCAGCAACCCGCCGATCAGGGGCCCGAAAATACTGCCCAGCAGAAAAGCTGAAGCGTAGGAGCCCGATACCCTGCCGCGCAGGCCCGGTGGCGCCAGCCGAACGATCAGGCCCATCGCCGACACAGTGAACATAGTGGACCCGATACCGCCCAGTCCGCGGAAGATCAGCAGCTGCCAGTAGTCCGCGGCGAACGCACACGCTGCAGTCGACAGCGCGACGATCAACAGTCCCGACACATAGACCGGCCGTTCACCGAGGCGTTCGACGAGCTTGCCGCCCGCCGGGGCAAAGACCAGCCGGGTGAAGGCGAACGCGCTGACGATGATGGCCGAGGCGGTCACCCCCAGGTCAAGGCGGGCCACGATCGGTGGGAGGTCGAAGCTTTGGGCGAACTGCGGGAGCACCGGTGCCACCAGTCCGAAGCCGATGGCGATAACGAACGCAGCGGCGATCAGGACCCGGATCTCCCGCGGGATGGTGATGCGTTCGGCGGGTTCGACGGCGGGCGTGCCGGTGGCGGGGGAGCGTCTGAGGCTGAACATGATGCGTTCAGTCTTTCACCAGTTTCCTCCGGGCCGTGCCGGAGGCGTATGAGAAGCTAGGTCTGTGAACGAAACGACGCTCCAGATAGTAATTTACGTAGCCATTTCCCTCGCGGTGATCGGCTCACTCGCCATGCTCCTGCTGAAGGGACGCAGAACACCTCCGGGTACCTACACCACCACCCGTGACGACGACGATCCCGTCACCGGTGGAAGGTCCGCCTACTCCACCGATACGCTGGAGCGGCCCTCGGGCATGGTCCACGCACCCGACGTCGCTGCCCCGGATGTAACTGTTCCCGATGACCTGCGCGATCTCGACGAGACCACCATCGGCACCGAAACCGTGCCCGTGGAGACGCCCGACGAGGTGCAGGGCCGCCTGGCCCGCCTGCGGGCCCGGCTGATCCGGTCGAATAATGCGCTGGGCAAGGGTCTGCTCGCCCTGCTGTCCCGCGACAACATCGACGAAGACGTCTGGGACGAAATCGAAGAGACCCTGCTGCTCGCCGACCTGGGCACCGAACCGACAATGGAACTGGTGGACGCGCTCCGGGCCCGGGTGAAGGTTGCCGGCAGCCGCAGCCCCGCCGAGGTCAAGGACATGTTGCGCCAGGAACTGGTCAAGCTGGTCGATCCCACGATGGACCGTTCCCTCGCGACCGACCGGCACGCCGACCGCCCCGCGGTGGTGCTGGTGGTCGGCGTGAACGGCGTAGGCAAGACCACGACCGTTGGGAAGCTGGCGCGTGTCCTCGTTGCCGATGACAAGGATGTCCTGCTGGGCGCCGCCGACACCTTCCGAGCCGCGGCTGCGGAGCAGCTCGCGACCTGGGGGCAGCGGGTCGGCGTGCCGACGGTCCGGTCCGACGTCGACGGCGCCGACCCGGCGTCGGTCGCGTTCGAGGCAGTGAAGGCAGGCATCGACGGCGAAGTGGATGTGGTCATGATTGACACCGCCGGCCGGCTCCAGAACAAGGTGAACCTGATGGACGAACTCGGTAAGGTGAAGCGGGTGATCGAGAAGCTCGCCACCGTCGATGAGGTGCTGCTGGTGCTCGATGCCACCACCGGGCAGAACGGCCTCAACCAGGCACGGGTGTTCGCCGAGGTTGTGAACGTGACGGGCATCGTCCTCACCAAGCTCGACGGCACCGCCAAGGGCGGCATCGTCGTCGCGATCCAGCGCAGCCTCGGGGTCCCGGTGAAGCTCGTGGGGCTCGGTGAAGGCGCGGACGACCTGGCCCTGTTCGAGGCCGAAACCTTCGTGGACGCGCTGCTCAACTAGCGGGTCAAGGAAAGCGGCGCTCCACGATTCCGTGGGCGCCGCTTTCGTGTGGGGCTAGAAGGTGAACGTGAACACCGACACGGTGCCCGCCGTCACCGGCAGCTGCACCGATTCCGCTCCCGGGACGAACCCGGGGATGGCCGGGCGATCGGCGGCCGGGATGGGTGCGGCGAACTCGCCGTCGATCACTGTTGAGTCCTCTGCGGTGTAGGAAGGACCAGCGAGCTGGGTCATGGAGCTGGTGCGCGCACCTGCGGGTAGTTGCACTGTGACGTCAGCCTGCGCAGCAACCTCGGGGTCGTTCTCGTTGACCAGGACCACACTGATGCTGCCATCCTCGTGCTGGACCACGTAGCTGTAGGCCAGCCCACCACCCTCGGCGGTGTTCTTCAGGAACGCTCCGGGTGGGAGTTCGGCAACCATTGACAGGCCGTAGTAGTTGGCCCGTTCGTTGAAGGTTGCATCAGGCTGAAGGTAGGCCCCTCCCGAGCAAATGGATGACATCGGAGGACCGCCCTCGCAGGTCAGCAGTGAGCTGTGGAAGCTCAGCCGGGGGATGCCGATCTGGGCGGCGCTCAGTGCGTAGTCGACGCTCCACAGCGCTGACGCGTGGGTCTTGGTGGTCTCGTTTGATCCGGGGCAGGCCGAGATCCCGGTTTCGGGAATCCAGGTTTCCAGTCCGGCTGCACTGGCCGGGGCGAGGGCGGCGCGGCGGTAGTCCTCGGCGCGGTCGTGGATCGGCGCGGCCATCAGGTTCTCCATGATGGGCTCGCCCAGGGGATCATTTGATCCGTCGCACTGCGACAGCGGGTAGTGGTGGAACGAAAGGATCTTTTCCTGCTGCAGGTCGGCCTGGGTGAACGGCTCCCACCAGGCCTCCGCATACGTGCCCGGACCCACAATCTTCACCTCTGGCGCAACCTCGTACATTGCGTCCGCGTAGGCTTGCAGCTCGTTCAGGTAGTCCGGGATGCCCCAGTCGGAGGGCCGTAGACCGTTAGTGGGATACCCATTGGGTTCGTTACCGATGGTGATTCCGACCAGTCGGTCACCGAAGATGTTGGACGCGTGCATGGTCATGTCAGCCGCACGCTCGGGATCGTAGTTACCCATATCCACTGTCAGGCTGATCGTGGCGTCAGCGGCTTCCAGCAAGGTGTTGACCCGCTCCAGGTCTGCTGGGCCGACTGCGCGTACGGGCCGCGCCTTATCGCCCTCAAGGTTTCCGGGGATTGCCTCGTTGGAGGAGGTCCAGAAAAACCGGCGGTCCACCGCGTTGCCGCCGAAGCGAAGCATCGGCCGCCCCAGCCCGGTCAGACTGGCCACTATCTCCGGGTTGTCGCCGGACATCCGAGGATCTGCGAGATCGGTCGCTTCAAGCGACAGTCCGATGAGGTTGGACGGCAGCTCGGTGCCGGTCGGTTCGTCAGACACCGTGATGGTCATTGGTTCGACGGCTTCAAGCGGCGACCCTGCCGGGGGGCCGGCCTGCTCATAGAACACGGTAGGTGCCGGCGGAAGGGGCTTGGTTGATTCAGGCAGCGGCTCCGATGGGGGAGCTGGCGAGGTTTCGACGGCAGCAGAGCTCGGCATCGAGGACGACGACGGCGAGGCTGACGACGTCGTCGCCCCTGGCTCGTCCTCCTGGACCAGGGCGGAGATTCCAACTCCCGCGCCGACCAGGACACCAATGGTGGCCAACCCGGCAGCAACCATCACTTTGGGGCTCGGACGGGCACGCCGGGCTGATCCTTGCCCGGTCTCCTCCGGTAAAGGATCAGGCGTGGGGCTATTGGGGTAATCGGACATTAGTCTCCATCGTTGTCAGCTCCCAGCCAGTCTAACCAGCCCGCAGCCTCCTTCGTTTTCTACCCCCAGTGGTCACCCCCAGCCGGTGGCCCGCAGCAGTGTGGGGCCAGTTCATCTGCCCGAAACATAGCTGTCATGCAGTCTTTACCGGGGCGCGAGTTCTGTAACGTCCCGGCAATCAATTGGTTCACGGCACGGAAACACGGCGCGGGCAGACTTGCTAGTGCGGGATCTACCCGCCACTCGCGAGAGGATGTGACGATGGATCTGACAGCAGGTCACGTCTGGGTAATGATTTCGGCCGCCATGGTGCTTTTGATGACACCCGGGCTGGCATTTTTTTACGGCGGCATGACGCGCGCCAAGGCCGCACTCAACATGATGATGATGAGTTTCATCGCCGTCGGATTGGTCGGCATCGTCTGGGTCCTGTGGGGCTACTCGATGACAGGGGGCGACGGCGTCGCCCAGCTTTTCGGTAATCCCTTCGCCTCCTTCGGTCTCGAAGGCCTGATCGGCACCGAGGACATGATCGGGGCCGGCTACGGAGTTACCTTCGCCATCATCACTGTTGCCCTCATTAGCGGCGCCATCGCCGACCGGGCCAAATTTGGCGCCTGGTCGCTGTTCGTTCCCATCTGGGTCACCGCCGTCTACTGCCCGCTGGCCTTCATGGTCTGGGGTGGCGGCCTACTCAGCGCCGACGGTGCCGTCGGCGGTGCGGTGGGTGAAGCCATCGACTTCGCCGGCGGAACTGTTGTCCACATCAGCGCCGGCGTTGCGGCACTGGTCCTGGCGCTCATCCTCGGCAAGCGGCAGGGCTTCGGCAAGGATCCCGCGCAGCGCCCCCACAACGTGCCACTGGTCATGCTCGGCGCAGCCCTGCTGTGGTTCGGCTGGTTCGGCTTCAACGGTGGCGCCGCGGGTTCCGCCGAGGAAGCCGGCCTCATCTGGGTCAACACCATGGCCGCTCCGGCAGCAGCAATGGTCGGCTGGCTGGTGCTCGAACGGTTCCGTGATGGGCGACCAACGTCCCTGGGCGCAGCCTCGGGGATCGTCGCCGGTCTCGTCGCCATCACCCCCGCCTGCGCCAACGTCAGCCCCATCGGTGCCATCGGCCTCGGCCTGGTAGCTGGCGCGATGTGCGCTCTCGCCGTCGGCCTGAAATATAAGCTCGGCTTCGACGACTCCCTCGACGTCGTCGCCGTTCACCTGGTGGCCGGGACCATCGGCACCCTCGCACTCGGCTTCATCGCCATGCCGGTAGACGGCGAAGGTGGGGGGCTCTTCTACGGTGGTGGTGGCAGCCAGTTGCTGGCCCAGGTCATCTCGGTCCTCGTAGCCGTGACCCTCTCCGCGGTCATGACGGCAATCATCGGCCTCGGCATCCACAAGACCATCGGATTCCGCATCACCGCTGACGACGAGGTATCCGGCGTCGACCTCTCGGAGCACGCCGAGACAGCCTACGAATTCGGTGGGCTCGGTGTCGGTGGACAGTTCCATCCCACACACAATGTCGCAGCCACGGAGCAGGTCTCGGAAAAGGTGAACTCATGAAGCTGGTCACGGCAATCGTCCGCCCGGATAAGCTCGACGGCGTCCGCGGAGCCCTGGAAACCTACGGCGTGCAGGGTCTCACGGTCAGCGGGGCAAGCGGCTACGGAAGGCAGCGCGGCCACACCGAGGTGTACCGCGGCGCTGAATACACAGTCGACCTGCTCCAGAAGATTCGCGTCGAGGTACTCGTCGCCGATGCCTGGGTCACCGACATTGTTGATGTCCTGGTCTCGACCGCCAACACCGGTCGGGCCGGTGACGGGAAGGTCTGGGTGATCCCGGTGGAGGACGCCGTCCGCGTTCGCACCGGGGAACGCGGCGACGCCGCACTCTAGTCCGTCCCACGACACCGGACAAAAGCCACCTTTCACCTTCGGGATCACCGCCTACCGGCGGGTTTCCCGAAGCGAGGGGTGGCTTCGGCGGTTAATGACGACGACGACGGCGCTTGGCGGCGGTCAGCAGGGGCGCTGCCGTTCCAACTACCTCTCCCAGGCTGCGGGACCCGACGACCCGGCCGGATACTCATCCAGCGGCACCTCATCGGCAGCCCACGCGTCAAGTACCGGATCCACGATCCGCCAGCAGTCCTCGGCGGTGTCGCCCCGAACGGACAGGGTGGGGTCGCCGGTCAGCACCCCTTCGAGGACTTCGCCGTAGGGCAGCAGTTCCGACGCGTTGAGTCTGGCCTCAAGGACCGCCCGGTCCAGGGAGAAGATGTCCCCGGGTCCGTTGACATCAACTTCGAGCTGCAGCGTCTCGGGTCCGAAACTAATCCGCAGCCGGGTGGGCGTGTCCTGACCGGTGAACCCGGCGGGTAGATGACTCACCGGTTTGAACGTGATGAGCGCCTCCTTGCGTTTGACGCCGAGCGCCTTCCCGGACCGAAGGATGAACGGCACGCCAGCCCACCGCGCATTATTGATGGACACGGTGATCTCGGCGAGTGTTTCTGTCCCGCGGGAGGGGTCGACTCCGGCCTCGGCCGCGTAATCCGGAATGTCCCGCCCAGCAATGGTCCCGGCCACATACCGGGCGCGCCGGGTGCTCCGGGTGAAATCGGGGTCAACCTCACTGGCACGCAACACGGCGCCGATGCCGTCCCTGAGGTCGCGTTCGTGCAGGCTCACCGGGGATTCCATCGCCATGATGGCCATGGCGTGCAGCAGATGACTCTGGATCATGTCGCGGAGGGCGCCAGCGCCGTCGTAGTAGCGGGCACGATCCTCCAACGCCAGATCCTCGTCGTAGACAACCTCCACCCGATCGATGTGCAGGTTATTCCAGACCGGTTCCAGCAGGCGGTTCGCGAACCTGAGGCCGAGAATGTTCAGCACCGTGGCTTTGCCCAGGAAGTGATCCACCCGGTGGATGTGATCCTCGGGAACCAGCCGGGTCAGCGTTTCATTGAGCCGGAACGCCGCCGCCTGATCGGTGCCGAACGGCTTCTCCATCACGAGCCGGGTGCCAGCGTGAAGATCAGTGGGGGAGAGCAGCTCGCACGCCTGCTCGCTGATCGCCGGTGGCAGCGCGAAGTACACGGCGACGGGCCCCCGCAGGGTTGCGATCAGCCGGGCCAGTTCACCGGGCGCTGTGACGTCAATCCGCCGGTACACGCTGGTGGCTCTGATCCCGCCCAGCGCCATCCGGCCGTCGTCGTCGGCATCCTCGGAGGCGGCAGCGAAGGAATCCGAGAGCCGCGTCGCCCACCGCTCCGCGCTCCAGTCGTCGGAGCCGGCACCCACCAGATGGAGCCCACCGGCTCGGCCGTGCCGCACCAGCCGGGCCAGGCCGGGCAGCAACAGCCTGCCGGTCAGATCGCCTGACGCGCCGAGGATGAGCAGCGTCGCGACCTCCTGATCGGGGGAGAACGGCGTCTGGTCCTGGACTGAGTTTGTATGCGTTTCCACACCACCACCCTGCCACCTCGCTACCGCGATGTCCCGCAACCCGCCAGCTGCCCCAGTTGGTACCCTTGATAGCAGATCCACCATCCATCGAAGAAAGCAGTTCACGGCGCGTGTTCAATTCACTCTCTGACCGGTTGACAGAAACTTTCAAGAACCTCCGTGGGAAGGGTCGGCTCTCCGAAGCCGACGTCGACGCCACTGTTCGCGAGATTCGCCGCGCACTGCTGGATGCCGACGTCGCGGTCACGGTGGTCCGCGAATTCACCGCCAAGGTCAAGGAACGCGCGCTGGGGCTGGAGGTCTCGCAGGCGCTGAATCCGGGCCAGCAGGTCGTGAAGATCGTCAACGAGGAGCTCGTCGGCATCCTCGGCGGGGAGACCCGTCGCATCAGGCTTGCCAAGAACCCCCCGACCGTCATCATGTTGGCCGGCCTCCAGGGTGCGGGTAAGACCACCCTTGCCGGCAAGCTGGCGAAGTGGCTAAAGGGCCAAGGCCACAGTCCGCTCCTGGTGGCGTGTGACCTGCAGCGACCCAACGCCGTCAAGCAGTTGCAGGTCAACGGCGAACGCGCGGGCGTGCCGGTCTTCGCGCCGCATCCCGGTGTCAGCTCCGAATTCGAAACCGCCACTGGGGACCCGGTAGCCGTCGCCCGCGCCGGTGTCGCCGAAGCACGGACCAAGCTGTACGACGTCGTCATCGTCGATACCGCGGGCCGCCTGGGTATCGACGCCGAGCTGATGCAGCAGGCGTCCGACATCCGCGATGCAGTCAACCCCGACGAAGTGCTCTTCGTCATTGACGCAATGATCGGGCAGGACGCCGTCAACACGGCGCAGGCCTTCAACGAGGGCGTCAATTTCACGGGTGTGGTCCTGACCAAGCTCGACGGCGACGCCCGCGGTGGTGCGGCGCTCTCGGTGGCGTCGGTCACCGGCAAGCCGGTCATGTTCGCCTCTACCGGTGAGGGCCTGAACGACTTCGAGCTGTTCCACCCCGACCGGATGGCTTCACGCATCCTGGACATGGGCGACATTCTCACGCTGATCGAGCAGGCGGAGAAGTCGTGGGACAAGGACGAAGCCGCGCGGATGGCGCAGAAGTTCTCCGACCAGGAGGACTTCACGCTCGACGACTTCCTGGCGCAGATGCAACAGATCCGCAACATGGGCTCCATGAAGAAAATGCTGATGATGATGCCGGGCGCCGCCGGGATGCGGGAACAGCTGGAGAATTTCGACGAGCGCGAGATCGATCGCGTCGAGGCGATCGTGCGGTCCATGACCAAGCATGAGCGGGTGGCGCCGAAGATCATCAACGGTTCGCGCCGCGCCAGGATCGCGCGCGGTTCGGGTGTGCATGTTTCGGAGGTCAACGGCCTGCTGGAGCGTTTCGGCCAGGCGCAGAAGATGATGAAGAAGATGGCCTCCGGCGGGGGAATCCCGGGGATGCCCGGCGTGGCAGGTCCCGGCGGGTTCAACGGTGGAGCACGCAAAGGCAAGGCTGTAGCCAAGGGGAAGAAAAAGGCGAAGTCGGGCAACCCGGCCAAGGCGGCCCAGGAGCGGGTCGACGCCGAGGCGCGGCGCAACCGACCGTCCGTTCCGTCCGGGGCGGCCTTCGGCGCGCAGAACGACTTCGACCCGTCGTCGCTGAACCTCCCGAAGGGCTTCGACAAGTTCCTCGGCAAGTAGCCCCCCGCAACACCCTCGGATCGAGTCACCAGAAATGATCGATTTCGGGCGCGAGTCCCGTCATGTGTGGTGACTCGATCCATCCCGGAGACCTAAGAGCGGCGCCATGACCCAGGAACGACTCGTGTTTGTCCACGGCGGCGGTGCCTTTGGCGCCGCCGCCTGGCCAACCCAGCACGCCCTGGCGGGTAGGTACGACTGCCTCTTCCTGCGCCGTCATGGGTTCGAGGCCGGGGTTGACCCGCTGCCCCCTGACTTCGCCGAGGACCAGCGGATTGTTGTCGATGCCCTCGGCGACGGCGGGCATCTGGTGGCCCATTCGCATGGCGCCATTTCGGCGATGATGGCCGCCGTCGACAGGCCCGATCTGGTCCGGTCGTTGGTACTCATCGAGCCCGCCTGCCTTTCGTTGACCGCCGACTTGCCTGCCACCGCTGCGCACCGGGCGCTGGTCGAGCCGCTATATCAACGCCGGGATTCTCTGTCGGATGAAGCGTTCCTGCAGGAGTTTGTCCGGCTCGTGTTCTCCACCGAGGCAAGGCATCCTGCCACATCCGAGGCCCGCCGCGCCGCCCGACGGTTGAAGATGCAGTTGCCGCCGTGGGAGGCGCCGCTGGACATCGTTCCCGGGGTCCCGACGTTGATCGTGACCGGCGGCTGGGAACCGCTCTACGAGGAGATCGCCGACTATCTCGCGGTCACCGGCGCCCACCACGTGGTTGCCCCGGGCGGCCATCGACCGCAGGACGCAACCGAGGGGGACACCCTGATCCGGGAGTTCATCGCTGTGCACGCAAATCCCGCTCACTCATGAAGACCTTCCGTGCCACAATCCGGCAACGGTGAGCATCCTGGACACGGGACGTCAGCCTGGACCCCGGTGAGCGGTATTTCGGTCCACGAGGTCCAGACTGACCCGCCTGTCCAGGTTGATCCCCGCAGCGCAGGCCGCTCGGCGCCCTGACCGGCCTGGTCTCGCCCTACACTTGATCGGATGATCAGCATCCGCGACGCCGAACCGCTGGATATCGCCTTTCTGCCGGTCATCGAGGCGACAGCTGATTCGTTGTTGACCTTCATCGGCGGCGCACCTCTGCCGGTGTCGCTACCGGCCGGAGCCTCGCGGGCCGAGCTGGCACTCTCGCTGAAGCTGCTGGTTGTCGGGCGCCCGTGTGTCGGGTTCGCCCGTCTGGAGGAGCTCGACGGCGGCGCGCACCTTGAGCAACTGGCTGTCCTTCCGCGCCACGCGGGCAGGGGGATCGGCCGGGCCCTGGTCGAAGCTTCGAAGGACTGGGCCCGCGCGCAGGGATACACCGCACTGACCCTCACTACTTTCTCCGCTGTACCGTTCAACGCCCCGTTCTATGAGAGCTGCGGATTTGAGATGGCCCGGCACCCGTCCCCGGCACTGCTGGAGGTCCGACGCCATGAAAAAACCATCGGCCTCGACCAGATCGGCCAGCGCGTGATCATGCGCATCGCGCTGTAGCCGCCCGAAGGCGCCACATCCGTGCCGGTCTGCTCACCTTCTCCGCCCGAAAACGGCCCATCGACGGCGTGTCGGGCGGCCTACACGCCGAACACGCGCCACAACCTGGGCAATCTCGCCCACCAGCCAGCCGCTGGAGATCGGCGCCGGACCAGGAACGCACCACGTCCGGGAATAACTTGAAGTTTCAAGTAGTTGTGCCTTGTAGCGCGTCACGTAAAAAGGAGAACCTCATGACGAATCCCCAGGATCTATTGCCCGACGAGCTGTCCATGGGCACCGTGCTCCTCAAGGTGGGCGACCTGCCAGCGATGTCCGACTACTACCAACGAGCCCTTGGACTCGAAGTCATCGACGAAACTGGCGAGGGGGTGAACCTCGGCCGCGGAAGCACGCCGCTGATTCACCTCACACCGGCTAATGGCCTCCAGCTTCCGGCCCGGGGCGAGGCTGGACTTTTCCACACCGCACTCCTCTTCGATGACCGGTCGGCTCTGGCCGCTACGGTCGCCGCCACCGCCCAGTACGATGCCAGACTCTACGTGGGCAGCGCGGACCACCTGGTCAGCGAGGCCTTTTACTTCACCGACCCCGAAGGCAACGGGATTGAGCTGTACTTCGACAAGCCCCGCGACACCTGGCAGTGGAACACCGACGGCAGTGGAAAGTCAGTCGTCATGGACAGCCTCCGACTTCCGGTCGAGGACTACCTGCGGGACCACCTGACCCAGGAAGCGGTGACAGCCCAGAAAGTGGCGGCCGCCGTCGTCGGGCATGTTCACCTGCAGGTGGGAGATGTGGCGACCGCCGAAGACTTCTACGTCGACACACTCGGCTTCGAACGCACCGCCGGCTGGCATGGGCAGGCGTTGTTTGTGTCTGCTGGGGGATACCATCACCACATGGCGATGAATGTGTGGAACAGCCTCGGCGCCGGACCACGGAAAGACACACTCGGGCTGGGTGAAGTGCTCATCCGTGTCCCAGCCCAGGACCACGTGGGTGCACTGGCTGACAGGCTGAAAGTCGCCGGCATTGAAAACCACCACACCGGCAGCGAACTACGCTTCAATGATCCGTGGAACAACAAAATCCGGGTAGCCATAAATTAGTGTGGCGTGATTCGTGCTGGCGTCAGCTATCTGGCACAATAGAGCTGTACTCGATCCGGGCAGCCCCTCTCTCTGCGCGCGCATCTTGTCCTTTTGAACCCTCAGAGGTGGCCCGCCCCACGGGAGCACTGAGTAGGGTTCGCCCCTTTAGATCATCAAGGAGTGACCACAACAGTGGCCGTAAAGATTCGCCTGAAGCGCATGGGTAAAATCCGCGCACCTTTCTACCGTGTCGTCGTCATGGATGCACGCGCCAAGCGTGATGGCCGTGCCCTCGAGGAGATCGGTAAGTACAACCCCACCGAGGAGCCCTCGTTCATCGAGATCAAGTCGGACCGCGCGCAGTACTGGCTCGGCGTTGGCGCACAGCCAACCGAGCAGGTCGCCGTGTTGCTCAAGATCACCGGTGACTGGCAGAAGTTCAAGGGACTCGAAGGCCAGGAGGGAACCTTGCGGACCAAGGCTCCCAAGGAAGCCTTCGTCGCCCCAGAAAAGGGTTCGGTAATCGTTCCTGAAGCCATCACCCCCAAGGCCAAGAAGTCCGACGCCGAGGCACCAGTCGACGCCGAGACGGAAACCGCCGAGGCCAAGTAAATTGCTGGCAGAAGCGCTGGAACATCTCGTCCGGGGAATCGTCGACAGTCCTGATGATGTCAAGGTTTCCCTGAAGAACAACCGCCGTGGGGAAACCCTCGAGGTGCGGGTTCATCAGGACGATCTGGGCCGCGTTATCGGTCGCCAGGGCCGCACAGCCCGCGCCTTGCGCACCGTTGTGTCAGCCCTCGCCGATGGCGAACCGGTGCGCGTGGACGTCGTCGATACGGACCGCCGCCGAGGCTAACAGCGCTTCAGCACACTAGATTACTAAGTTTGGCCCCGCACCGGATAATGGTGGCGGGGCCAAATTTGTGCCCACCCAACCCAGGAGTGTCAGATGGAAGTACAGGTTGCCAGGATTGGCAAGCCCCACGGTATTCGCGGCGAGGTCACCGTGCAGCTATTCACCGACGCGCCGGAGGACAGGTTCGAGGCGGGTGCCATCTTCCGCGCTGAACCGGCCACCCTTGGCCCGCTGACGGTCAGTGGCGCCCGCTGGAACAAGGACATCCTGATCCTCGGCTTCGACGGGTACGCCGATCGCAATGCCGCCGAAACCCTCCGCGGAGCCAAACTTTTCATCGATACCCATGAGGCTGAGGACGACGACGACGACGCCTGGTACGAACACGAGCTGGTCGGCCTTGAAGCGCGGGTCGGGGACGACGTCGTTGGCAAGGTCAGCGGTCTTCGCACCCTCGAGGTGCAGGATCTGCTGATCGTCGAAACCTCCGCCGGACACGAGACGCTGGTGCCCTTCGTCAACGAAATTGTTCCCGAGGTCAATGTGGCGGGCGGCTACGTGCTGCTTACCCCACCGGCGGGCCTGTTCGAACTGAACCTGCCGGGCTCCAACCAGGCGGGTCCCGATGATGGGGAAGTCAGCGAGCTCGACGACGACGCCCCCGCAAACGACGCCCCGGCCGGTACCGAGGGCAGCGGACGCTAAGTGCGCATCGACGTCATCAGTATTTTCCCCGAGTATCTGGCCGCCCTTGACCTGTCGCTGATCGGCAAGGCGCGTCAGGACGGGTTGCTCGATCTGCGGGTCCATGACCTGCGCAGGTTCACCACCGACCGCCACCGCACCGTAGATGATACGCCCTACGGCGGCGGTGCGGGCATGGTGATGAAGCCTGAACCGTGGGCGTTGGCTCTGCAGTCAGTGATTGACGAGTCGCCGGCGGAGTGTCGCCCGGTGCTGATTGTTCCCTCTCCTGCGGGGGAGGTGTTCACTCAGCGCATGGCCAATGAACTTGCTGAGGAGCCGCAGCTGGCCTTCGCCTGCGGGAGGTACGAGGGGATCGACGAGCGGGTGCTCGACTGGGCCAGCGAGCAGTTCGAGGTCCGGCCGGTGAGCCTCGGCGACTACGTCCTCAACGGCGGAGAGGTGGCCGTGCTCGCGATGGTCGAAGCCGTCGGCAGGTTGCTGCCCGGAGTGGTGGGCAACCCGGAGTCACTCGTCGAAGAGTCCCATGCCGACGGGCTGCTGGAGTATCCGGTCTATACGAAGCCGTCCGACTGGCGTGGCCGGGGGATCCCCGAGGTCCTGCTCAGCGGCAACCACGCACGAATCGCCCAGTTCAGGCGTGACGAGCAGTTCCGTCGCACAGCCCAGCGCCGGCCGGACCTGCTGGAAGGGCTGTCGACTGAAACGCTGAGCACCGCGGACCTGGCAGCGTTGGCGGACTTGGGGTACGTCGTCGTCGACGGCGGGCTGAAGCGGCGGTCCGACGGTGCCTCGCCAGGCGATGACTGACCGAGCTCGTCGATATGGCATAATTGGCGTTTGTGTCGACTGGGTTGTTCCCTGCCACAGGGGGAGAACTACCAACAGGCTGACACGCCGGCGGCCCACCTATGAGTCTGCCGGTCTCCTAATTTTCCGGCGGACATTGCCTAGGCCCTGCCCGCTGTGACCAACGTGAATGACCTGTGGCGTTCACCAGGAGCAACAACCATGCATATTCTTGACTCCGTCGATGCAGCATCACTGCGCACCGACATTCCTGCATTCCGCGCCGGTGACAACCTCAAGGTGCACGTCAACATCATTGAAGGCAAGAACACCCGTGTCCAGATCTTCCAGGGCTTTGTTGTTGGCCGTCAGGGCGATGGCCTCCGCGAAACCTTCACCGTCCGTAAGATCAGTTTCGGTGTAGGCGTGGAGCGTACCTTCCCGGTTCACTCCCCAGTCCTTGACAAGATTGAGGTCGTTTCCCGCGGCGACGTCCGGCGCGCGAAGCTGTACTACATGCGCGACCTCCGCGGCAAGGCCGCCAAGATCAAGGAAAAGCGCGAACCCAAGACCGCCAAGTAACACCCTTTGTGAACCGCACCATGCCTGGATCGGATCGTCCCGGGCATGGTGCGCGAGCTCAACCAGAACGCCGGCCCCTTCGGGGCTGGCGTTTTGTGCTGTCCGCACTCCTTATTGCCGTGGTGGTGGCCTCTGTCCTCAGGGCCACCGTCGCCGACATTTACTACATCCCCTCCGCGTCCATGCAGCCGCTCCTCGAGGAAGGTGACCGGGTGCTGGTCTCCCGGGTCGACGGGGAACCGCAGCGCGGCGACGTCATTGTCTTCGACGGCCGGGGCTCTTTTGACCCGATCAGTGGGGGTGGACCCGCCGAAATCCTTGGCACGCTGGGGCACTGGCTCGGCGTGTCGGGCAGCGACACCGTCTACGTCAAACGGGTACTCGGCGTCGGCGGAGACACGGTGTCCTGCTGCAGCAGCCCGGGTGCGCAGATCGAGGTCAATGGGAACCAGCTCGCGGAGCCCTACGTTTTCCCCTCAGATGCCCCTAGCGACCAACAGTTCGAGGTTACGGTCCCACAGGGTAAATTGTGGGTAATGGGCGACCACCGCTCAGCGTCGTTCGATTCACGGTCGCTGCTGGGGGCACCGGGTGGGGGACTGGTCTCGACTGACCGGGTCCTTGGCCGGGCAGTGCACACCATCTGGCCGCCCTCACGGTATGGCCCCATTGAACGTTTCACCGATTGACCGACCACCAACTTTGAGGTAGTGACCTGCAGATGGCAACGAGCATCCCCGGCAAGCCCAACGACGACGCTGACGCCCGTCCGGATGCTACCCGCGCCTCGTCGGCGCGGAGCCACCGTCGTGGCTCCTCGAAAAGGAAGAAGACCGACGACGACGGCGCCCGCGGCTTAGGCGGCTGGCTCAAGGAAATCCTCATTATCGTGGGCATAGCGATCCTGCTGTCCTTCCTCATCAAGACATTCCTCTTCAGGGCCTTCTTCATCCCTTCGGGCTCGATGGAAAACACCCTCGAGGTTGACGACCGCATCTTCGTCAACCAGCTCGTACCCGCACCGTTTGACCTGCAGCGCGGCGACGTCGTCGTCTTCCAGGACAGCGAAGGGTGGCTGCCCACGCCGCCGCCCGGCACCGGTCCCGGCTCCAACTGGGTCAAGGACGGGCTGATCTTTGTGGGGCTGGCCCCGGATGACACCCAGCAGCACCTGGTGAAGCGGGTGATCGGCATGGCCGGCGACCGGGTGGTCTGCTGCGACGACGACGGGCGGATCACCGTCAACGGCGAACCTCTTGAGGAGCCGTATCTCTTTCCTGGCGCGAGCCCCTCCGACACCGAATTCGACGTGACAGTCCCCGAAGGGAAAATCTGGGTGATGGGCGATCACCGCAACGCGTCAGCAGACTCCCGCGCCAACATGGATAAACCAAACTCCGGGTTCATCGACGTGGAGGACATTGAAGGTAAAGCGGCGGTGATCGCCTGGCCGCTGGATCGGGCCGGTTTCCTCGGCAACTACCCCGGCGTTTTCGATAGCGTGCCCGAACCCGCGGTCGCGGCAGGCGAGACGGCCCCCTCATCGCGATGAGGTCAGCCGCTCCGACTCTCCGCTTTGAGCGGTCCTTCCTCGATGCTGGCCACCGGTACCTGGCTGGATGCGACGAGGTTGGCAGGGGAGCCCTCGCCGGACCGGTCTCGGTAGGGCTTGTCGTGATCGATCTGGGCGCCGTCAAGGGGCTGAGGGGGGTACGGGACAGCAAGCTGCTGTCGCCAGCGGACCGGGTCCAACTGGTACCGCGGATCAAAAAATGGGCCCTCGCCCACGGGGTGGGGCATGCCAGCGCCGCCGAGATAGACACCGTCGGGCTGATGCGTGCGCTGCAGTTGGCAGGCAACCGGGCGTGGGAGCAGGTGGCTGCTACCGTGCGGCCCGATGCGGTGATCCTCGACGGGAACCACGATTGGCTTTCACCGCGTGAGCAGGCGGCACTGTTCGACGCCGAGACGTTCGAGACTGAAGCCACCACCCTCGGCGCCTTTCGCACCGCTGTGGCGGAGGTGGTGACCGGCTGCGACGTTCCCGTCCACACCCGGATCAAGGCCGATCTGAAGTGCCTCAGCGTCGCTGCGGCGAGCGTGCTGGCCAAGGTGGAGCGGGACGCCATGATGGTGGCCTACGCCGCCGACCATCCGCAGTATGGCTGGGACATCAACAAAGGGTATGCCACCGTTGGTCACCGCGCAGCGATCGACGGGCTGGGTCCCACCGGCCTGCACCGCACCACCTGGCGGTTGGGGACCAGGGGCCGAATCAGCATGCCGCGGATGGAAAGTGGGAGATGATGGGGACATGAGCGCTGAGGATCTTGAGAACTACGAAACCGACATGGAGCTGCAGCTCTACCGCGAGTACCGCGACGTGGTCGGCCTGTTCAGCTACGTGGTGGAAACCGAACGTCGATTTTATCTGGCCAACCACGTCGACCTGCAGGCGCGATCGGCCGACGGCGAGATCTACTTCGATCTGACGCTCCAGGACGCGTGGGTATGGGATGTCTACCGCACGGCGCGGTTCGTGAAAAATGTCAGGGTGATCACCTTCAAGGACGTCAACGTCGAAGAACTGACCAAGTCGGACGACATTGCGCTCCCCAAAGACGGCTCGCTCGGGAACTGATCTCCCACCTACCTCTTGACGCCTTGCCCGGCGCCCGCTAACGTACAACCGCATGGTTATAGATGAGCTATCCGAGGTCGAAGTGGACCGCCTGTTTCAGGCACTCGCCGATGCCACCCGGCGCGACATTGTCGCCCGAGCACTGGTCAGTGATCATTCAGTATCCGGTTTGGCCGCCCACTACGCCATGAGTTTCGCCGCGGTGCAAAAGCATGTGGCGGTCCTGGAGCGCGCGTCTCTTGTGACGAAGGAGAAGCGCGGACGGGAGCAGATTGTGCGGGTCCATCTTGATGGGTTGAGACGGGCACGGCGGCTGCTTGAGGAGTACGAGGCGATCTGGCGGCAACGCGTCGACCGGATTTCCGCCATCCTGGCTGAGGAACAAGGGAAATCACCATCATGACAGTTATCAGTTCACACAAAGACCCCGAGGCATTGACCCTCACAGTCATTGCCGAATTCGAGGCAAGCGCCGAGCGGTTATGGCAGGTGTGGGCGGACCCGCGGCAACTCGAGCGCTGGTGGGGTCCACCCACTTGGCCCGCAACCTTCGAAAGCCACGACTTCGTCCCGGGTGGGAAGGCCGGCTACTTCATGACCGGTCCCAATGGGGAGAAGAGCCGCGGCTGGTGGACGTTCACCACCATCACTGAGCCGACTCATCTTGAGTTCGACGACGGATTCGCCGATGACAACGGAGCCCCGGTGGATGAGCTAGGAACTACCCATGGTTCAGTCACCTTCGAGGCCATCGACGGCGGGACTCGAATGACGACCGTGTCGAGTTTTGAGAGTCTCGACCAGCTGGAGAAAATGATCGCCATGGGAATGGAAGAAGGCATCAAAGAGGCGATGGGTCAGATCGAATCGGTCCTGGAGCGCTAGCCGGTCTAGCCCGGTCCAACCCGCCTGGTCCGCCAAACCCGCCGACTTCCAAACCGGCCGTTGCTTACCCTCCTTCACCGGCACCCGTCCTGCACAGGACGGGTGCCGGTGGGTTTTCCCACATAGCCGACATTTCGTGACACCACCGGTGCCAGCCAGATCAAGCTGGAACCGGAGGTGTTGTGATGTTGGCGAAAGACAGGTTGGGCCGTAGGGGAGAGGCGCTGGCTGCCGCGTATCTCGAAGGTGTGGGTTTGGATCTGGTGGATCATAATTGGCGGTGCCCGCACGGCGAGATTGATCTGGTGGCCATTGACGGCTCCACCCTGGTTGTCATTGAGGTGAAGACCCGCTCCTCGTTGGATTTTGGCCATCCGCTGGAGGGCATCAACGCAGCCAAGCTGCAGCGCCTCTATCTGCTGGCGGCTCAATGGGCCCTTGCCCATGACCTGCGCTTCCTGGAGGTGCGGGTGGATGCTGTGGCAGTGGTTGACGACGGCACCGGTCATCCGCAGATCGAGTACCTGAGGGCGGTGAGCTGATGCCACTGGGACGCACCTATGCAGTGTCGCTCGTCGGGCTGAACGGCTACATCGTCGAGGTGGAGGCCGACATCGGGCAAACCCTCCCTGCCTTCGTGATCCTGGGACTCCCCGACGCGTCGCTGAATGAGGCCCGCGAACGGATTCGGGCAGCCGCCCGTAACGCTGGTCTTCCCCTCAGCCGCCGGAAGATCACCGTCAACCTGATTCCCGCCTCACTTCACAAGCGAGGCTCAGGTTTTGACCTGGCCATCGTGATGGCAGCGCTGGCCGCCACCGGTGATGTTCGCGGCTGCGCCGATACGGTGTTCATTGCCGAAGTGGGCCTCGACGGTCGGCTGCGGCCGGTCAGCGGAGTGCTCCCCGCCGTCATGGCTGGTGTCAAGGCCGGCTACACGCGGTTTGTCGTGGCCACCGGAAACCACGGGGAAGCAGGGCTGGTTCCGCAGGCCGAGGTGAAAGGGTTCGCCAGCCTGGCCGAGGTATTCCTCGCCTTCGGCGCCGATCCAGCACGAGTGACTCTCCCCGATTCCAGGCTGAGCTCGGTGCCGGCACCTGCGCCTGTGTCGCCACCTTCACGGGCCCCGCTGAAGGACATGGCCGACATTGCCGGCCAATCCACTGCCCGCTTCGCCGTCGAAATCGCTGCGGCCGGTGCCCACCACATGATGATGGTGGGCCCACCCGGCGCCGGTAAGACAATGCTGGTCGAACGCATGCCCGGCATTCTCCCCGACCTCAGCGACGAGGAGGCAATCGAGGTGACAGCCATCCACTCGCTCGGGCGAATCCTCTCCTGTCGCGGCTTGCAGCGACGACCGCCCTTTGAAAGCCCCCATCACACGTCGTCGACCGCCTCAATCATTGGCGGCGGTAGCGGCATTCCACGCCCCGGCGCGGCATCGCGGGCGCACCGCGGCGTGCTCTTTCTCGACGAGGCCCCCGAATACCAGCGCGGTGTCCTTGAGGCGCTCCGCGAACCGTTGGAGAGTGGAGAACTGGTGCTGCACCGCTCGGCGGGCACCGCGTCCTATCCCGCCCGGTTTCAGCTCGTGATGGCGCTCAATCCCTGTCCCTGCGGCCTGGCCACCGGTAAAGGGATTGACTGCGTGTGCTCCGCAGAACGCCGCCGCCGATACTTCAACCGCCTTTCCCAACCGCTTCTCGACCGGGTGGACCTCCAGCTCACCGTCTCCCGGGTCTCCCTTGCCGACTACGCCGACGGCGCAACGGCCGAAGCGTCACATGTCATCGCGGGCAGGGTCGCCGCAGCGCGTGCTGCCCAACGGGAACGGCTGGCCGCATGGGACGCCACCACCAATGCCGAGATGTCCTCCGCGGTGCTGAACGACGAGCTCAAGCTACCGAGAACCGTCACAGCACCAGTGGACCGGGCTATGGATAAGCAGACCCTGACGATGCGCGGGCACGATCGGGTGCTCAGGGTGGCCTGGACCCTCGCCGATCTGGGCGGACGCACATCACCCACCACCTACGACGTTGAGGTTGCCTTGAATTTTCGCTTGCAGGAGAGTGCCTCATGACCATCTCGACCGATCCAACGGTCATCGCCCGGGCCGCGCTCTCCCGGCTTTTTGAACCATCTGACACGGTAGGTCTCGCCCTGACCGTCGCCGCTGGACCGGTCGACGCCTTGAGGATCGCCACCGGTCAAGTAGTGGTCGGAGCACTGATAGCCCGCGAAATAGCAGAACTGCTGGAATCGCACGGGATCAGTAGCCGCGCTCAGACACTCCAGCAGGCGTTGGAACGGTGGAAACCACGAGTCGCCGACCTTGCGCCCGACCGGGATCTCGCAACGCTTGAACGGCTCGGCGGAATCCTGATTACCCCCGAAAGCGCCCTGTGGCCCGGAGCACTTGACGACCTGCAGCTTTCAGCCCCCTCCTGCCTTTGGGCCCGGGGTGACCTTTCAGCGGGATTGCCCGAACTTGACCGGATGGTGGCAGTAGTTGGCTCACGGGACAGCACCGCCTATGGGGCAGCCGTCACGGGGGACATCGCGGCTGGCCTGGTCATGCGTGGCTACACCGTGGTGTCGGGTGGGGCCTACGGGATCGACGCCCAGGCGCACCGCTCTGCACTTGCCGCGGCGGGAGAGGACCGCCCGGTGCCGACCATCGGGGTAACTGCGTGCGGCGTCGACCGTTACTATCCCGCGGGCAACGAGCAACTGCTCCGCGAAACAGCGCGACGCGGCCTACTGGTCGCGGAAGTACCGCCCGGCTCCTCTCCAACACGGTGGCGGTTCCTGCAACGCAACCGTCTCATCGCCGCCCTGTGCGCGGTGACAGTGGTTGTTGAGGCACGGTGGCGGTCTGGGGCACTGAACACCGCGCACCACGCGGCAGGCCTAGGACGAGCGGTCGGGGCAGTGCCGGGATCTGTGCATTCGGCGAACTCGGCCGGATGCCATCGGCTGCTGCGCGACGGAAGCGCCATCTGCGTCACCGACGCTGCGGAGATCGCCGAACTCGCTGGGCCGATCGGCGCGATGATCGTCCCCGAACCCGACCAGGAGGTGGCGGTTCACGACGGACTTAGTGTCGAAGACCTACTCCTCCTCGACGCCCTCCCCGTGCGGGCGTCCACCACTGTCGACAAGCTCGCCTCGGTCGCTGGCCTGAGTATCCGTGATGTCCTGGCGGGGCTGAGCCGGTTGGATCTCAGCGCCCTCGCGGAACGAACCGACGACGGCGGATGGCGTCGCGGAAACATCCACCGCCATCACACCTGAGAAGCAACGATAAGAAAGGAACCATCCCATGAAGACTCATCGATTTATCGCCTCTCCAATCGGCAGGCTATTACTGGTCGTGGAACGAGGTGCACTGACGGCTGTCTATCACGAAGTCCATGAACCGCAGCCGGTGCCATCGGCCGTCGGAGTCCCGTTCGCCACGCTCGCGGTCGCCCAAAGCGCTGCGGGTACACCGGTGGGCCCACCGGCCACACCGTCGGGACCCAAAGCCGAGGGTCCGGGCGGTAGGGAGTCGCATGGCAAGGAGGTAGGAGTAAGGAAGCCCGAAGGTAAAAACCCAGCAGACAGCGGCATCACCGCTGCAGCCCTGAAGGCAGACGCCGCCACCTATGAGCGTGCCACGGATCAGTTTTCGGCCTACTTTGCAGGCACAAGACGAGCCTTTAGCCTTCCCGTCCACGCCAGCGGAACCGATTTTCAGCAGCAGGTCTGGGGCGCCGTGTTGGGCATTGCCTACGGCGAAACGCGCAGTTACAAGGAATTGGCCGCCCAATTGGGCAATCCGTCGATGGGGAGGGCCATCGGTGCCGCTATCCGGGTCAACCCGTTGGCTATCATCATCCCGGGACACCGGGTGGTGAGGTCCACCGGCGGAATCACCGGGTACTCTGCCGGCCCGGACGTCAAAAGGTTCCTGCTCGACCTTGAGGCGGGTGATGCTGCCCGACCGGCGGCCTGACAGCGATTCCATCCGCAGCCCGTGGCAGCCCGTGAACAGCCGTGGCAGACCGTAGCAGCCCTAGACCGCCCTTTGAATCGCACCTGACCAGCCCGTGAACCGCGGCGCGGAGCGCCTCCTTGAGGATGCACCTCCCAGGGCTCACAGTAGGAGGATGCAGCAACTGCCCGAATCGTTCGAACCCATCGTGGAGCGGTACCAGAGCTACCTGAGCGCTGAACGCAACCGCTCGGTCCACACGATCCGCGCCTACCTCACCGACCTTGGCGGGCTGCTCCGCTTCGCTCACACTGCGGGGGTGACCAGCCTGGATGAGCTGACCCTGGCTGATCTCCGATGCTGGCTGGGATCGATGGATGCGCAGGGCCAGGCACGGTCGACTATCGCTCGGCGCGCAGCCACCGTCCGGAGTTTCCTGGCCTGGGCGGTGCGCGAGGAACTCATCGACGCGAATCCGGCGCTGCGCCTCCGCGCCCCCAAACGGGAAAAGACGCTGCCGGGAGTCCTTTCCGGAAAGCAGCTCGATGGGGTGTTTGGAACACTGCGCACTGCTGCAGCCGAGGGTGACCCGGTGGCGATCAGGGACGCCGCACTCGTCGAGGTGCTCTATGGCACGGGTATCAGGGTGGGGGAGTTGGTCGGTCTCGACGTTGACCACCTCGATATGGACCGCCGCACCCTCCGCGTGGTCGGCAAAGGCAATAAGGAACGCACCGTTCCGTATGGGGTGCCCGCCGCCCATGCACTGGATGACTGGCTTCGCCGTGGCCGCCCTGAGCTGGCCGCACCCGGAAGCGGTTACGCCTTGTTCCTCGGCCAACGCGGCGGACGGCTGGATCAGCGACAGGTCCGGTCAACGGTCGAGAAACTCTTCGCCGGCATTGAGGGCACCTCGGCAACCGGTCCGCACGCGCTCCGACACAGTACCGCCACCCATCTTCTGGACGGGGGCGCCGACTTGAGGGCCGTGCAGGAGATTCTCGGGCACTCCAGCCTTGCCACCACCCAGATCTACACCCACGTATCGGTCGACCGGCTCCGAAAGAGCTATGAGCAGGCCCATCCGCGGGCCTAGCGAATGGTCTCGGAAATGAGTGCACGTAGCAGCTCCATAGTCACAGTGGCGCAATGTGGCGATGTAAGGCAGAATAAATCGTAGTCTGCCGTGTCGGCAGACACATCCAGAAGATTTCGTTCCCGTTGCAGGTCGTTGGGGAAGACGTACCTACAGCTATGGAGGATGGAATGTCTGGTATCACGGCGCGCGGAGTGTTGTATATTCACTCAGCCCCTTCTGCGTTATGCCCTCATATCGAGTGGGCGATCGGTTCGGTGATTGAACAGCGAACCGATCTTGAGTGGTCCCCTCAACCCGCCTCACCGGGTATGTCCAGGGCCGAACTGTCATGGGTCGGATCCCAGGGATCCGGAGCCCAGCTGGCCTCAGCACTGCGGGGCTGGGCGCACCTGCGCTACGAGGTCACCGAAGAGCAGAGCGCCGGCGCCGATGGTGGCCGATGGTCGCACACCCCCGAGTTGGGCATCTTCCACGCCACCACTGACGTGCATGGCAACATCATGGTCACTGAGGACCGCATCCGCTATGCCTACGAAACCGGCGCGGGGGATCCCGCTGCTGTTTACCATGAGCTGTCGCTGGCCCTTGGCGAGTCGTGGGACGATGAGCTTGAACCGTTCCGCCATGCCGCCGAGGGCGCGCCGGTCAGGTGGCTCCACCAGGTGGGCTGACACCCACGAGCGGGCTGACCACGCCTGACAGCTCGACCACGCCTGACAGCCTGTCACCATTCCTACAGCAGAAGGCGCCGAGCCCCGAGGGCCGGCGCCTTCTGCGTCAACGGTTCCACTAGCGACTGGCTAGACGCTGCGCACCACAATCACTGCGTTGTGTCCACCGAAGCCAAACGAGTTGCTCAAGGCGACCAGGTCGCCCTCGGGCAGCGTTCGTTCGGTGGTAACGATGTCCAACGGAATCTCGGGATCCTGATGTTCCAGGTTGATGGTCACTGGCAGCTTGCGGTCGTACACAGCAAGAACCGTCATGACTGCCTCTACTGCTCCCGAGGCGCCCAGTAGATGGCCGGTCTGTGACTTGGTCGCCGACACCGCAACATTGTCGATATGCGAGCCGAGAGCTGTCTTCAACGCCACGTACTCGGGCTTGTCGCCCACCGGGGTGGACGTCGCGTGAGCGTTGACGTGGGCGATGTCGGACGGCTGCACCCTGGCATCGAACATGGCTGCCTTCAGGGCACGGGTTGCGCCCAGTCCGCCGGGATCAGGGGCGGTGATGTGGTAGGCATCAGCGGTGACCGACGTACCAGCCAATTCGGCGTAGATCCGGGCGCCGCGGGCCAGCGCGTGTTCTTCCGCCTCGATCAGGAGTGCTCCAGCGCCCTCACCCATGACGAACCCATCGCGCCCGGTGTCGTAGGGCCGGGACGCGTGCTCGGGATCATCGTTGCGGCGGGACAGCGCATGCATGGAGGCGAATGCAGCAATGGGCATTGGGTGGATGGCCGCTTCGGCGCCGCCGCACATCACGACGTCGGCTTTGCCGGAGCGGATCAGCTCGAGTCCCTGATGCAGGGCTTCGGTTCCTGAGGCACACGCCGACACGGGCGTGTGCGCTCCAGCGCGGGCGCCGAGGTCGAGGCTGACAGCCGCGGCGGGACCGTTGGGCATCAGCATGGGCACCGTCATGGGCAGCACCCGTCGGGGGCCTTTGGCGCGGAGCGTGTCCCAGGCATCCAGCAGCGTCCAGACGCCGCCGATGCCGGTGGCAAAGGCGACAGCAAAGCGGTCATGATCAATCTGTTCAAGCCCTGAATCCCGCCACGCTTCACGGGCTGCGATGACCGCGAACTGGGTGGAGGGGTCCATGCGCTTCGCTTCGACTCGTGAGAGGACCTCGAGGGCGGGGGTGGTGACCTGTGCGGCGAAGGTTACGGGCAGTTCGTACTCCTGGACCCAGTCGGCTTCGATGGTTCGAGCACCGGAGACCCCTTTGAGGGCGTTCTTCCACATGGTGGGAACGTCTCCGCCGATGGGCGTCGTCGCGCCGAGCCCGGTGATGACTACTTTGCGTGCCATGGTTCACTCTCTAAAACGTGGGGGTGGTGCTGTGGAACGTGCTGGTGGGGCCCTTCGGAACCACCAGCACCGACTCGTGCTGGTGGTCCCGAAGGCAGGGATTACTTAGGCCTGCGCGCCGGAGATGAAGTTGACGGCGTCGCCGACGGTCTTCAGGTTCTTGACCTCTTCGTCGGGGATCCGAACGCCGAACTTTTCCTCGGCGTTGACCACAATGGTCATCATTGAGATGGAGTCGATGTCCAGGTCATCGGTGAAGGACTTGTCCATCTCAACCGACTCTGGTGCCAGACCAGTTTCCTCGTTGACGATTTCGGCCAGTCCGGCCAGGATTTCTTCGTTGCTAGCCATGGATGGCTCCTTTTCTTGTCTTGCCGGATCACAGATCCGACATGGATAATCAAACCGCGGTTGACGGCTTGGCTTGGGGGAAACTAGGGAAGCACTACCACCTGTGCGCCGAACACCAGCCCGGCACCAAAACCGATCTGCAGGGCAAGGCCACCCCTGAGGGTCGGGTGTTCCTGCAGCAGACGGTGCATTGCCAGCGGAATTGAAGCGGCGGAGGTGTTTCCTGCGTCAACGATATCGCGAGCCACCTCGACGTGCTCGGGAAGCTTCAATTGTTTAACCATCTCGTCGATGATCCGGATGTTGGCCTGGTGGGGGACAAACGCAACGAGGTCCTCGGCGGTGATGCCCGCCGCGTCAAGGGCCTGTTGGGCTACCTTGGCCATTTCCCAGACCGCCCACCGAAACACCGTTTGACCGTCCTGGCGCATGGTGGGCCAAGAAGCTTTCGGCGCGTCGTCGAGTGACCCGCCCCCCGCGGCAACCGAGGCCAACTCGGCGTCGCGAATATCCAGCAGCGAGTGGGACATCCTGATGGCCTGGTGCTTGCTGCCGTCCGAACCCCAGACCGATGGGCCGATGCCGGCGCTGTCGGACGGCCCAATGATGACTGCCCCAGCGCCATCCCCGAGGAGGAAGGAGATCGTCCGGTCGGCGTTGTCGATGAAGTCCGAAAGCTTTTCAACGCCGACCACCAGGACGTACTCGGCGGTTCCGGCATGAACCATGGCGTCAGCCTGGGCGATGCCGTAGCAGTAGCCCGCACACGCAGCCGAGATGTCGTAGGCGGGCGCCGGTGTGGCACCCAGGCGGTCGGTGAGGTGTGCAGCCGCCGACGGCGTGGCGTAGGGGTGAGTGACGGTCGAGACCAGGACCGCGCCCAGTTGTGACGCCTCAATCCCGGCATTCTCCAGGGCGGCCCGCGCGGCGGCCTCCGCCATGTCGATCACGCTGGTGTCCCGATCAGCGCGATGCCGGGTGACGATGCCGGTGCGCTGGCGGATCCACTCGTCTGAGGAGTCGATCCACTGACAGATATCCTCATTGGTGACAATGACGTCGGGACGGAAGACCCCGATGCCATGGATACGTGTGTGCTCGCGCAGTGGAGCTTGCTTTAGAGCCGGGACGTTCACTGGTGCCCTTCTGCGATGGGGAAAATGACCGGATCGGGTGTACGGGAATGCTCGTCGATAAACGACGCCGCAGCATCAAGATCTTCTGGTGATTTTACGGCCAATGTCGGTGTGCCGCGCATTCCGCGCTTCATCAAGCCCGTAAGGGTTCCCGCCGGCGACAGTTCGACGACGCCGGTCACGCCCATCTGCTCCAGACGCGCCATGCAAAGATCCCAACGCACCGGCCGGGAAACCTGGGCGATCAGACTGTCAAGATTGCCGTCCCCGGTGACCACCGGTGCCCCGTCGAAGTTCGAGAGCAGGGTCGCGACGGGATCCATTGGCGTCAGGGTGGACCGCAGCTCCTGAAGAGCGGCGGCGGCGGGGCTCATGTGGTGGGTGTGAAAGGCGCCGGCAACCTTCAGGGGAATGACCCTGGCCTTCGCTGGCGGGTCGGCGGTGAGTGCTGCCAGTTGCTCAAGGGTTCCGGCGGCGACCACCTGGCCACCGCCGTTACTGTTTGCTGGTGTCAGCCCGTGCCGTGCCAGGACGTCGGCGACGTCGTCGGGGTCGCCCCCCAAGACCGCACTCATCCCGGTGGCGACTACAGCCCCGGCTTCGGCCATGGCGGTGGCCCGTACCCGGACAAAGGACACAGCGTCCTGTTCGGACAACGATCCGGCAACGGCCGACGCCGTCAACTCGCCCACCGAGTGTCCGGCCACCACCGTTGCAGCGGTCATCGGACGGTCGGCGAGCAGCACGCGGGCTGTCACCAACCCGGCAGCGACGATGAGGGGCTGTGCAACGGCTGTGTCCTTGATTGTTTCCTCGCCGGATGTGGTGCCGTGCTGGATCAGATCCAGGCCAGCCTGGGCGCTGAGGGACGCGAGATGTTCAGGGACGCCCGGGAGTTCCAACCAGGGTCGCAGGAAACCGGGTGTTTGGGACCCCTGACCGGGGCAGACGATTGCAAGCACTTATCAAGCTTTCCAAACTGGGAGAGGATTATTGGGTGTCCTGGTGCACGAAGCTCCGGGGTCCGCTTTGTAGGAAGTCTACAACGACCCGGCGGGTTACGGACGAGTAACCGGACGCTCCGGCGGCGTCGCGGGCGGCTGACTCAACCGCCCTACCACCAGTGCTGTCTGGAGCACAAACGCTTCACGGGGGAGTAGCGGGTCCCAGCCGGTGATGTCGCAGACACGACGGAGTCGGTACCGAACGGTGTTGGCGTGGACGAACAGTTCGCGCGAGGTGGCTTCGAGCGAGTGCCCCAGATTCAGGTAGGCCGACAGTGTCTCCGCAAGGCCGTTTGACGCGCCGACCAGCGGACGGTAGATATTCCGGATCAGCGCTTTTCGTGCCGTGTCGTCCCCGGAAATGACCCGCTCGGGCCACAGATCGTCAGCCGCGACCGGGCGCGGCGCGGCGGGCCAGGCCCGTGCCGCGGTGAGACCGGCGAACGCTGCCTGCGCGGAGCCGCTCGCTGCCACCAGCGATTCGGATTCGGGTCCGTAGACCACCTGTCCCGGCCCGAAAAGGTCACTGAGCCGGCTGTAGGTGTTCTCAGAGTTTTCCACGCCGCCGAGCACCAGGATGAGACGGTCGCCCTGGATACCCACCAGAGTGTCTTCAGCGATCCTGTCGGTGGTGCGTCGCAACTCGTTCAGGAACATCGCGTTTGGCTCCGGCGGTGAACTGCCCACCATCACGGTGATCCGGGCCTGGGATTTCCAGCCCACCGCGGCAATCCGGGAGCGCAGGGCGTCGGAACTTTCCCCGCGGAGGATGGCATCGACCACCAGCGCCTCAAGGCGGGTGTCCCACGATCCACGAGTTTCAGCGGCCCGGGCATAGACGTCGGCGGCCGCGAAGGCCACCTCCCGCGAATAGCGCAGAACCGCTTCGCGGAGCGCCCCCTGGTCGGCGTCGGCCGCGAGGTCAGGCACCCGGTCCTCCACCACCTGAACCACCACGCGGATCAGTTGCAGGGCTTTTTGCAGGCTGATGGAGCGGGTGAGTTCGGTGGGTGCCGTGCCGAAGACGTCGCTGAGCACCCAGGCGGGGGACACCGGGCGTTGATACCAGTTCACGAAGGAGGCGATGCCCTTTTGCGCCACCAGGCCCAGCGCGGACCGCTCATCGGGGCGCAGACCGCGGTACCAGGGCAGCGAAGCGTCGAGTTGCTGAAGGGTGGCCGTCGACAGGGCACCGATCTTTGCCTTCAACCGAACCAGGGTGTCAGGGTCGGCTACCGGGATCTGGGACCTGCGGGAACTGGGTGGAAAAGGGTGTTCGGACACAGGCATTTCTTGAGCATACGTCCGAAGCGGGGTCATGACCCATTTTGTGTGGAGGCTACAAACACGCCGCGAACCCGATCGGCGCACAACGAGGGGTGCCCCGGCACCCAGGTCCGCCGGTTCTCACCGGCGAACCCGAGTCCCGGGGCAGTTTCTAGGACGGTGCTGACTCCACCATTGGGCTAGCTGTCGCCGCCGGTATTCCCGGTGGTGCCAGCGTTGACGTCTAGCAGCCTGTACTTGTCGATCGCCTCAGCCGGCGCACCAGTGTCGACCTCTCCACGGCGTGCCAGCATCTCGAGTGCCCGCACCACCACCGAGTGGCTGTCGATCTTGAAGAACCGGCGCGCAGCAGCCCGGGTGTCGGAGAAGCCGAAGCCGTCAGCTCCGAGCGTCGCGAACTCGTTGGGCAAGAACTGCCGGATCTGGTCCGGTACGGCTTTCATGTAGTCGGTCACAGCCACAATGGGGCCGGTGGCGCCTTCGAGTTGCTGGGTGATGAACGGTACCCGCGCCTCGTCGGACGGGTGCAGGAACGCTTCTTCCTCGGCCGCCAGCCCGTCGCGGCGAAGTTCGGTCCACGAGGTGACCGACCAGACATCAGCCGAGACACCCCAGTCCTCGGCGAGGATCCGCTGAGCGTCGAGTGCCCACGGAACGGACACGCCGGAGGCGAGCAACTGGGTCCGTGGACCGTCGATCTTGGCCGGGGACACCAGGTAGATACCCTTGAGCAGGCCCTCGACGTCGAGCTCTTCCGGCTCTTTCGGCTGCAGGATCGGCTCGTTGTAGACGGTGATGTAGTACATAAGATTCCGGTCGTCCGAACCCTCCCCGTACATCCGGTTCAATCCGTCCCGCATGATGTGGCCAATTTCGTAGCCATACGCCGGGTCATAGGTGACCACTGCGGGGTTAGTGGAGGCCAGGAGCGGCGAATGACCGTCAGCGTGCTGCAGTCCCTCACCGGTCAGAGTGGTGCGGCCAGCCGTTGCCCCGATGATGAACCCGCGGGTCATCTGGTCGGCCGCCGCCCAGTAGGAGTCGCCGGTGCGCTGGAACCCGAACATCGAGTAGAACACGTAGACCGGGATCAACGGTTCGCCGTGCGTGGCGTAGGCAGTACCCGCCGCAGTGAACGCCGCAACAGATCCGGCCTCGTTGATGCCGGCATGCAGGATCTGCCCTTCGACCGACTCCTTGTAGGCTAGGACCAGGTCCCGGTCCACCGACAGATAGTTCTGACCGTTGGGGTTGTAGATCTTCGCCGTCGGGAAGAAGGAGTCCATCCCGAAGGTGCGGGCCTCGTCGGGAATGATGGGGACAATTCGTTTTCCGAATTCCTTGTCCCGCATCAGGTCCTTCAACAACCTCACGAACGCCATGGTGGTGGCGGCCTGCTGCTTTCCGGAGCCACGTTTGGCTACCTCGTAGGCCTTGTCACCCGGAAGGGTGATCTCGGTGTGCTCTTTCCGGCGCTCCGGGACGAAACCGCCGAGTGCCTTCCGGCGTTCGAGCAGGTACTTAATCTCCGGGGCATCAGCGCCGGGGTGGTAGTACGGCGCGTTGTAGAGATCGTCGTCGATCTGCTCATCGGTGACCGGGATGCGGAGGTGATCCCTGAACGCCTTCAAATCATCCGAGGTGAGCTTCTTCATTTGGTGGGTCGCGTTGCGCCCCTCGAAGTGCGGCCCCAGGCCGTAACCCTTGACGGTCTTCGCCAGGATGACCGTCGGCTTGCCCTTGAATTCGGTGGCTGCCTTGTAGGCGGCGAAGACCTTACGGTAATCGTGTCCACCGCGCTTGAGCTTCCAGACCTTGTCGTCACTGTAATCGGCGACCATTTCCTTGGTCTGCGGGGTCTTGCCGAAGAAATGGTCGCGAACGAATCCACCGGACTCGGCCTTGTAGGTCTGGTAATCGCCGTCGGGGGTCGAGTTCATGATCCCCACCAGGGATCCGTCCTCGTCCTTCTCCAGCAACTCGTCCCACTCGCGGCCCCACACCACCTTGATGACGTTCCAGCCGGCGCCCCTGAAGAAGGCTTCCAGTTCCTGCATGATCTTGCCGTTACCGCGGACCGGTCCGTCAAGACGCTGCAGGTTGCAGTTGATGACAAAGTTCAGGTTGTCGAGGCGTTCATTGGCTGCGAGCTGCAGCAGGCCACGCGACTCGGGCTCATCCATCTCGCCGTCGCCAAGGAAGGCCCACACCTGCTGGTCCGACGTGTCCTTGATGCCACGGTTGTGGAGGTACCGGTTGGACTGGGCCTGGTAAATAGCGTTCATGGGGCCGATGCCCATGGAGACGGTCGGGAATTCCCAGAACTCCGGCATCAGACGGGGGTGCGGATAGGAGGAGAGGGCGTGGCCCTCCTTTGACTTCTCCTGACGGAACCCGTTCAGATCTTCCTCGGTCAGGCGACCCTCAAGGTAGGCCCTGGCGTACATGCCGGGGGACGCGTGACCCTGGAAGAACACCTGGTCACCACCCCCGGGGTGATCCTTGCCACGGAAGAAGTGGTTGAAGCCAACCTCGTACAGGGTGGCGGCGCCCGCATAGGTGGAAATGTGTCCGCCCACCCCGATCTCGGGGCGCTGGGCGCGGTGCACCATAACCGCGGCGTTCCAGCGCATCCACGCCCGGAACTTCCGCTCAATTTCCTCGTCGCCGGGGAAATCCGGTTCCTGATCCACCGGGATGGTGTTCACGTAGTCAGTGGTTGTCACCATCGGCACGCCAACGCTGCGCGCACCAGCGCGCTGCAGCAGTGAACGCATGATGAACTGGGCCCGTTCGGTGCCCTGGACCCGGATCAAGTCATCGAGTGATTCGATCCACTCTGCTGTTTCCTCCGGATCACCGTCCGTGCCGCCGGTCAAACTGCTCAGAATTTCCGGTCCACCCTGCTCTACAGCCACGCCAAACCTCTCCCGCTCCGCAGATGATGTCTGCGGTGCTTAAAACTCCTGCAACGGAGCAGTACTCCGCAGCCTGTCTGGAGCCACAATCCAAGATCGCCGGATCGTGACGGATCACCTAGTTACTCTAACCGCGACGCGCCGGGGATGCGTAGCCGAGACTGGGGGGCGGGTCCGCATTCTGCTCTCGGCACAGGCCAGGGCCCCGTCACGCAGGTGAACGCCCGGAACCCGCCGGGCCACCGCAGCTATAAGGTGTAGCTAGGCACTCTCAGGATTAAGACGAAATCCGCGCTGGCTTGATGCATGGCGTTAAAGGGTGTTGGCTGGTAATAATGCATATCAACGTAACTAGTGGTCCCTCCCTCCGGGCGGCCCACAGTCTTCCGGGAGGACAACAGTGAGCGAGGCCGAAGCCGCCACAGCGGATACCGTGGCGGGCAAGTTGGGTTTCAAGAACGGGGACCTGCTGCAGGAACTCGGATACGACGAGGATGTGGACTTTGATTTTCGGGCCACCCTCGAAGATGAAACCGGGTCGGAATTGCTCACCGAAGACGACCAGGACGTGGTTGACGGGGTGCTCCTCTGGTGGCGCAGCGAGGACGGAGACCTGGTGGATGCGCTCGTTGATGCCTTAATCTGCCTCGGCGAAGGCGGTACCGTGTGGGTCCTTACCCCCAAGTCAGGACGCGATGGCTACGTGGCGCCGGCGCTTATCCAGGAGGCAGCGCCGACCGCCGGGCTCCATGCGACCTCGTCGGCCGGGGTCTCCAAAGACTGGGCAGCCACCCGATTGGTGAGCCGGCGGAAAAGCTAGCGTGAGCCGGGTTCCGGCGGTCGGCGAGGCAGCGCCGGACTTCGAACTAGCCAACCAGTTCGGCGAGCCGGTCCGCCTCAGCAGCCTGCACGGAACCCCCGTGGCGCTGGTCTTCTATCCCTTCGCCTTCTCGGGGGTATGTACCGTCGAACTGTGCGAACTGCGGGACAACCTGGCTATGTTCGACGACGACGGCGTGCGCCTCCTGGGCATCTCGGTCGACTCCAGATACACCCTCCGCTCCTATGCCCAGGACCAGGGGCTCAGGTTCGACCTCCTGGCCGACTTCTGGCCGCATGGCGACGTCGCCGCTCGGTACGGGGCGTTCGACACCACCCGCGGTTACGCTGAACGGGTGACCTTCCTGATCGACGCAGCCGGAATCATCGCGGCGACGTTCCGGACCCAGCTGGGAGAGCCCCGCCACCTGGACGACTACCGGGCCGCGCTGACGGCCCTCCCCGCACCAGTCCGGCACCCCGGGTCATGACAGGCAACGCCGTGGACCCACTGACGTCGCCGGGTTTGGGCCTGACTGGATTCGCCAGTGGGGATCCTGCCGCCGGCGAAACCCTCACCCAGGAACAGCGTCAGCGGATGGGGGAGGTGATCAGCCTCCTCAGTGGGCACCGACTCGCCGTCCTCACCGGCGCCGGCCTGAGCACCGACTCCGGAATCCCCGACTATCGGGGCCCGCAATCGGTCCCCCGCAGCCCGATGACCTACCAGCAATTCGTCGGGGACGAGGCGCTGCGACGTCGTTACTGGGCCCGCAATCACGTGGGCTGGCATCACCTCCGCCATGCTGATCCCAATCCCGGACACCAGGCGCTGGCCGCGCTGGAGGCCCGGGGGCTGCTCTCCGGGCTGATCACCCAAAACGTTGACCGGCTCCACTCGGCGGCTGGGCAGGCGGAAGTGATCGACCTGCACGGCACCTATGATCGCGTGGTCTGCCTGCAGTGCCGCCGGCACTACAGCAGGTCGGATATCGCTGTCCTCCTCGAACGGCTCAACCCCGGCTACCTTGAACGGCAGTCCAACGCCGGGGACGTGGCGCCTGACGCCGACGCCGACGTCGATGACACCGGCGACTTTGTGATAGCCCCGTGCCCCAACTGCGGGGGCATGCTGAAGCCGGACTTCGTGTATTTCGGGGAGAACGTTCCGAAGGATCGGGTCGCCCAGGCCTACCTGGTGGTCGATTCGGGCGATGCGCTCCTCGTTGCTGGATCGTCGCTGACCGTGATGAGCGGGCTGCGGTTCGTCCGCCACGCCGCGAAGGCTGGTAAGCCGGTTGTCATCATCAACCGGGGGATGACCCGCGGCGACGATCTGGCGAGCATCCTCGTGGATCTGGGAGTCTCGGAAGCCCTCACTTTCCTCGCCGAATCGTTGCCCAATCTTCAGTAGCCGTGGGTGCACACCGATTGGCGTTCGATCTGGAATGCCAGTAGAGTAATCCTTCGTTGGTTGGCCGGTCCCAGGACCGGCAATCAGGTGTTTGGGTCTTTAGCTCAGCTGGTAGAGCGCCACGTTTACACCGTGGATGTCATCGGTTCGATCCCGGTAGGACCCACCAGCAAAACCCCGCCTTTCCAAGCAATAATGCTTGAGGAGGCGGGGTTTTTCAGTTTCTGGGCAGGACATTTCAGAGTAGGTAGAGGGCGGGGAACCGAACGTGAACGGAAAAGTATCCAACCGCGCCGCCGGCGCCGTGCTGGGGTGCCTGGTGGCGGGACTGGTCGGTTGCTCGGCAGCCGATGGGGGAGTGATGGGCGGCGCCGAAACCAACGAGGTCTCCCAGCAGCGGTTCCTGTCTGAACTGCGCGACGCCGCCCCGGATTCGGTGTACTCCAAGGACGAGCAACTCATCGCCACGGGCGAGCGGATCTGCGAGGAGCTGGCCGCTGGCGCTGACCTGGAGGAACTTGGCGCGCGTGACCCGGCGGAAAACCTCACCGACGAAACCGTCGACCGTATCCGGATCACCCAGGCCCTGGCGTCAGAGCACCTCTGCCCGGACGCCGCCTGACTATTTGACCTTGTCCAGTTCGTCGCCGAGCGGTCCGGCCAGCGCCCGGCTGAAGGCTGTCGTGATGTGGTGCTCGTCCCGGTAGACCAGCAGGTTGCCGATGATCGACGGACAGGTTTCGGTACATAGATAGCCGTTGAGGTCAACAAACGACGCGTTCGACCCCGCCGCGGCGGCCCGCTTCTCAATGGCGACGATCTCATTATCGAGGCCCTCAGCGCGCAACAGGTCACAGGCGTTGGCGTCCTCGGTGTGCTGGGATAGGCAGGACAGGGGCGATGCGGGATGCCGTGGCGTGTCAGCCAGCACCAGGGCACGCGATGACTCGGGGAGAGCTGACAGCGTGGAACCCAGCCCCGCTTCCCACTGCCCCAGCAGTCCAGTCGACGAGTCGGCCGGGACGACGTCGCCGTAATTGCTGAGCAGGACCAGTTCGGGATCCAGGTCCTCGATGTAGTCAAGAGCGCTCTGACGCCACTGCTCGCACTCCGCATAGGGTGACTGTTCGTGGAGGATCTCGATGTCCACCGATGGGCAACTGGACTTGGTGAGGTTGTGGAGGCGATACGAACTGCCGGTGGCGTACGCCTCGACGGCCGGGAACCACTGAGCCGCATGGGAGTCACCGAACAGGACAATATCCAGGTCAGCCTCCTCGTCGCCATATATGCATCCTGCCTGAACTTCCGTCACGGAAAAATCGGCGTGGCAGCCGTCGTCGTAGGTCTCCGGGATGCTGTCCGGTGCGTCGCGCAGGGTGGGGGTCAGATTGGCGGGAACGAACGTCGATCCGGTTGGCGTGACCTGCAGTGGCTGCGATGCGGCATCCCTGGAGGAAGCAATCGGAGTGGTGCTCTGCACAGCGCTGAGTCCCGCGGCAGTCGAAGCGAACACCAGTGACGCGAGCGCCGCCAGGACGATGACCCGGCGCGACCGTACCGGGCCCGCCAAGGGATGCCGGAAGCGGTTCTCGACGTACGTGTACAATAAGACCGCGAGCGGGACGCTCAGCGCCCCCAGGGCGAGGGTCAGGGGCAGCGGTAGTGGGTTTTCGTAGCCGACCGCCGCCTGAGGGATAATCAGCAGCGGCCAATGCACCAGATAGATGGAATAGGACCAGGCGCCCACCTTCTGCATCGGTGCACGGCTCAGCAGCACTCCGGCGCCGGCGCCCGGTCGAGGGCTGCCGCAGACGATGATGAGGGCCGTGGACAGCACGGGGAGCAACGCAGCCCAACCAGGGAACACCGTCGTCGCGTTCAGGGCAACCAGGCTCGCCCCGATACCCACCAGTCCCACCCAACTGCCGATGGCCGAGGATCGGGCGTTAAGGTTGATCAGTCCCGCGTGCACTGCGAAGGCCGCCAGCGCGCCTACGCCCAGCTCCCAGGCCCGGGCCGGCAGCAGAAAGAAGGCAGCCGGCTGCGAGGTACTGGTCAGGATGACGCAGGTGATGAAGGATAGGACCACGAGGGCCAGCACCACCCAGAACAGGCGCGTGATGGATTTGCGGACGGCGATGAAACCCACCAGCAGGATCAGCGGCCAAAAGAGGTAGAACTGCTCCTCGATCCCCAGCGACCAATAGTGTTGGAAGGGCGATGGAGCTGTTTCCGCGAGGTAATCCGAGCCCTGCGCGGCGAACAACACATTGGGGACATACAGTGCGGAGGCGATAGCGTCCTGTAGCGCCCCCGGGCGGGTGGAGGGGGGGAGGAACAGCACCGACGCCACAGTGGTCAGTGCCAGCACTACGAAGGACGCCGGGATGATCCGCCTGATTCGTTTGGCGTAAAACTCGCCGAACGGGATCCGGCCGCGGGCCTTGATCATGGAAATCAGCTGGCCGGTGATCAGGAATCCGGAAATGACAAAGAAGATGTCCACTCCGACGTAACCGCCAGGGACCGCCGCGAGACCAGCATGATAGAGGACCACCGCGCCCACAGCAACAGCGCGCAAACCCTGAATATCCGGCCGGAACGGAGCCGACTGCCGGGCAGTTGGTCGCGAAATGACAAGTCCTTCCCTGGCAAACATCTCGTCCCAATCTATCAAGTCGGCACCAATGGATCGATTCGGTGCCCGTCGGTGGCAGGCTCACGACGGCGAAGCTCCTTCATCATCCGACGCCGTCTGGCCAGTGGACTACCAGCGGTAATAGGGTGGAAGGACTACTTCGTGGCGCAGAGCTGCCTGGCTGGCCGCGCATCGGCCCCCGCGGTTGGGGGCATTACCCCAGTATTGGAGACTTCATGAGTGCACAGATCGGTGTCACAGGCCTAGCGGTTATGGGCGCAAACCTGGCCCGTAACCTTGCCCGCAACGGTTACACAGTCGCACTGCACAACCGTTCGGTCGAGAAGACCGACATCCTGCTGGAGAAGCATGGGCAGGAAGGCGACTTCATCCGCACCGAGACCCTGCAGGAACTGGTCGACTCCCTGGAGACACCGCGCCGGGTACTGATCATGGTCAAAGCGGGAGCGCCCGTGGACTCAGTGATCAGCCAGCTCGAGCCGCTGCTGGAAAAGGGCGACATCATTATCGACGCCGGCAACTCGCACTACGAAGACACCCGCCGCCGTGAAGCGTCCCTCGCCCAGAAAGACCTGCACTTTGTGGGCGTCGGCGTCTCCGGCGGTGAAGAAGGGGCCCTGCTGGGTCCCTCGATCATGCCGGGTGGCTCCCGCGAGTCGTACGATTCGCTGGGGCCCATGCTCGAAAAGATTTCAGCCAAGTACGACGGCGAGCCGTGCTGCCGCTGGATCGGCACCGATGGCGCCGGCCACTTCGTGAAGATGGTGCACAACGGGATTGAGTACGCCGATATGCAGGTCATCGGCGAGGCTTATGACCTGCTCCGGTCCGGCGCGGGCATTGAGCCGGCCGAACAAGCTGCGATCTTCACCGAGTGGAACACCGGCACCCTGTCCTCCTTCCTGATCGAGATCACCGCCGAGGTCCTCGCCCACACCGACGCGGCCACGGGCAAGCCCTTCATCGACGTCGTCGTCGACTCCGCCGGCCAGAAGGGCACCGGCCGCTGGACTGTCGTCTCGGCGCTGGAGCTGGGCAGCCCGACGTCGGGAATCGCGGAATCGGTGTTCGCCCGCGGACTGTCGTCCCAGCGGGACCAGCGCGCCGAAGCGCAGGAAATCCTCACCGGCCACGAGGGTGCCGTGGAGCTGCCCGAGTCCTTCGTCGAAGACGTTCGTCTGGCGCTCTACGCCTCGAAGCTGGTCAGCTACGCCCAGGGCATCGACATGCTCACCGCGGCCGCCAAGGAGTACGGCTGGGAACTGAAGCTCGACGAGATCGCGTCGCTGTGGCGCGCCGGCTGCATTATCCGTGCTGAACTCCTTGACGACATTATGAAGGCCTACGCCGAAGCCGACAGCCATCCGCTTAACCTGCTTCTCGCCCCGGCCTTCGCCGAGTCGATCGCCGGTGCGGTTCCGGCCTGGCGCCGGGTAGTTTCCACGGCAGTGCAGCTGGGCATCCCGGTACCGGTGTTCTCGGCGTCGTTGGCCTATTACGACGGCCTGCGTCGCCGTCGGCTGCCTGCAGCCCTCACCCAGGGGTTGCGCGACCTGTTCGGCGCGCACACCTACAACCGGGTGGACAAGGACGGTACCTTCCATACCCTGTGGGGCGAGGACAAATCTGAAATCGAAGCGGTGGACACCCACTAGTCCGTTAAATGACTGATGGCCGGGGCAGAAGCCCGGCCATCAGTCATTTAACCAGAAAATCTAGATATAGAGCGCCGGATCGATGTACTCGGCCGGGTCCACAGCGGGCAGGGTTTCACGCGCCGAATCGCGATGCCGGAAGGTCGCCGGGATGCCGGTCGCTATCGAATCCGGTGGCGTGTCTTTGACGACGACGGCATTGGCGCCGATCGCGCTGCCAGCACCGATGGTGATCGGGCCCAGCACCTTCGCCCCTGCACCGATGGTGACCCGGTCGCCAATCGTCGGATGACGCTTGACCTTCTCCAACGACCGTCCACCCAGGGTGACGCCCTGGTAGAGCATTACGTCGTCGCCAATTTCCGCGGTGCCGCCGATGACCACGCCCATGCCGTGGTCGATGAAGAACCGCCGGCCGATGGTCGCGCCGGGATGGATCTCGATTCCGGTGGCGGCGCGCGCCAGTTGCGCAAGCAGCCGTGCCGGGAATCTAAGGCCCGGCCGGGCCCACATTCGGTGGGTCAACCGGTGCACCCAAATGGCGTGCAGGCCGGAATAGACCAGGCCATTCTCGAAGGAGCCCCGGGCGGCCGGATCATGCTCACGGGCCGTCTGAAGATCCTCGTGCAGTCGCGCTAGAAAACTCACAGACTACTTTCTGTTGGGAGGGGTTAGCCCCGAATATCGTCGAACAGGACAGTTGAAATGTATCGCTCACCGAAATCGCAGACCACTGCCACAATGAGCTTACCCGCGTTCTCTGGCCGCTTGGCGAGCTCCAGCGCCGCCCAGACAATGGCACCGGATGAGATCCCTCCGAGGATCCCTTCCTGCGTTCCGAGGGCACGAGCCACACGCACTGAGTCCTCGACCGAAGCATCGATGACCTCGTCGTAGGCGTTCCGGTCAAGGATCTCGGGAATGAAGTTCGCGCCCAGACCCTGAATTTTGTGCGGGCCGGGGGCGCCGCCGTTGAGGATCGGTGAATCGGCTGGTTCCACGGCGACGATCTGCACGCCGGGCTTGCGTTCCTTGAGGACCTGCCCGACGCCGGTGATGGTTCCGCCGGTGCCCACGCCTGCCACAAAGATGTCGACGGCGCCGTCGGTGTCGTCCCAGACTTCTTCGGCGGTGGTGGCACGGTGGATGGCCGGGTTCGCCTCGTTGGCGAATTGCTGGGCCCAGATGGCGTTCTCGGTGGTGGCGACAATGTCCTTCGCCTTCTCCACGGCGCCGCGCATCCCCTCAGAACCTGGAGTCAACACGATCTCGGCGCCGTAGGCACGCAACATGACCCGGCGCTCCGTGGACATGGTCTCGGGCATGGTGAGAAGGACGCGGTACCCGCGTGCAGCGCCCACCATGGCCAGGGAGATGCCAGTGTTGCCTGAGGTGCCCTCGACAATAGTGCCGCCGGGCTTAAGCGCTCCTGCCTTCTCGGCGGCGTCGATAATGGCCACCCCGATCCGGTCCTTGACACTGTTTGCCGGGTTGTAGAACTCCAGCTTCACGGCCACCTGGGCGTCGAGGCCCTCGGTCAGGCGGTTGAGCCGCACCAAGGGGGTGCGTCCCACCAGCTGGGTGACGTCGTCGTAAATCTTTGCCATTGGTGCCTGCCTAGGGTTGAAAGGGGGGATTGCTCACCGGATGTTCCGGTGCACGCTGGGTTTCAGCCTAGCGGCGCGGGTGTTTTCGTGGGTTGGAACGTTACTCAACCAGCCATTGGGCGTAATACTTCCGCGCCTTGGCGAGTTTCGGGTTGATGATCACCTGGCAGTACCCCTGCTCGGGGTGCTTGGCGTAGAAGTTGTTGTGCCATTCCTCGGCTGGATGGAATCGTGGCAGCCGGGTCACCTCGGTGACGACCGGTTTGCTCCAGCTTTCCTGATTCCGCTCGACGGCGCGCTCGAACAGTTCCTTCTGCTCAGTATCCTGGTAGAACATCGACGACCGGTACTGGGTTCCGACGTCATGCCCCTGACGGTTCAGCGTGGTCGGGTCGTGGGACACGAAGAACATGTCGAGGATCACCTCCGGCGGGATGATCGACTCGTCGAAGGTCACTGCCACCACTTCAGCGTGACCGGTGGTGCCGGTGCAGATCGCATCGTAGTCGGGGTCCGGGGTGTGTCCGCCGGTATAGCCGGAGATAACGTCGGTGACGCCGCGGGTTTTTTGGTAAAGGGCGTCGAGGCACCAGAAGCAGCCTCCGCCGAGCACGAATGTCATCATGCCTATAACAATGCGTTGCCTCTCCAGAAGATTCCCGTCCCCTCAATCCAGTCTTCTGGCCACGCCGGAGGAAATTGGTCGACGGCGTCGGTTGGGGGTAGAACTGGTGCTATGGAACTGGACCATCAGACGACGGGGCGCCCCGAAGAAGAGATCGACGCCGATGGGCAGATCGTCCCCGAAGATCAGGTCGACCCTCGGTCGGCAACGCCCACCGTGGGCGACGCGATGCTGGCCATTGAGGAACTGTGGCCCGAGGCTCTCGCCGAGAGCTGGGACGCCGTGGGACTGGTCGTGGGCCGGCCTGACAGCTGCGCCGCGAAAATCCTGTTTGCAGTGGACCCCACCCACGAGGTGATCAACGAAGCCCTTGAATGGGGAGCTGACCTGGTGATTGTCCATCATCCGTTGATGCTGAAACCGGTCAACTCGGTGGCGGCCAGCCACTTCAAGGGCGACGCGGTGCATCGTCTGATCGAGGGCGGCTGCGCCCTCGCGACGGTGCACACCAACGGCGACAGCGCCGTCGGCGGTGTCTCCGACGTCCTGGCCGACGCGTTTGGACTGCAGGATGTTGAACCGCTGTCGAAGGCCGTCGATGGGCTGCCCGAGGAAGGCATCGGGCGGGTGGGGAACCTCAGTGACGCGACAACCCTCGGCGATTTCGCCGCCGTCGTGTTCGCGATCCTGCCCGCCGTGGCGGGCGGGGTACGGGTTGCCGGCGATCGTGACGGGCTGGTCCGCAGGGTGGCCGTCTGCGGCGGCGCTGGAGACAGCCTCCTGGACCAGGTGCGGGACAGCCGGGCGGATGTCTATGTGACAGCCGACCTGCGCCATCACCCGGTGTCGGAGGCGCGTGAAGGGGCTGAGAATGGCAGACCGTACCTGATCGACGTGTCGCACTTCGGCAGCGAATGGCTGTGGCTGACACCCGCCGCCGCTGCCCTGGAGAATGTGCTGGCGGATCAGGGTTTCACCGCCGACATTAGGGTGAGCAGCGTCAACTCCGACCCCTGGGATTTCGTCCTGACCGCTGGCCTGGACTGATCCCGGCCGCCGCGGATGCCGGCGGTGCTGCCGATGCCGCAGGAGCGGCGGGGCCCGGTCAACGGTGACCGGGGTGCACGCCGTGCAATAGGCTAGACGGACGGCTCATCGGCAACCGCGGAGGTAAATACTGTGGCAAAAGCACCACCGGCAGAGCAGCTTCGGCTGTTGGAACTACAGGCGCTCGATTCGCGGTTGAACCAGTTGCAACGCCAGGCGGCTACGGCACGGGCCAACCCCGCCATCGCTGAACTGTCTTCCCAGCTTGCGAGTACTGACAGCGAACTGGTGGGCACTGCTACCGTCCTCGGCGACCTGGAGCGTGAACTGACCCGCTCCGAAGACGATGTGCAGTCAGTGGTCACCCGCCTCGAGCGCGACCAGAAACGTCTCGACAGCGGTACCGGCAGCCCCAAGGATCTCACCGCGCTCCAAAGCGAGGTCGCATCTCTGACCAAACGCCGCTCCGACCTTGAGGACATCGAACTCGACATCATGGAGCGGGTCGAAACGGCCCGGGAAGCCAAGCAAGCCGCCCAGCAACGCAAGGAAGACGCACAGGAGCGGCTCAACGCCATTGAATCCAGCCGCGACGCCGAGCTCGCCACCATCGACGCCGACGCCAGCTCAGTCAGGGCGCACCGCGGCGAACTCGCTGCAACGTTCGACGCCGGACTGCTGGCCCTCTACGAAAAGACCCTGGCCCGGCGCGGCGTCGGTGCTGCCCGACTGTTCCACGGCACATCGGAGGGGTCGGGGATGCAGCTGAGCCCCGGCGACCTGGCCGACCTCCGGAAGGCGGCCGAGGACGACATCGTGTTCTGCCCGGATTCGGGTGCCATCCTGGTGCGTTCCGCCGAGTGGGGCAACTGAACCGGTGCCCGCTGAACAAACCCTCTTCGACCACTCCGACGAAACACCCACCAAAACCTCGAGTCCGCGTTTCCTGATCGTTGAGGCTGATGGCGGATCCAGGGGCAACCCCGGCCACGCCGGCTACGGCGCGCTGGTGCGTGACCCCGAGACGGGGTTCATCCTGGTGGAAAAAGCCTCCTACCTGGGAAAGGCTTCCAATAACGTCGCCGAATATTCCGGGCTGGTAGCCGGCCTGGAACTCGCCAACGAGCTGGATCCTACCTGCCGAATCCTGGTCAAGATGGACTCGAAGCTGGTAGTGGAGCAGATGGAGGGGCGCTGGAAGATCAAGCACGCCGACATGCGGGCTCTTGCGACCAAAGCACGCGCTGTCCTGGACCCCAGGCGGGTGAAGTACCAGTGGATCCCCCGGGAACTCAACAAGGACGCGGACCGCCTCTCCAACGAGGCGATGGACGCGGGCATGGCCGGTGTTCCGTGGGCGCCCCGCTCCACGCCCCAGCAAACTGCCGGCGCGCCGGCCGCCGTTACCGAACCAGCAGGCCAAGACCCGGAGCGGGTCAGGCAATCCACGGGCCGGCTGCATCACGTCGAGCTCTGGGTCCGGGACCTGGGGGAAGCCTCCGAATCCCTGGGCTGGCTGCTGCTGCAGCTCGGCTTCACAGCGAAGGATTCATGGACCGACGGCGTCAGCTTCTCCGGTGCCGACGGACTGTACCTGGTGATTGAGTCGGGTCCGGACGTCACCGATCAACCCCACGAGCGCCGTCGTCCCGGGATGAATCATCTGGCATTCCGGGCCGGTACTCCCGCGGAGGTGGATCTGCTGGCGCGCCGCGCCACCAGCCACGGGTGGACCACGATGTTCGCCGCTGCCTATCCGCATGCTGGTGGCCCGGATAGCTATGCCGCCTATCTGGAGAACGCCGCCGGTTTTGAAGTCGAACTCGTTGCCGACCGGGACGGGCCGGCCGCAGCCAGCTAAATGGCTAGCCTTGCAGGATAATGCTGAGCTGGGCTGGTTTCCGCGACGTCGCCGGAACGAGCTCGGCAGGCCACCGTTCATGCGCCGCTGCGAGGAGCTGAGCGGGCGTGCCGGGCTGGTTTCCCCGCCGGGTGAGCAGGTGCCGCGCCAGCAGTCCCCGGGTATGTTTCGCTGAATGCGACACCACCGTGCGCTTCCCGTCCCGTTCCTGCAGCACGTTCACAGCCACTGTCCGCTCCGGCGCCCCAGCCCACGCCGACGCGTAGGTGCTGGACCGGCAGTCGACCACCAGGGCGTCGGCGGACCTCTCGCCGAGCGGTCCGCCCAACCGCTGCTTCCAGAATGAGGAGAGCGTCCCAGTGTCGGGGAGTGACACCGACATGGACAGCCGGTAGGCAGGGATAGCGTCAGCAAACCCGAGGGCGCCCCAGAGGGCCGAGATCACCACCACGGATTCCCGAGCTTTCCGACGCTGCACTGGCGTCAGCGATTTGTAGCCCAGCGCATCGTAGAGCACCCCAGAGTAGATCTCGTAGGCGGGCGCCGCGGGTTGATCACGCAAGGTGACGTTCCGTAGCACCTCGGCGCCCAGCGAATCGCCCACGCCCAGAATGCGGTGGGCGTCGGCGGCGGTACTGGCGACAGACAGCGATGCCAGGACGGTCCGGCGCGCAGCAGCGAGCCCGGGGAACTGGAGAGCCTCAAGATCCACTGCCGGACCCTTCACCGCGGGCGATTTACCTTCGGATGGAGGCAACAAGATAAGCACCGCACCACTTTACCCAGGTTCGTCCACCGCCACCTGACGAACCCTGCGGGCAGCAATACCGCTCGCGATGGCCAACATGACAACGCCGAGGGCAGCGCCAGCCGAAGTGAGCGTGGTGATACCGAACGCGGCGGTCAGGGCGAGTACGCCAACAGCCGCGGCGAGGACCCCCCGCGTTCTCACGGCGAGCAGGATCAACGCCACCCCGTAGACAGGGCTGAAGGCAAAAGCCAGTGAGGGAAGCGTGACGATGACTGCCGCACCGACCAGCACCGCCAGAGCACCGCGCTGGTGGCGTTCGCCGTCCCTGCCTTCAGCGGTGGCAACCATCAGATAGGCACCCAGGATAAGCACCACCGGAGCCGCGCCCCACAGCCACAACTCCAGCAGACCAGCCGTAGACGTTGGTGCCCGCCGAATGCTGCCACCGGAGCTCAGAAGAACATAAATGACAGACAGGATTGCACCTGCCGCGGTCGCAATCAGGACAGACTGGTCGGCCCGCAGATTCGCTGTGCGCTCGGCAGTGGTCGGCTGCGAAGTCATCGGCTGGTCCGTTCCTATTGATGCGGTGGTCGGGTCACTGGTGTCTGACACACTACCGGGCGGCGGCATGGACGGGGCCGGGGCGTGATGGACACGCAGTCAGACACGCAGTCAGACACGCAGTCAGGCAGGCAGTCCGACGACGGGCAGGGGTGACACCCGGTAGAATCGGCTACGGATGGGTTGACCAGGCGGTCGCGTTGAACCGACCGAAGTGCTCGTGCATGGACATCGGTTCGCCGAGGAACGTCCGGGCTCCGCAGAGCAGGGTGGTGGGTAACGCCCACTCGGGGTGACCCGCAGGAAAGTGCCACAGAAAACAGACCGCTGCATCACGCAGCAATGCGTGGCGCAGTAAGGGTGAAAAGGTGGTGTAAGAGACCACCAGCGCGCCGGGTGACCGGTGCGGCTCGGTAAACCCCACCCGGAGCAAGGCCAGACAGGGCGCGCTTGAAGGCTGCTCGCCTGAGTGTCCGGGTAGGCCGCTGGAGGGCGTCGGTAACGGCGTTCGTAGATGGATGGCCGCCACTTCTCCGCCGGTAACGGCGGGGGAGTACAGAACCCGGCGTATCGGTCAACCCATCCCCTGACGCCCGAGATTATCGGGGCGGCGAAGCTGCTGGTCAAGACCTCACGATGAACTTTCAATGAGGTTCGTAAACTGGCCGTTCCGTCATGGCGGCTCGGCTACGCTGTCTCAATGACCGACACCGTGGCGCCGCAGAAGTCGCTGCTGGTACGCAACCCCAACTTCCGGGCGTTGTGGCTTTCCGGCACCGTCGGAGTACTGGGAACTGCCGTCACGTCCATCGCCTTCCCTGTCATCGCCGTCGTCGAACTGCAGGCCAGCGACTTCGCCGTCGCAGCACTGGCCGGGATGACTTTCCTCCCCTGGCTGCTGCTCGGTTTGCCGGTGGGGGTTTGGGTGGACCGCTGGGCACGGAAACCGGTCATCATCTGGTCATTGGTGGGCCGGATCATGGTCCTGGCTACCATTCCGGTGACGTTCTGGCTGGGCGTGATGTCGGTGGCCCAGTTGTTCGTCGTTTCCTTCCTGGTGGGGTTGTCGGCGGTCTTTTTCACCCTGGCCGACCAGGCGCTGATTCCGCAGGCTGTATCGAAGGACGAGCTGGTTGAAGGCAACGGTCTGATGACTGCTTCCTCGGCGTCGGCTGATGCGGCCGGCCGTGGAGTTGCAGGCTGGCTGACTGTGGCAATTGGTGCCTCAAATTCTTTGTTGGTGCAGATCGGCACGTCGTTGGCCTCGCTGTTCGCCATCTCGTCCCTGAAGCTCAAGGAAGCTGAACCACACCAGGGGGAGCGGCGGATCTTCAGAGAGATGAAGGATGGGCTGCGCTACACCTTCAGTACCGGCCCGCTGCGCGCGATCCTGTTCAACGCGGCCCTCTGGAACCTAGGCGGCAGCATGGTCGCCTCGTTGCTGGTGCTCCTCGTCCTCAGGACCCTGAATGAATCCGAAATCTGGCTGGGCGCGCTGATGGCCGCCGCATCGGTTGGCGGAGCGCTGGGCGGTATCACCGTCAAACGTGCCACCGACCGGTTTGGGTCCGGACCGGTCTGGCGCTACGCGATGATCCCGGGAGTGCTCGGATACGCGTCCCTGCTGATCATGACACCGGGGTACGGGATGCTGTGGGGTGTTCTGGGCATGTTCGTGATGGGCGTGGCTATCGCCTGGAACATTGTCGTCGGATCCGCGTTTAGGCAGCGGGTCTGTCCGCCAACCATGATGGGCAGGCTCGGCGCTGCCTCCCGCATGGTCAGCTGGGGCATGCTCGGGGTGGCGAGTATTCTCGGCGGTGTCCTCGCGGAGCTGGGGGGTATCCGCATGGCTGTGATCATCGGCGTTGTTCTGATGGTGGGAGCGCCGCTTGTGGCATTATTCGGGCCGTTGCGGCACGTGGAGCGCCTCGAGGACCTCGAACCCGAGCAGGAGCCGGACCCAGCTCCCAAGCACCCCTAGTCCGCCCGGAGCGGACCCCCGGCGCGCCCTAGTGGCCGAACGGGTCCGGATCCACCCCTGGCATCCACGTCAGCCCGGGAACGCCCCAGGCGTTGTTCTTGATGGCCTTGCGGGCCGCACGCGAGTACGGTTCGGCGAGCCGGTCGACGTACAGCTTGCCTTCAAGGTGGTCGTATTCGTGCTGCATGCAGCGCGCAAACCAGCCAGTAGCCACAAACTCACGTGGTTCGCCGAAGCCGTCAAAGCCGGTGACCTTGACCCATTCGGCGCGCTTGAGGGGGAAGGACTCGCCAGGGACCGACAGGCAGCCCTCGGACTCCTCCTCCGGGTCGGGCTCCGCGCCAGAGATTTTCGTGGTCACCAGCGACGGGTTGACCAGCACGCCGCGCGGCGGCACGTCGTCGTCGTTCACCATCCCGTACACGAAAATCCGCTGGCCCACGCCGATCTGCGGTGCGGCCAGGCCCACGCCGTTGGCCTCGTCCATCGTGTCGAACATGTCCGCGATGAGGGTGCGCAACTGCTCGTCGAATTCGGTGACGACGGCGGCGCGGCGGTGCAGGACAGGCTCACCGGTGATGGTGACTGGATGAACGGTCATTGTCGCTTTCCTGAAAGGTGATGGTAAGGGGTGGTCTAGCTAGCGATGTGGCGGCCGACGACGTCGCGCATGATCTCGCTGGTACCGCCGAAAATGGTGAGCAGCCGGGTCGCGAGGAACGCCTGAGCGACCGGGTATTCCAAGATGTACCCGTACCCGCCATGGAGTTGGAGGCAGCGGTCGGTGATGGAGGTGGCGCGCTCGCTGGCCCAGAGCTTGACGCGGGCGGCGCTGGCGGCGTCAAGGGTGCCGGCGTTGAAGGCGAGCATGGCCTGGTCGACGTAGGTTTCGGTGACCTCGACCTCGGTGAGAATGTCGGCCAGCTGGTAGCGGGTGTTCTGAAAATCGATGACCCGCTCACCGAAGGCGTTGCGTTCCTTGGTGTAAGTGACCGTTGCCTCGTAGCTGGCGCGGGACACGGCCGACGCGGCGACGGCAATCGCGAGCCGTCCCTGCGGCAACTGCTCGGCGGCGTACCGTAGCCCGTGGCCCAGCTCCCCCACGAGATTGTTGCCAGTAACCCTGACCTCGTCGAAGAACAGTTCGGCGGTATCGGAGGCTTTCAGGCCCATCTTGTCGAGCTGCTTCCCGGTGTTGTATCCCTCCCCTTTCTCCACCATAAACAGGGAGAAGGAGTCGGCGGAGCCACGGCCGGTGCTGCCGTCGGTGCGGGCCAGCACCAAAGAGGCGTCGCCGCTGATGCCGTTGCCGATGAAGGTCTTTTGCCCCGAGATCAGCCAGTCGTCGCCGTCGCGCACCGCCTTGGTGCGAATGCCCCTCAGATCGCTCCCGGCGCCTGGTTCAGTCCAGGCGACGCTGGTGACGCGTTCGCCGGTGACCATCGGGGGGAGCCAGCGGGCTTTGAGGTCCTCGGAGCCATAGGCGAGGAGGTGGGGGAGCACCATATCGTCATGGAGATGGAACGCCAGTGCGACGGCGAGATGGTTGGTTTTGGCGAATTCCTCATCCATCACGGCGCGGAACCGGTAGTCCGGCATCCCCGCGCCGCCAAATTCCTCCGGTACGGCGAGGCCCAGGAGTCCCTGCTCGCCGGCGGCGGTCCACAGCGAGCGCGGCATGAGGTGGTCGCGGTCCCATGCGGCGTACTGCGGGGACACCTCGCGGGAGGTAAATTCGGCCGCGACCTCGCGAAACAGCAGATGGTCTTCTTCGAACACGGTGCGTTCCATGCGGTCCAACCTCCACGGTGGTTCAACGCCAGCTGACGCCAGCGTAGGTCCTATAGGTAAGGCCGCCCCCGACATTCTTCAGGGACGGCCTTCCGGGTCATGCTGTGACCTTCTCGGGGTGAGTAACGGGGCTTGAACCCGCGACCTCCTGGACCACAACCAGGCGCTCTGCCAACTGAGCTATACCCACCATGTGCCTTCGGCCATGATGCCAACTCCGCGGACGAATCCGGGCGGTTGACACCTACAAAAGGCAGCGCAGACAAGTCTACACAATTTTTGGGGTCCCTCGGCCACCGCCAGGTCGACCGAGGGATTCGGCTCTTTCCCTACTCGGCCAACGCCCCGGCGATTGCCTTGCTGGTAGCCGAATCAGGCCCCGGGCTGGGCACGAAAACGGATTCCCGGTAGTAACGCAGCTCACGGATGGAATCGCGGATATCGCCCAGTGCCCGGTGCCCGCCGCTTTTCGCGGGGGACTGGAAGTAGGCGCGGGTGAACCACCGGCGCGCGAGCTCCTTGATGGTCGACACATCGATGACCCGGTAGTGCAGGTGCTCGATCACGGCGGGCATGTCACGGGCGAGGAACGATCGGTCGGTTCCGACCGAGTTGCCGCCCAGTTGCGCCTTCCGGGGTTCGGGAACCCATTTGGTGATGTACGTGAGAACCTCCGCCTCGGCTGCCGCCATGCTGATGCCCTGCGGCAGTTCAGTCAGTAGCCCCGACGTCGTGTGCATGTCGCGCACGAAATCTCCCATCTGGGCGAGGGCGACGTCGTCGGGCTTGATGACGACGTCGACTCCTTCCCCAAGAATGTTCAGCTCGGAATCGGTCACGAGAACTGCAACTTCGATGAGTGCGTCGGCTTCGAGGTCGAGCCCTGTCATTTCGCAGTCAATCCAGACAATGTGTTCATTAGATATCGGCACCCCCCAAATGTACCGTGAGATCGGGCGCGGGGGTGGCTCCACTAGCGGCCGCACTCAACGCGATGCCGGGGGCCCGAGTCCAGCTCCAGCATCCAAAGAGAGGCCCCACAAGCGTCCGGGATAGAAACACCCCAGACGAAAGATCCGTCAGCGGGTTTCCGCCGGTTGACAGGTTCCCACTGTGGCGCCCCACAGCCATCAACCACCGAATCGTCAAGGAATACTGGTCACGCTCAGTCCAGCCCCAGACTGAGCGCGCGATGACGCACTGAGATGATCCACTGATGCAACGCTCTGAAAAGTGCGGCGATCCCAGTCGGGAATCAGTCCTCAATGCTAAAATCTAGCCAGTCTGCCCGACCCGCTGCGCATCGGTCTAATAACAGCAGTCCAGCATCCCAGCAGTCCCAAAGCCAGTTGTCCCTCAAAAGAGTAAGACAAAGATTTAGTGTTTGACCGAGGATTGGATAAACCCAGATGACTGCCCAGGTGCCAGCTGACGCCTCGCAGCCCAGGATGGACGTAGCGGCGCCCGAGCGGCCGAACGTCGCCGTCATCCAGGGATTCATTGGATCCTTGCTGATGATGATCGGTTCGTATGGAGTGGGCTGGCTGTCGCTGGCCTCGGTCGAGTTGCGCCGGGTGCCCATTATCATCTGGATGCGGTTCGAGCCGGCTGGCGCAGTGGTGTCAGTGCTGATCCTGGCCCTTGGTGGCATGCTGCTGGTCCGTTCCTGGTTGCGGCTTGGTCAGCGCCTGCACGGCTGGGGTCCCGAGTCCCGGCCGGTCATCCTGCGTGCGGTCGTCGCCTGGGCTGCGCCGATGTGCCTCGCTCTCCCCCTCTTTAGCCGGGATGTTTTCGCCTATATCGCGCAGGGCCAGGTCATGGTGTCCGGTCTGAACCCGTACGTGGACGGGTATTCGCAGATCTCGAACTACCTGCAGATCGGGGCGGACGACATGTGGGCACAGAGTCCCACCCCGTACGGTCCGGTGTTCCTGTGGATCGAGGCCCTGGTGGTCGGTGTCACCAACGGCCAGCCGGACTTCTCAGTGCTGTTGTTCAGGCTGATCGCCGTGGTCGGTGTGGCACTGTGCGTCTACTACGTGCCAAAGCTTGCCGAGCTGCACGGCATCAACCCCAACCGGGCCCTTTGGCTGACAGCCGCCAACCCGCTTTTCCTGATCAACTTCATCGCCAGTATTCACAACGACTCACTGATGATCGGCCTTGCCCTCTGGGGTTTGTACCTCGCAGCAACCCAGAAACCGTTGCGCGCCATCGCGATCGTCACCCTTTCAATAGCCATTAAGCCCATCACGTTGATTTTCCTTCCCTTCATGGGGTTGATGTGGGCGGGGAAGGGAGCCAGCTGGCCGCGGAAATTCCTCTACTGGGCCCTCACCGCCGGCATGTCGTTTGGGATCCTCTGGATTATGGGGATGGTCAACGGATTTGGGTTTGGCTGGGTCGGAGCACTAAGCACCCCCGGTAGCGTCTGGATTTGGTACGCACCGATTGGCTTCCTGGGCATGGTCGTCATGATTCTCGCTGGCGCCCTCGGCTTTGATGGGCAGTCGTTCGCCGAGGTGGTCTACCTGCTCGGGCGACTCGTTTCGCTTGCCATCATTGGGTGGCTGATGTTCACGGGCGAGCACAGCAGGCTGGTGCGCCGACTTGCACTCGCCTTCGCCGCCATCGTCTTCCTCGCGCCGATGATCCAGTCCTGGTACGTGGTCTGGCTGATCCCGCTGTTCGCCGTGACGGGAATCCGGAACGATTGGCAGGTCAAGACTCTGTACTTCATGGTGTCCTTCTTCATGATCTACGCGATCTCGGATCAGCTGGATATTTTCCCGTACTTCGAGCTGAGCCTGACGGTTGCTCGGCAGGTGGCTGCGGTAGTGGCTTTGGGCTTCGCCCTGTACCTCGTGTTCCTCGATCCGAAGACTAAAATCCTCTTCAGGAAACGCTACGAAGAGCCAGTGGCGGGCGAGCTGCGCTGACCCCCGGAGGCCTCCCAAACATGCTTTCTCAGCCTGAACCGGCGATACTGGGTCGATGACCGACTCCACAGAACACCTCATCAGCGGCGATTTCGAAATCTCTGACTGGCGCCCAGAGTCCTACATCGTTCCGGGGTCGTCGAGCGAATTGTCCAGAGTCAGCGCCACCAAAGTCTTCAGTGGCGACGTCGCAGGAACCAGTTCAGCCGAACTGTTGATGGCGGGCAACGACTTCGGCGCGGGCTACGTGGCATCGGAAGTCTTCACTGGGTCGGTCGGCGGCAGGGTGGGCACTATGATCGTCCAACACTGGGGCATCGCCGAAGGGACGGCCGCGGCCAGTTCGGGCCATATCATCCCCGGATCAGGAACCGATGGACTCCAGGGTATCTCCGGCAAGGCAGTATATTCGCAGGACGCGGCGGGTCAGCATCACCTCGAACTCAAAGTGACCTTCGACGCGTAGCGAGCCTGGCCGGCTACCCGCTTCCTTTACTCCCTACCCCGTTCAGTGGGGTCAAGCTGGACCCCCGGGGCCGGTATTGTCAGCCCGAATGTCCTGGTTTACCCCGCGTGTCCAGACTGCTCACCGTTACGGTGGCGACGGGCAGCGTAGTAACCTAGAAAAGTCGCCCCCGTAGCTCAGTGGATAGAGCAACGGCCTTCTAATCCGTTGGTCGCGCGTTCGAATCGCGCCGGGGGCACCCAAGCATTGCCGCGGGGATTGGCTGAGTACGCGCCGACCGCGGAGCAGTGGGCCGCGGCGACCGTGCGGCCCACGCGATCGCACCGCTCCGGGTAGTTCGTGCGCAAATACGTGGGTCACACCATCATGCTGCCAGGCAAACTCGCCGGAGGTCGTCTTCTTCTCCACACAGCGTCGTCTCTCTCGGGTTGTCCACATACCAGCACCCACCATCCCGCGGGGCCGCCGTTGGGGATGGAATGGGGTGTGCTGGCATGCCCGCCAGCGTACCAAATTCCGCTGAAGGGGAATTCGATGAGCGACAACATCACAGTACGAGGCTACGTAGCCACCGATATGAAGTCCGGCGTCGCTGAGAGCGGCCTTGCCTACGCCAGTTTCCGGATGTGTTCGACCGAACGCCGATTCGATCGGAACAGCAATTCGTGGACTGACGGGCAAACCAACTGGTACGCCGTGTCGATGTTCCGTCAACTGGCAACCAATGCCGGGGTGAGCATCAGGAAGGGCGACAAGGTGGTGGTGAGCGGCCGTCTTAGGGTTCGGCCGTGGATCCTTGAGGACGGGCGTACCGGCACCTCGGTAGACATTGATGCCGAAACCGTCGGACACGACCTGATGTGGGGGACTGCCCACTTCCATCGGACCAGCTCGGACCGCGCGGGTGGCGAATCGTCCACCGCCGGTGATCCGCTCGATGTGGAGGCAGCGGACGTGAACTTTCCCAACGTGGATCATGCCACTGGAGAGATGCTGGGTGATGCGGGAGGTTACCCGAACGTATCGAGTAACACGGATCCGTCCAAGCACGGCAGCGGCCCGGGCGATGGCAACACCTCCGACAACCTGGTTGGCCCGGCCGGCGCCGACGGCGGGGGCTCAACCGATACCGGGGGCTTAACCGATACCGGGGGCGCGGTGGATCCCTCCGACAACCGGCCCAAGGCCAAGCGGTCCGGACGCCAGCTCACTGATGCACCGTTTTAGAGCGCCGGTGGGTGCGCGGGGGTGATGGCGTCTAGCGGCTATCGAGGGGTGAGCACGCTAGCCGGCGCACACAAATGGGAGATAGTTGGCTCCACCGACTAGCCTTGAGGCATGGCGGAATTTATCTACACAATGACCAAGGCACGCAAGGCTGTCGGCGACAAAGTTATCCTCGACGACGTCAGTATGTCCTTCTATCCCGGCGCGAAGATTGGCGTCGTGGGCCCCAACGGCTCGGGCAAGTCCACCATCCTGAAGATCATGGCTGGCCTCGACACCCCTTCGAACGGCGAAGCGAAGCTCAGCGCCGGGTACTCGGTGGGGATCCTGCTGCAGGAACCTCCGCTGAACGAGGAGAAGACTGTCCTGGGCAACGTGCAGGAAGGTGTCGGCGAGATTTACGGCAAGATCCAGCGCTTCAATGAGATCTCCGAAGAAATGGCCAATCCCGACGCTGACTTCGACAACCTGCTCGAGGAAATGGGTAAGTTGCAGGAAGCCATCGACGCGGCTGACGCCTGGGACCTGGACTCGCAGCTCGAACAGGCTATGGACGCGTTGCGCTGCCCGCCGCCGGAAACCGATGTGACCATCCTGTCGGGTGGTGAACGGCGCCGTGTCGCCTTGTGCAAGCTGCTGCTCCAGAAGCCTGATCTGTTGCTCCTTGATGAACCCACTAACCACCTCGACGCGGAAAGCGTGCTGTGGTTGGAACAGCACCTTAAGAGCTACGCCGGCGCTGTCCTCGCCGTCACCCACGACCGGTACTTCCTGGATCACGTTGCCCAGTGGATTGCCGAAGTGGACCGTGGCCACCTCTACCCTTACGAGGGCAACTACTCTACCTACCTGGAGAAGAAGCGTGCCCGCCTCGAAGTGCAGGGCAAGAAAGACGCCAAGCAGTCGAAGCGTCTCACCGAAGAACTCGAGTGGGTGCGCTCCAACGCCAAGGGCCGCCAGACCAAGTCCAAGGCAAGGCTCGCCCGCTACGAGGAGATGGCTTCGGAAGCTGAGCGGACCAAGAAGCTCGACTTCGAAGACATCCAGATCCCACCCGGACCGCGCCTGGGCAGCCAGGTCATCGAAGCGGCAAACCTGCGCAAGGGCTACGACGATCGCATCCTGATCGACGGTCTGTCCTTCTCCCTGCCCCGCAACGGTATCGTCGGGGTGATCGGCCCCAACGGTGTGGGTAAGACCACGCTGTTCAAGACCATCGTGGGACTCGAACCCATTGACGGTGGCAAGCTGACCATTGGCGATTCGGTCAAGATCTCTTATGTTGACCAGTCGCGTGGTGGAATCGATCCCGAGAAGACTCTGTGGGAAGTGGTCTCCAATGGACACGACTTTATTCAGGTGGGTCAGGTTGAGATGCCGTCGCGCGCTTATGTATCAGCCTTCGGCTTCAAGGGACCCGACCAGCAGAAGCGGGCGGGCGTGTTGTCCGGTGGTGAGCGTAACCGCTTGAACCTCGCCCTGACCCTCAAACAGGGTGGAAACCTGTTGCTTCTCGACGAACCGACCAACGACCTCGACGTCGAAACCCTGTCCAGCCTGGAAAACGCGCTACTCGAATTCCCGGGCTGCGCCGTCGTGGTGTCCCACGATAGGTGGTTCCTCGACCGGGTCGTCACCCACATCCTCGCGTATGAGGGAACGGAAGAGAATCCGGACAAGTGGTACTGGTTCGAAGGAAACTTCGAGTCCTACGAGGAGAACAAGATCGAACGGCTCGGCCCCGACGCCGCAAAGCCTCACCGCGTCACCCACCGCCGCCTCACCCGCGACTAAGAGCGGGCCGGCGGCGAGCCGGGCACAGCGGCCATTGCCTGGCCGACGGAATCGCCGGAAAGGAGCGCCCAGACCGTCGAGGGTCGGGGCGCTCCTTGTGGGTCGGGTCAGCATTGCATCGAGTCGACAGAAACCACGTGCATGGGGCGATTTTTCCGGTTATCGGTGGTGACTCGATCCGGGTGGGGGCCTCACGGGACCCGAACCATGCCCTCCTGGGCCACTGTTGCGACCAGCGCCCCGGCCCGGTTGAAGATCTGGCCGGTCGACAATCCGCGTGCGCCCGAGGCGCTGGGGGACTGCTGCACATAGAGCAACCACTCATCCACCTTTACCGGACGGTGCCACCACATGGCATGATCCAGGCTCGCCACGCTCATCCCGGGCGTGACCCAGCTCAGTCCATGCTGACGCAGGATCGACTCGAGCAGCGTGTAGTCGCTGGCATAGGCAAGCGCAGCCCGATGCAACCCCTGGTCCTCCGGCATCGGGGCAAACGTCTTCATCCAGACCGCGTTGCGTGCCACCCGATCGCCGTCGTGCTGCACATACAGCGCACCATCCACATGACGGATGTCGAACGGCCGGTCAAAAGACCAGGCCCGCGCCAACGGATGGTCCAGCTCACCCAGCAGGTCGGCGGTGCTCGGTAGGGACTCCGGGGCAGGCATCCCCTCGGGCATCCGCTCCTGATGGCTCAGGCCGTCGCCGGGCTGCTGGAAGGAAGCGATCATCGACAGGATGGGGACACCATTCTGGTAGGCGTGGGCGCGCCGGGCCGAGAAGGAACGCCCATCACGCAACCGCTGCACCCCGAAGGTGATCGGCTCGAGTGCGTCGCCGGCCCGCAGGAAGTAGGCATGCATCGAGTGGACCTCCCGGGTGGGCTCGACGGTGCGAATCGCGGCGATCAGTGCCTGCGCCAACACCTGACCGCCGAAGATCCGACGCCCCGACTGCTGCACTGAGGTGCCCACGAAGATTTCCTCGTCGGTCTGCGCTCCATCCGCGCTGCTGAGATCAAGCAGGTTGACCAGCGTTTGGGTTGGATCGACGGTGGACTCGACAGCCATAGATACGTTCTCCTTGTGATGCGGCGATGCTCAGGGCAGCAGCGACGCCGTAACGACGCCGAGAGTACCTCTGACCTTAGTTGCACACGCCCGCGGCCCTCAACACCGGTCAGCATTCGGCGGCAGCGTTTAGCTGCGGCTGGAACCTTTTGAGAGGATGGGGGCATGCCTCGGATCCAGCGCTTCCCCATTCAGCTACGCTTCGGCGACGAAGATTCCTACGGACACGTCAACAACGTGCGATTCCTCCAGTACCTCGAAGATGCGCGCGTCCAGTTCATCCACCTGCCGCTCCCGGATACCGCGCAGGGCGACGCCGAACCGGCGGACACCCTCCTCGACCTGATCGGACCGGACCACTTCACCCTCGTCGCGCGGCACGAGATCGAGTACTCGGCACCGCTGAACTACCGCCCCAGCCCACTGGAGATCACCATCTGGGTCACCGGCGTCGGTGGCTCGAGCTTTGACCTCGGCTACCGGATCGCCGAACCCGATGGATCGATCAGTTATGCGCTCGCCGTCTCCACCATGATCCTGGTCAACCGGGTCACCGGCCGGCCCACGAAACTAGGCGACGCCCAACGGGCAGCCCTTGAGCACTGGCGTGGGGAACCGGTGGCCTTCCGACGTCGACAGACCGTCTGACGATGGAACACCACTCGCCAGCCACCGATCTGGTTTTCACTGACCCGTTAGTCGTCGCCGACCTGCGCACCTTCATTGCCCGGGCCAGGGCAGCCGACGACGGCGCAGTCCGGTTTCAGGCGTCGGGGACCGTACTCGCCGCGTACATTTGCATTCTGCGGCCGCGCATCCTCGGCGAGGCGACCCCCACCGTGCTGGGTCTGCGGACCATGCCGTTGGCCACTCCGGCGCACGTGGACACGACAGTTGCCCTCGCCTCGGTATCGGACCGGCTGGCCCGGCTGGCAGAGACCGACGCCGTCCTGCAGATCCCGCCAACCACAGTTACCGAAAGCTGGGCGGGAGTCCTCCCCCCACGGGCGGGCTGGGAACCTCGGGGCGATCTGAGCTCGGACCTGGTCGAGGCGGCCGCCAGGAACGGTATCCGAGAAGTCGCCCAAACCGTTCCGAACAATCCTGGTGCCCTGATCGTGAACAGCGCCCGGGGGGCCATCTGGGGCAGGACCATTGAGGATCTGCCTGTCGACGTCCCCGCTGGTGCAGCTTTTGGTGCTTTCGCCCTGGGATTCCTGGCGAAGGGTGAACGGCTCTCAATCCTGTCCAACGGCCGCTGGACGAGAATCAGCACCCCACGCGGCCATGTGCTCTCGCGCACCCCGACGCTGCTGTGAGAAGGTCCCGCACGGGAGACCAGCAACCGTTAGGCGGAGTTGACCATCGAGTGAGCCGCCCGCTCGAGGTAGTCCCACAGGGTCGCTTCGTGGAGGGGTGTCAGCCCCAGTGAGTCGACGGCAGCACGCATATGCGTCAACCAGCGGTCGCGTGCCTGCGGCGACACGGTGAACGGCATATGCCGCATCCGCAGGCGGGGATGACCTCGCTGATCGCCGTAGGTCTTCGGGCCGCCCCAGTACTGTTCAAGGAACATCAGCAGGCGTTCCTTCGCGGGCCCGAGGTCCTCTTCCGGGTACATGGGACGCAAGAGCGCATCGTTAGCGACGCCATCGTAGAAGGCATCAACGAGTTTCACGAACACCGGATGGCCGCCGACTGCCGCATAAAAGTTGTCGGTGTAGGCAGGCTGGTCGAAACGCGGTCCCACCGGCGTCAGTTTGGCGAGCGGCTCCCCGAAGCGGGAGGGGATGGGAATGCCCTCGGTGTTTCCAGGCGTGGTCATGGTTGGTCTCCTGTCGGTTCGGTGACAACTGCCGGGGCAACATAGTCTCCCTGCGAACGGTTGCCCACCTTCATGATGTCCCCGTTGCGGATGTACCAGATGGCGCCATTGTCGTCGATCAGGCGGGTAATCCGTAGTCCGACCGACTGCACCACCCCTACCGTGTCGCCCACCTCGATCGTGTCGCCAATTCCGTACTGGTCCTCAAGGGTGATGAAGAATCCGAGAAACGCGTCCCTGATGATTTCGCGGGCCCCGAAACCGATGGCGATACCCACGATTCCCACGCTGGCGAGGATGGGACCGATGTCCACTCCCAGCGCCTGCAGGGCCATCATGATGGCGATGACCGCAATGGTGAGCCCTGAGACACTGCGCAGGAGCGCCCCGATCGTCTCGGTGCGCTGGACCCGCCGCTTGTGGTCCAGAGTGCGAAGCACCGGTTGCGCCCACTTGAAGTGCGGCTTCTTGAATAGATCCGATCCGCTGCGCACCCGCCGGACCATCCGGTTAATGACGAAGCGGACCACCAGCCACAGCACCAGCCCCGCCACGAGAATGACGGCGACATTAAGTAGCTGATCTCCTAAACCAATCTGGGCGGGCGACTGCATGGGGGCGTGACCATTTCCTTCACAAACGGGGTTTCTCTCCGCCAGCGGCGGAAAGGGTGTCTGCTCCTAGGCTAGCGCCGTAGGCTGAGCCGATGCGCATCCTGATCCTCGGCGGTACAGTATTTCTCTCCCGGCGGATTGCCGAATCGGCTCTTGGCCTGGGGCACCAGGTCACCTGTCTGGCCCGGGGGACCTGGTCGGGCCCGCCGGACGGGGCTGTATTCGTGAGGGCTGACCGGGACGGCCCCACCCCGTACGCCGACGTCGATCGGGATTGGGATGCCGTGATCGAGGTGTCGTGGCAGCCCCGCCAGGTCAGGGAAGCCCTCGAAGCGCTCACTGCTCGGACCAGGCACTGGGTGTACGTCTCAAGTTGCTCCGTCTACGCGGACAACACGGTGCCCGGCGGGGACGAGTCAGCGGCGCTGTTGACCGGGTACGACGACGACGGCCCCGCTCCGAGCGAATCCTACGGCGAGGCGAAGGTGGCGTGCGAGCAACTGTGCCAGCAGCACCGGGAAGGGCAGGTGCTGATCGCCCGTCCGGGTTTGATCTGTGGCCCGGGAGATGGCAGCGACCGGTTCGGGTACTGGCCGGCCCGGCTGGCGCGCGGAGGCGAGGTGCTGGTCCCGGCCATCCAAGACGCTTTTACCCAGACCATCGACCTGGACGACCTCGCTGAATGGCTCATCGCGGCCGCAGACCGGCGGCTGACCGGAGTGTTCAACACTGTGGGGCCGGCAGTGAGGTTTGGGGACCTGATCGCCATCACCGCAGCGCAGGTCGGGTTCAACGGCTCGCTCACGTCGGTCGAACCCGGGTGGCTGGTCGACCACGGGGTGGGCTACTGGACTGGACCGGACTCCTTGCCGCACTGGCTGCCGGAAGGCTATGAGGGCCATGGTGCCCGATCGGTCAAGGCCGCCCTGGCCGAAGGACTTCACCAGCGGCCCGTTCAGGACACTATTGCCCGGGTGCTGCAGGACGAACGACGTCGTGGGCTCGCCCGCGAGCGAAAGTCGGGGCTGAAGCCCGACGCCGAGTCCCGGCTCCTCGCCCAGTGGCACCAGACGGGGCACAGCAAGGGGCACTAGGCGTGCTGCTGTGCGTCCTCGGCGACCACCACGACCGGCTCATGGTTGACCGGGAAATTCACTGACCGCGCAATGAAGCACGATGCTGCGGCGTCCCGGTGGATGGCCTGAGCCGTGTACTTCGCCAGCTGGTCGGTGATCGTCACCCGCGGCTTGAGGGTAACACTGAGGAACTCACCGCTACCGTCGGCGTTCAACCGCATGGTGCCGACGGCAGCGTCCTCATAGGCAGTCACCACCACACCGTGCTTCACCGCCATATGGAGGTAGGCCAGCATGTGGCACTGGGATAACGCGGCAAGCAGCAACTGCTCAGGGTTCCATCTGTCTTTGGCCCCATGAAACGTGGGGTCAGCCGTGCCCAGCAGCACCGGCGGACCCGCGGCAGACACCTCGTGTTCCCGGCCGTAGCCGCGGTACGAACGGGTCCCTTCGCCGTGATTACCGGTCCAGGTGACGTCTACCCGATAGTGATGCTCGGAGAGGTTCATGGCTCAAAACTACACCCCAAACCACCTGTTTTACCGGTCTACGGCCTGAGCTTTGAGAGCGCGCGCAATTCCGTCCTGGCTCTCCAGGATCAGCCGGCGCAGGGAGGTACTTCCCGCGTCGAGCGCGGCAAGGAAAGCCGACGACTTGTCGAGGGTGTCCTGGGTGGTCAACCGGGACGGATACAAGCCGACGATGATCTGCTGGGCGATCTCGTGGGTCCGGCTGGCCCAGATATCCTGCGCCGCAGCAAAGTACAGGTCAACAAACGGCGCGAGTACCGCTGGGTCATGGACGCGCATGAACCCGGCAATTGCTGACCGCTGGGCTGCGTTCGGCATGTCTGAGCGCTCAACAATAGTGTGCCAGGCCTCTGCCTTCGCCTCAGGCGTCGGGATGGCTGCCGTTGCCTGGACAGCTGCGAGTTGTCCGGTTGCCGTCGCATCGCGTTCCAGTTCCGCGTCGATCTCCGGCTGCGCAAACCTGCCACCAGCGACCAGCGATGACACCAGTTCCCAGCGCAGGTCGGCGTCGATCTCCAGAGCCTCCGGAACTGCGAAGCCGGTGAAGATCGCTTCGATCGAATCGAGATGGGCGTCGGTCTGGGCATGTCCGGCGAATGCCTTGACGAACTGCAGCTGGGCATCCGAACCGGCGTCGGCACTCTGGGCGAGTTTCCAGAGGCTGTCGGCGGCCGCCACGGTCATGGCTGACCGGTCGGTGGGGTTTACGTAGAAGGCGAGGGTAGCGGCGAGCTGGCGCAGCAGCACCAGCATGACTGATGAGTCGGATTCCGAGCCGATGTTCTGCAGGATCAGCTCCACATAGTTCCGTGCGGGGGTCTCACCGTCGCGGGCTGCATCCCAGGCGGAGGCCCACACCAGGGTGCGGGGAAGCGAGTCGTTGATGTCTTTGAGATGGTGGGTAGCCGTGCGGAGCGACACCTCGTCGAGGCGGATCTTGGCGTAGGCCAGGTCGTCGTCGTTGAGCAGTACCAGGTCGGGGCGGGTGCGCCCCACCAACTCCGGCACGTCGGTGCGTTCGCCGTCGACGTCAAGCTCCACCCGGTCGGTGCGCTGCAGTTTCCCGTCGGCGTCGAGCGTGTAAAAGCCGATCGCGAGCCGGTGCGGGCGGATGGTGGGGTACTCTGCCACCGCCGACTGGAGCACGGCGAAACTGGTGATGGCGCCGTCGTCGTCGGTCGTCAGTTGCGGACGCAGGGTGTTCACGCCTGCTGTTTCCAGCCACAAGGCCGACCACCCCTTCAGATCGCGACCGCTGGCCCGCTCCAGCTCGGAGAGAAGATCGACGAGCTCGGTGTTCTTCCAGGAGTGCTTGCCGAAGTATTCCCTGACGCCTTCCATGAACTTGTCCTGGCCCACCCAGGCCACCAACTGCTTGAGTACCGAGGCACCCTTGGCGTAGGTGATGCCGTCGAAGTTGACCTGGACGTCTTCCAGATCGTTGATCTTTGCGACGATCGGGTGGGTGGAGGGAAGCTGATCCTGACGGTAGGCCCAGGCCTTCTCCAGTGAGGCGAATGTGGTCCACGACTGCTTGAACTCGGTGGCCTCGGCGGCGGCGAGGGTGGACATGAACTCGGCGAACGATTCGTTCAGCCACAGATCGTTCCACCAGCGCATGGTCACCAGGTCGCCGAACCACATGTGGGCCAGCTCGTGCAGGATGGTGATGGCCCGGCGTTCGACTGTCGCATCAGCGACCCGGGACCTGAAGACGTAGCTCTCCAGGAACGTCACAGCGCCGGCGTTCTCCATGGCGCCGGCGTTGAACTCGGGGACAAAGAGCTGGTCGTACTTGGCGAACGGGTAGGGAGTGCCGAATTGCTCCTCGAAGAAGGCAAAGCCCTTGCGGGTCAGAGCAAAAATGTTTTCTGCATCGAGGTGCTGCATGAGGGACTTTCGGGCAAACACACCCAGGGGAATGACCCGTCCATCGGAGCTGGTGAGTTCGCTGCGCACCGACTGGTAGGGCCCCGCAATCAGTGCTGTGACGTAGGAGGACAGCATAGGGGTGGGTTCGAAGGACCAGATGGCCGTGGCGCCGCCGTCGGCGGCCAAGCCTGCGTCCACCGCAGCGGGAGTGGGGGAGTTGGAGATGATGTCCCAGTGCGACGGCGCTGTCACAGTGAAGCTGAAGGTCGCTTTGAGGTCCGGCTGCTCGAAGACGGCGAAAACACGCCGCGAGTCCGGGACCTCGAACTGGGTGTAGAGGTAGACCTCGTTGTCTACCGGGTCAACGAAGCGGTGCAGGCCCTCGCCGGTATTCATGTAGAGCATGTCGGCGTCGATGACCAGCTCATTGGAGGCGGCCAGACGGGGCAGCTGGATGCGGATCCCGTCGGAGACCTCGGCTGGATCCAGCTCGGCGCCGTTCAATGTCACCAGCGACACCTTGTCCGTGACAGCGTCGATGAACGTTGAGGCGCCGTCGGTGGCCTCGAACTTCACTACTGTCCTGGAACCGAAGGTAGTGTCACCGCGGGTGAGGTCCAGAGCGATCTCGTAGGAGGTGACTGTTAAGATGTCGGCGCGGGTTCGTGCCTCGTCGCGCGTCAGATTCATGCCTGGCAAGGTGATGCCTTTCGGAAAACGGTGGCTGATGCCCTGCGGGTGGCGGGCGTCGTCTGTGATGCAGCTTACGCAGCACAGCCATTCTTTCACCACCCGCGGCAAACGAGCACCCTTAGCCAGGAAGTAGTCTTAACAGCACACCTACCCCTTCGAAACGGACATTTCATGCGCGTTCACATCGCCACTGACCACGCTGGCATGGAGCTCAGTGCCCACCTGATCGAGCACCTGCGCCGCTCTGGTCACGAGGTTGTTGATCATGGGCCCCAGGCTTACGACGCCGAGGATGACTACCCGGGATTCTGCATCAACGCAGCCCGGGCGGTAGTCATCGACCAGCAGGCAGGCCGCGACGCGCTGGGCATTGTGCTGGGCGGATCAGGCAACGGCGAGCAGATGGCGGCCAACAAGGTGCGGGGAATCCGTGCGGCCCTGGCCTGGAGCCTGGACACCGCGAAGCTGGCACGTCAGCACAACGACGCCAATGTGGTGGCCGTGGGCGGACGGCAACACTCGGTGGACGAGGCAACACTGATTGTCGAGGCGTTCCTCGCGGAGCCGTTCAGCGAGGCCGACCGTCACATCCGCCGGATCGGCCAGATCGCCGCCTATGAGACCACCGGCAGCGTCGACCGGCAACCCTGATGCCTGAAGGCCATTCGATTCACCGGTTGGCGTTGCAGCTGTCGTCCGTTTTCGGCGGACACCGCGTGGCTGCGTCGAGCCCGCAGGGGCGGTTTGCCGCGGGCGCAGCCGGACTCGATGGGCGCGTACTGACTCGCGCCGCAGCCCACGGGAAACAGTTATTCGTCGAGTTCGCTGATGCCCCCGACGAAAGTCCAACCCCGCCCATCTTCCTGCGGGTGCATCTGGGGCTGTACGGGGCATGGAGCTTCGGCGGCGACACATCCTGCATGGGCGCCTCAAGCATCGGAGCGCCCCGCAAGGTAGGGGAACAGGAACTGGCGGGCGCCCCGGACGCCGACTACAGCGGGCCGCCAGCCCCGGTTGGAGCGGTCCGCCTGCGCCTCGTCAGTGATTTCGGCTGGGCCGATCTGCGCGGCCCGACAGCATGTGAGGTGATCACCGAGCCCGAGCGGGATGCCGTCGTCGCGCGGCTCGGCCCTGACCCCCTCGGCGGCCAGAACAGCGCCGCCGCGGGTCGCGGCAGGAGCAGTGCCGGTGGCAGCGTTCGAGCCCACGACGACGTCACTGAGTTCGCGTCCGGCCTGCGCAAGAGCGCCAGCCCGGTAGGCCTGCTGCTGATGAACCAGGCCGTGATTGCAGGGGTCGGGAACATCTATCGGGCTGAAGCGCTATTCAGGCAACGATTGGACCCGTGGCGCCCGGGAAAATCGATCAGCACTCAGGAAGCAACGGTTCTATGGGAGGACATCGTCCAGATCATGAGGGGCGGGGTGCGTGCCGGACGGATCATCACCACGGCGGCAGCGGACCGTTCCTCGTCGTCGTCCCGTGTCAAGCGCGAGGACGCCCACTATGTCTACGGCCGGGCGGGGTTGCCCTGCCGTCGGTGCGGCACGTCAGTGGCGGTTACCGAGCTAGCTACCCGAAAGCTGTACTGGTGTCCTGCATGCCAGGCTCCCTGACGGCCTTTGACAAAAAAGCACCCGGCGCCGAAGGGCGGGGTGCTTTTCTTTGGCCGATGCGAGGGGATGACGGGAATCGAACCCGCATCATCAGTTTGGAAAACTGAGGCTTTACCACTAAGCTACATCCCCGAGAACCTGAGCATATTAGTGACTACAGGAGTTGCCCAGAGCGTCGGAACGCCTATAACTACATCACAGGCAGTGCCGTTTAGCCAAATGTGCAACTGGAGCAAAATTTACGTAGACTAATGGCTGCACTCACGGGGTGTAGCTCAGCTTGGTAGAGCGCCTGCTTTGGGAGCAGGAAGTCGCAGGTTCAACTCCTGTCACCCCGACTCTGCATAATCGCCGCGGATACCTATCCGGTAGATCCACGGACGCCGTGTGGTCATCATCTTCAATCATTCAGGAGTACTACGCCGTGAAGAGCGCTGTCGAAAACCTCACTCCCACGCGAGTGAAGCTAAATGTGGAGATCCCGTTCGAGGAGCTCAAGCCCAACATTGATGCGGCTTACAAGACCATCTCCGCCCAGGTCCAGGTACCGGGCTTTCGCAAAGGACGTGTCCCCAACCAGCTGATTGATCAGCGTGTAGGTCGCGGCTACGTCATCGAGACTGCCATCAACGACGGCTTGAATGACTTCTACCAGAGCGCCGTCCAGGAAAGCGGCATCCGGCCCCTGACCCGCCCCGAGGTAGAGATCACTGAGGTGCCAGACCCCGCAGCCAAGGATGGACAGCTCCTGTTCACTGTCGAGCTGGACGTTCGCCCAGATATCACCCTCCCCGAATATTCAGGCCTCGAGGTAATTGTCGAAGCCGCCGAGGCGTCCGACGTCGACGTCGACAAGGCGCTCGATGAGCTGCGCGGCCGGTTCGGAACCTTGACCGCCGTTGATCGTCCCGCCGCTGACGGAGACTTCCTTACCCTGAGCCTGGTCGCAACCGTCGACGGCGAGCAGGTTGACGCAGCCCAGGACGTTTCGTACCAGGTTGGCTCCGGCACCATGCTCGAAGGCATGGATGAAGCAGTCACAGGTCTGAGCGCTGACGAGGACGCAATCTTTGAAACCACCTTGGCCCGCGGCGACAACGCCGGCAGCGATGCCCAGATCAAGGTTGAGGTATCGGCAGTCAAGGAACGCGAACTGCCTGAAGCGAACGACGACTTCGCCCAGCTTGCCAGCGAATTCGACACCATTGCTGAGCTGCGGGCCGACCTCACCAAACGTGCAGCCGATGAGAAGATTGAGGGGCAGGGCGTCGAAGCCCGCGATCTGGTTCTCGAAAAGCTGATCGAGCTCATCGAAGTGCCGGTTCCGGCAGCGTTCATCGATGACCAGCTGGAGCAGCACTTCACCGGTGAAAGCGCCCACGCCAACGCTGAGGGCCACGACACCGAAGAGCACCGCGCCGAAATCCGCGAGAACACCGAGCAGGCGTTCCGCAACGAAATGATCCTTGACGCGATCGCCGAGAAGGAAGAAATCGGTGTCAGCCAGCCTGAGCTGATCGACTACATCGTCTCGACCGCGGGTCAGTACGGCATGGAGCCAAACCAGTTCGCCCAGATGCTCGATCAGAGCGGCCAGGTTCCGATGATCGTCGGAGAAGTCCGTCGTCGCAAGGCACTCGCCAAGGTGCTGGAACTCGCCGTGGTGAAGGACAGCTCCGGTGCGGTTGTCGACCTGAGCGACTTCGTTCGTGCCGGCGACGAAGCCGACGACGCTCCTGCCGACGATTCGGCTCCCGCAAAAAAGCCGGCGAAGGCCACGGCAGCAGCCGAAAAGAAGCCTGCCGCCGAGAAGAAGACGGTTGCCGGGAAGAAGCCAGAAGCCGGGAAGAAGCCTGCAGCCGGGAAGAAGCCTGCGGCGAAGACCGCTGCGGCCGAAGCACCCGCCGCCAAGAAAGCAGCCACCAAGAAGCCTGCAAAGGCCACGCCCGCAGCTGACGAAGAGTCCAGCAAGGCGTAGTCTCACACTTCACGATCGAGGGCCGTCTTCCCGCAGGGAGGGCGGCCCTTAGCCGTTAAGTTGCCGGGCGCCCGCGCTGGTGCGCCGTCAGCGAACAGCCTCCGCAGCGGGATCAAACGAACCCTCAAACAAGTTACTGTCCAATGAGAGATAAACGGTCGGCTGCCGGCACCCGGCAGACCAACCAGAGTGAGAGGCTAACTTCCAATGGCAATCGAACCCACCACCCCGACCATGGCGACCGTAGACCCAGCAGGCCGCGATGACTACATCTATAACCGGCTCCTGAAGGAGCGCATTATCTGGCTCGGCTCCGAGGTCAGGGACGACAACGCCAACGCCATTTGCTCCCAGCTGTTGTTGTTGTCGGCCGAGGATCCTGATAAGGACATCTTCCTTTACATCAACTCACCCGGCGGATCCGTTACCGCGGGGATGGCGATCTACGACACCATGCAGTTCATCCCCAACGACGTCGTCACCGTCGCCACCGGGTTAGCCGCGTCGATGGGTCAGTTCCTCCTGTCCTCGGGCACCAAAGGCAAGCGCTACGCCACCCCACACGCCCGTGTCCTGATGCACCAGCCCTCCGGCGGTATCGGCGGCACCGCCTCCGACATCAGGATCCAGGCAGAACTGATCCTTCACATGAAGCGGGTGATGGCTGAGCTCACCGCTGAGCAGACCGGGCAGACGGTCGAGAAAATCCTGAAGGACAACGACCGCGACAAGTGGTTCACTGCTCAGGAAGGCCTCGAATACGGCTTCTTCGACAAGATCGCTGCGCATGCCAACTCGGTATCGGGCGGCGGCGGCACGCAGCGCGACTAACCATCGCGGCCTGCGCCCCTACCCACCTCAGCAGAGACCACCCAGGAGACACCATGAACCACAATTTTGGAGCCGCAGCAGGCGGCACCGCACCCCAGATGCCGTCCAACCGCTACGTCCTTCCCCAGTTTGAAGAGCGTACCCCCTACGGGTTCAAGCGCCAGGACCCCTACACCAAGCTCTTCGAGGATCGCATTATCTTCCTCGGCGTCCAGGTCGACGACGCATCCGCTGACGATGTCATGGCCCAGCTGCTGGTCCTCGAGTCGACCGATCCGGAACGCGACATCACGCTCTACATCAACTCGCCGGGCGGATCGTTCACGGCCATGACGGCCATCTACGACACGATGCAGTTCATCCGCCCTGAAATCCAGACGGTCTGCCTGGGACAGGCAGCGAGTGCGGCAGCAGTGCTGCTGGCGGCCGGCGCCCCCGGCAAGCGGCTCGCACTTCCCAATGCCCGCGTCCTGATCCATCAGCCGGCACTCGGGGGTGGCCAGGGCGGACAGGCATCGGATCTTGAGATCCAGGCAAACGAGGTCATGCGGATGCGCACCTGGTTGGAAGACACGCTGGCGCTACACAGCGGGAAGAGTTCCGAGCAGGTCAACATCGACATCGAGCGTGACAAGATTCTCACCGCCGCCGATGCCAAAGCGTACGGGCTGGTGGACGAGGTCCTGACCTCCCGCAAGATGACGCCTCCGAAGATCAACAAGCCCTAGTATCCTCTCGCCGAGGACCGGGCCCGTGGTGCGACACAATCAGCACCACGGGCCTTGTGATGCTGATTAGCAGCCCCGATTGTCCTAGAGTGGGGTAAGCGGGATCCCGCTTGCCCGGGGACTCCGCTGTCTACACAACAGATCCACGTAAGGGGACTGACACATGGCTCGCATTGGTGAGAGCACAGACCTGCTGAAGTGCTCTTTCTGTGGGAAAAGCCAGAAGCAGGTCCGGAAACTTATTGCCGGACCTGGCGTCTACATCTGCGATGAATGCATCGACCTCTGCAACGAGATCATCGAGGAAGAGCTGTCCGAGGTCGCTGACCTCGGGACCTTCGAGCTACCAAAGCCCCGCGAGATCTTCGACTTTCTCCAGGAATACGTCATCGGTCAGGAACCCGCCAAGCGGTCCCTCGCCGTCGCCGTCTACAACCATTACAAGCGGATCCAGTCCGGACACGCCCCCCGCACCACCGGAAATCTTGCCGATGCGGTGCCCACCGAAGACGTCGAGATCGCCAAGTCGAACATTCTTCTGATCGGTCCTACCGGTTGCGGTAAGACCTACCTCGCGCAGACACTTGCCCGCCGCTTGAACGTCCCCTTCGCGGTAGCCGACGCAACCGCGCTCACCGAAGCCGGATATGTCGGCGAAGATGTCGAGAACATCCTTTTGAAGCTCATCCAGGCCGCTGACTATGACGTCAAGAAGGCTGAGCAGGGCATCATCTACATCGACGAAATCGACAAGATCTCGCGCAAGAGTGAGAACCCGTCAATCACCCGGGACGTGTCGGGCGAGGGCGTTCAACAGGCCCTGCTGAAGATCCTTGAGGGTACAGTCGCCTCTGTGCCACCCCAGGGTGGCCGCAAACACCCGCATCAGGAATTCATCCAGATTGACACCACTAACGTGCTGTTCATCGTCGCCGGCGCCTTTGCGGGGCTGGAAGAGATCATCGGCTCCCGGGCGGGCCGCAAGGGAATCGGTTTCGGCGCTCCGCTGAGTTCATTGAAGAGCGAGGAGGTCAGCTACGGCGATGTGATGCCCGAGGATCTGCTTAAGTTCGGGTTGATCCCCGAGTTCATCGGCAGGTTGCCGGTGATCACCACGGTGACCAGCCTGGACCAGAAATCGCTGATGCAGATTCTGACCGAACCCAAGAACGCCCTTATCAAGCAGTTCCAGAAGATGTTCATGCTCGACGGCGTCGAACTGACCTTCGAGCCGAAGGCACTTGAGGCGATCGCCGATCAGGCCCTTGAACGTGGTACCGGGGCCCGAGGTCTGCGGGCCATCATGGAGGAAGTCCTCCAGCCGGTGATGTTCGACCTGCCAAGCCGGGACGACATCGCCACGGTGGTCATCACTGAGGCAGTGGTCGGCAAAAAGGTGGAGCCCACGTTGATCTCGCACGACGTCGTCGCGAAACGCCGGAACAAGTCAGCCTGACCGGTATCCTCCACCCGACAGGGCGGAATAGCCCGGCGCCCGCTCAGGTTGTACGGAATATGACTGAAACGATTTCTCCCTCAAACAATGTCCAGAAGGCCGATTTTTGGTTCGATCCCGTGTGTCCCTTCGCCTGGGTAACCTCACGGTGGATCGAAGAAGTGGAAAAGGTCCGCAGCATCACGGTCGACTGGCATGTCATGAGCCTCGCCGTCCTTAACGCCGGCCGGGATCTCCCTGAGGAATACCAAGGGTTGATGAAGCGGGCCTACGGGCCGGTGCGCGTCATCATCGCTGCCGCTGAACTCCACGGCAACGACAACATCAAAAGGCTGTACGACGCCATGGGCACCCGGATCCACCAAGGCAAGAATGAGGACTTCGCTGCAGTCATCAGCGAATCCCTTGAAGAGGTCGGTCTTCCCGCCGAGCTGGCCGCCTACGCGACGAGCGACGAATACGACTCGCAGCTTCGCGCGTCCCATCAGGACGGAATCGACCGGGTCGGGGACGAGGTTGGAACCCCAGTTGTCGCATTCAACGGCACGGCGTTCTTCGGGCCAGTGCTGACCCGTATTCCCCGCGGCGAGGCCGCTGGTCGCGTCTTCGACGGCGCGGTGATGCTCGCCGAGTTCCCTGAATTCTTCGAACTGAAGCGCTCACGCACCGAGGACCCAGTCTTCGACTAACAGTGCCCAACAAAGCAACAGCCTCGGGACACGGACCGCAGGGATTTGTGTAGCAACCGTGATCTCTTTAGTGGTCGAGCCCCCTCACGGAGCGTTTCCCGGGTGGGGGAAACGCCCTGTGGGTCCTCAGTCGAGTTCGATCACCACCGGACAGTTGGAGATCCCTGGCAGGGCCCGGAGACCGTTCAACGATTTGTTGGCCGGTCCTGCTCCGGCGCTTGTCAGAAGGCCTGCCTGAAAGAGATTCGCAACCTCGTCATGATCCTTCAGCCGTATCCGTTGACCGTCCTCAATGGCTTGTTGCGTCCATAGGGCGGGCGTTACATCCCAGATGGGGGTGTAGTCGTTATCTCCAGGCACTACCTGGGTAATGTTCAACGGATCACCCTCACCGGCGACAGCCGATTGAAGTCCTTGGCGCTGAGGGTTCCCGGCCCCTCGGGGGCCGTTCACGATGGGGATAATCGCAGCGCGAGCGGATGTATCGCGGTCGAAGGTGGCCAACCCCGGCGCGAAGTCGAGGTTAGGTGCCCACGTGGATCCTTCGAGCGCCGCAACAAGTTCAATTGACGCGTCCTGGTGAAGGTATTGCACCCTGTTGCCTTCGTAGAAACCGTTCAGGGTCTTGAGCGTGACTCGGCGTTTCGCGATGTCAAGCCCGTTAGGCGCGATGGCATCATGGATTCCTGAAGCGTTAGCTACCTGTGTAGCGTTCAGCACCGTGCGTCCGTCGGGAGTCACAAGCGGGCTGTAGTCGGCATCTCCCACCGCTCCGGCCTGAACTGTGGCCGGTGGGAAGGCATCCGGTCCGGGCACTGCAATTCGGGTCGGGCTGAAGTCCACAGTGCCCGTGAAGTGGAGTAGCCCGTTCACCCGCGGCGCATGCTGTACAGCCTTGGTGCCCAAGGTGTTGACGAGCGACCCGGCATGGTTGATTCCGCGGCGTTCCGCGTCCCTCTTGTCGGATGATTCGGTGGCGACGTACCAGACGACTGCCCCGTCGTGGCGGCCTTCAAGGAGCGGTAGCGTGACGGTGCCGTTGGCGCTGTCCACCGCGATGGCGCTGTCCAGGAAAAGCTCAGCGCCTCCGGCGACCGCGGGCGAGCCAGCCGGAACCAACGCCATTGCTGCACCGAGAGCGATGATGCCCAGATTCTTTCGGGTGTTCGAGCGCTTCCGCCGCGACGCGCATCGGGACGCTCATGGGTCCCGCTGTAATGCTGTGGCTGGGTTGGTTAGACATGGGATTCAGCTCCTTGATTGGGGGGATGCATCAAATCTAGGCCCGCTATCCAGTGGCGGACCTTACAGTCCTGTGACGCCAGTAAGGGTCTTCGCTCGCTATGGTGACGGGGTGGCACCACCGCGGCGACTTTCGGTCACCGCGGATGGACTTGCTGCGCGTCGTTTGTTGAGGAACGGTGGCCTAACCTGGTCATCCTGGATCGCACGGTTTCGGGGCTCGACGGTGCTGAGGCATGCAGGCGGTTACGGGTAGGTTCCGCACTGCGTCGCGCAGTACGACCGGAACCGGCGGTCAGATGCGGACAATTTCTACTGGACCCGGCCATCCGGACTATACAAGGTGACGTCGCCGCGGTGACCGTCACTGTGCGCCAATATGAACTCCTGGCGTTCTTCCCCCACCACCCGAATCAGGCCTTCACAAGAGCGGGACTGATCCGCGCGGCGGGGGATGGAAGTTTGTCAAGCCCCGGGTCTTTCGGGTAATGGGGCTAGTTACCAGGCTGGCGTGACGAAGATTTCTACCAGGATATGTGGATCACGCTGCCTCACGCGTCGCTCACATCAACCTTCGGATGACCTGCCTGGAACCGTTTATTGCACCCACGGTTAACTCAAGGACCAGGGAGCGGCGGAGGTTCAATGGGCGGCGGCGGGAGCGGCGGTGGTTCTATGGGCGGCGGCGGGAGCGGCGGTGGTTCTATGGGCGGCGGGAGCGGCGGTGGTTCAGTGGGCGGCGGCGGGAGCGGCGGTGGTTCAGTGGGCGGCAGCGGGAGCGGCGGTGGTTCAAGCGCCGGTGGTTCGGTCCCTGGCGGCTCAAGCGGCGGTGGTTCACTCGCCGGTGGCTCAATGGGCTGCTGTGACGGCGGCTGTGGTTCGTTTGGCAGCGGTTCAACGGGCGGCTGTGGCGCTGGTGCACCCGGACCCGGACCCGGAGCCGGACCCTGTGGGGCAGGGGTAGCAGGGAATGAAGGAATTAGTTCTCGAGGTGCAGGCGCGGATTCCTTCGGTGACGGCGGTGGTGTCTGCGGTTTTGGTGCAGGTTGGGTTGGATCAGATTGGTCGCCAGCCCGAGCTTCGAGGTAGGTGCGGAGGGCGGTGAGGGCGTCCTCGATGCGTTGCCGCCGGTCGGTTGAAACGGACCCATCAGACGCGTGGATGTCCAAACGGACGCTCAGATCATCCACAACGCTGAGGGCTTCTTCGTAGTCTTCGTCGACAGAGAGCTGGGTGACGGCGAGCACCTCAGATTGGAGCTGTCGGGCGACCTCTGGGCTATAACCCTCTGAAGCACTGCAGCCACTGACCAAAGCCACGCAGAGAGCCACAGCCAAGGTGCGACTTCGGAATCGAGTAATTTTCATTAGGGCGCCACACTGTCCTGTAGCTCCTGCAGCAGATCCCCGAGTTCTCCAGGGGTTGCCGGATAGTCAACGGGAACCGGTGTGGGCCCTGATCCTATGTTCAAATTAGGCACAACCATGAGAGCCATAACCAGCAGCGCCACTGTCAGGATGAGAGCGATCAGAGCCCATTGGGCGGCCCTCGGTTTGCGGCGCTGCCTTGGCAGGCCCTGCGTCCTGCCCGGCTGCGCCGGGTCGTTGTTTTGTCCGGTGATGAGCGAATGCGAAGGTAATTTACCTGTCCGATTGGCGGCGGGTATGGCTGAAGTCGACTGGCCATCCTGCAACGCGAAACCTTGTCGGAGGGCAGAAGTTCCCCCCATCGTTGAAATGGTCTCTGGATCTGGTGTCTTAGGATCGACATTATCTATCGCTTGCGGAGAGCCGGAACCGGGGACGGAACGTAGCGCTGACGCTATATGGGCTGCGCTGGGGCGGTCCAGAGGATCCCGGGCGGTCATGGCATGAAGCAGAGAGGTCCACCCGTTGCCCAGCGCCGCGGGAATCTGCGGGCCGCGATACAACCGTGCCGCCGCGGATGCTGCCGCGGGCCCCGGGAAGGCGGTGTCCCCCGTCAGGCACTCCAGAAGTACCAGCCCCAGAGAGTAGATGTCGCTGGCCGGAGTTACGGAATGTCCCTCAGCCTGTTCAGGGCTCAAATAGGCAGCAGTGCCGACGGATTGTCCCGTGGCAGTCAGCCGTGCGCTGTCCACCAGCCGGGCAATACCGAAGTCCGTGAGTTTGGGGTTCCGCGCCCGCTGCGCATCCCCGCGCCTACCGAGGAGGATGTTGGCTGGCTTCACATCCCGGTGCACTATGTCGCGGCCGTGAATGTATGCCAGGGCGTCTGCCACTCCGGCGCCCATGGCAGCGGTCTCATCAGCCGTGAGTGAAGCATTGTATTTGGCACGGTGAAGGTCCTCGCCGTGAACCAATTCCATGACCAGGTAGGTTTGTGGGTGGAGCATTGCGGTCTCTGTGCCAATATCAAAGACCGTGACCAGGTTGTGGTGGCTTAGCCCGGCCAGGACTCTTGCCTCGCCCTGCTGTCGGTCGATCTCGTCGGCTTCGGTTGCGCCCGCACGGAAGAGCTTGACGGCTACCTCCCTGTGAAGCACCTCGTCATGAGCCCGGTACACCGATGCCATCCCGCCCTGACCAATGGGAGTGCCGAGCCTGTACCGCCCACCCAAAATTAAGCCGGCTGATACACCGCGCGACATTACCTCTGCTCCAGAGGCGCCTTCGGCCCCGGATCCAGGATTGGCATCCCGACTATTCATTAGCCAAGTCTAAGTTGGTTCCGTCAGTTTCGTTGGATCGTCGTGAAATCCAGGCTCGGCGGACGGGAAACCGCGTTTCGACCGGGTATCCGCCGCCCCTCAATTTGATGGTGTCATCGTTGCCTGCCACGTGGCTGTCCCTTTGGCTGGCTGCGTCCATCGGGGACGACCGCCGCTGGAAAGAGGACATCGACGAGGTAAGTAATGACATGGGAGCGGATCAGGAAGGGCGCGGGCTGGGAACTGCTCTGCCAAAGATGGGGATTAGGATGCAGGCACATGACATCGCACGATGCTCCCTCGTCTGCGGTGAGTAGTCCGTTGCGACGTCCGACTGGCGATAGCCAAGATAATCCTCAACTTCCTATTTGAGAACGATTCTCATATTCTTGTGGAATGCACCTGATCATCATCACGTCGCTTGACGCCCTGAGTCGCAATAGCGCTGCATCTGAGTTGGCCGAGCTGTCTCCAGAAGTTCCAGTGGTTCTGCAGGATCTGCTCGATGATGGAGTGGTGACCCGTCGCATCCACCGGGGCGGCCAATCGGTGGAACGAGAGTCGACTGTCCTTGAGCACGGTTGCCTAAGCTGCACGGTTCGGTTCGATTTGGTCCCCGTTTTGGTACGTCTCGCCGCTGCCGGTGCTTCTCGGGCGATAGTCGGGTTGCCGCCGGGGACCACAGCCGAGAACGCAATTGATGGGATTCATGCAATCGCCCCAGGGGATTTCACTGTGGATTCAGTGGCGCTAGCCGCACAGCCTGAGGACGTGGAGAACCAACTGTGGGACCATCACACGTTGTTTGAATCCGGGTACACGGCTGTCCCGGAGGACGCCAGGGCTCCTGGAGAATTCCTGATGGGGGAGTTGCTCTTTGCTGACACGGCGCTCACCACCACCAGCGATCTGTTGCCATCGGATCAAGAATCGGTGCTCAGAGGTGTCCAGCTTGTCGGTCAACTGGCCCCGCATCTGCTGATGCTGCCCGCGTTCGGGGCTTCCGCGGCCGACCTTGGTGTGCACGATGATGCCGCGGCACGTGTCCGAAGCCTTCCCGGAGCCGTCACAGTGACGCCGAGCCCGTCCGGGCCGTTCCACACCTTCGAATACCGCACTGACCTGCTTCTGCATCCGGATCGCTTTCGGTCAGCGTTGGGTACCATCTCCGAGGGCTGCTGCTTTGTCCGAGGCAGCGTCTGGATTGCCGGTTTGTTGGACACCGAAGTTGCGGTGTTCGGCGTGGGACCACGCATAGCTCTCAGCAACGGCGGACCATGGGCCAGCGATCCGCGGGGTGAATGGCGCCGTGGCACACACCTAGCCCTCACCGGCGATGACATCAACGGGTGCGAGGTGACCAGCCTATTGGCAGCCTGTGCAGTCACGGACGAGGAGCTGCGGTCCCCCATATCTACGCACCGAACAAAACCAGCCGATAGACCACAGAGTTAGTCCACTGAAGGAGAACCATGAAAGTACGCAATTCCCTCCGCGCTTTGAAAAAAGTCCCGGGGGCTCAGATCGTCCGCCGCCGGGGCAGAACGTTCGTCATCAACAAGAAGAACCCGCGGCTGAAGGCACGCCAAGGCTGACGTGATGGGAAGTAGTGCTAGGGGTACAGCTGGCATCGTCGTGGCGCTCTGCGTGGGTCACCGGTGCGCTGCGCTCATCAAAGCCAACGACGACGGCGGGCTCGCCGCGGCCGTCGCGCGGTCATCCGGCGGCGTGCTGATTTCTGCATCCTGTCTACAACAATGTGCGAATGGTGCCGTCGCGGCCGTCGCCATCCGTGCTTCGAAGAGTAGTCGAACGGGCCCGTCGGTCTGGTTGGGCGGGCTCGAAAGCCCTGGGCATCTTCAAGCCCTGGGCGCCTGGGTTGAGGGCTGGAGCCCACAAGGGCGGTCCAGTGCACTACCCGAGGAGCTCGCCGAGGCGGTACTCGGCACTGGGGCCCCCGTCCGCTTGGCACCCGACCAAGCCTGATCCGGGTAGCCCGTGTCCGTGCTCATGGATGGTGCGCGCTGGCTGCTCTCCGGTATTCCTTAGCGGGGTGCTGCCCACTGCGTTAGTGGCTATGACCTAGTGTCGGTGACGCTTCGACCGTGTGAGCGATCGCGTCATCGATGGTGCGCGCCATGATCGTCGGTCAATGCGTAGACGGCGTCCCGCCCCGAGCTGCTAACGGTCGCCAGGTTTAGATGGCGTTTGCCTCCGAAGATCCGGAGACCGGTGCTATCGGTCTTTTCCGCTGCCGGGTGACCGGGACGATCACTGACGACGACGGCCACCAAGGTCCCGCCGGACCAAAATAGTTTTTCACGGTCTCCCAATTGTGAGCCTTCCGCACACGTTCCAGCTGGTCCGCTTCTACCCGCAGCGAAGCCTCGGCAGGTTAGCTGAGCATCACCGGAGACCGGTGCAATTAGGCGAGCACGCATCGGGGCCCCGCAAACCGGATCGGTCTGCGGGGCCTCTCGCGTCTAATCCGGGGCGGGCCGGGCTACACGGCCTCGACGGGTGCCAGTTCCACCTCGAAGACTGACAGTTCGCCTTCGGCCTCCGCCAGACGTAGCTCACGCACGTTGCCTGCGGCGAGGAGATCATTCAGCCCGGCGTTGAGCTGGCGCAGCTGAGCCGCCGATCCGTTGACGACGGCGCTGAGCACCTCGGTGCGCTGCTTGACCTTGGCTTCGGATTTAGACCGGCGGATGCCGCCGAGTGCGAGAGCCACGGTGCCGAGAACGCCGGTGTCGGCCGTGCGGATGGTGTCGGTAAGATGACCGGCGGTGGGCCATTCGGTCCGGTGCACCGATCCGCTGCGCCACCAGCTCCACACTTCCTCGGTGGCGAACGGCAGGAACGGCGCAAACATCCGCAGTAGGGCGTCAAGTGTGGTCGCCAGAGTAGCGAGTACTGAGGCCTGCTCGGCCTCGCCCGCCGCACCGTAGGCGCGATCCTTGATGAGCTCGACATAGTCGTCGGTGAAGGACCAGAAGAACGACTCGCTGAGCTGCAGAGCCTTGGCGTAGTCGTACTTCTCAAACGCGGCAGTCGACGCGTCGATGACCTGCGCCAGCTGGGCCAGTAGGGACAGGTCCAGCTGATTGGTGACCACCGACGTGTCATCGGTGAGGACCGTGTGCTCGGTGGCACCCAGGTTCAGCACGAACTTGGACGCATTGAGCAGCTTGATGGCCAGCCGGCGCCCGATCTTCATCTGGGCAATTTCGTACGCGGTATCCGCGCCCAGCTTCGCCGAGGCGGCCCAGTACCTGACGGCGTCGGCCCCGAACTCCTCAAGCACGTCGGTAGGGACCACCACGTTGCCCTTGGACTTGGACATCTTCTTGCGGTCCGGGTCAAGGATCCAGCCCGACAACGCGGCATGGCGCCACGGTGCCGAATCCTGCAGCGCGTCGGCACGGACGGCGCTCGAAAACAGCCAGGTCCTGATGATGTCGTGACCCTGTGGGCGGAGATCGAACGGAAAAACCTTGGCAAACAGATCGGGGTTCTTCGGCCAACCGCCCACGATCTGGGGGGTCAGGGATGAGGTGGCCCAGGTATCCAGGACGTCGTTTTCGCCGACGAAACCGCCCGGCTGGTTGCGTGAGCTCTCCTCGAACCCCGGTGCTGGCTCGGCCGCCGGGTCCACGGGAAGTGCATCGTGGGTGGGAACGATTGGGGTCTCGTACTCGGGTTCGCCGTCGGCGTCGAGGTGGTACCAGACTGGGATCGGCACACCGAAGAAGCGCTGGCGGGAGACCAGCCAGTCGCCGTTGAGTCCTTCGATCCAGTTCTCGTAGCGTGAGCGCATGAACCCTGGGTGGAACTCGATTTCCCGGCCCCGCTGGATCAGTTTCTCCCGCTTGGCCTCGTCACGTCCACCGTTGCGAAGGTACCATTGGCGGCTGGTCACCACCTCGAGCGGCTTGTCGCCCTTCTCGTAGAAGTTGACCGGGTGGATCACCTTTTTTGGCTCGCCCTCCAGCTCGCCGCTGGCACGCAGCAGGGCAACGACGCCCTCTTTGGCGCTGAACACGGTCTTCCCAGCAATCGCCGAGTAGTTTTCCTGCGCTTTGGCAGTGTTGATCCATTCGGGGGTCTCCGACCGGATCCGGCCGTCGCGGCCCACGATGGCGCGGGTTGGCAGCTGCAGTTCGCGCCACCAGATGACGTCGGTGAGGTCACCGAACGTGCAGATCATCGCAATGCCGGTGCCCTTGTCGGGCTTCGCCAGTGCGTGCGCCTTGATCTCCACTTCGACGTCGAACAGCGGCGATGTGACAGTGGTGCCGAACAGGTGTTTGTACCGGTCGTCGTCGGGATTGGCCACCAACGCCACGCAGGCGGGTAACAACTCGGGGCGGGTCGACTCAATGAAGATCTTTTCCCCGCCGGGGGTGTGGAACGCGATCCGATGGTAGGCGCCCGCCTGCTCCCGATCTTCGAGTTCCGCCTGGGCCACCGCGGTGCGGAAGGTGACGTCCCACAGGGTGGGAGCCTCCGCGAGGTAGGCGTCGCCAGCGGCGAGGTTGTCCAGGAACGCACGCTGGCTGACGGCCCGCGAGGTGTCATCGATGGTGCGGTAGGTCAGGTTCCAGTCCACGGAGAGGCCGAGGGTGCTGAACAGGTTCTCGAAGACCAGCTCATCCTGGACCGCGAGCTCCTCGCAGAGCTCGATGAAGTTCCGGCGGGACACGGCGTCGAAGTCGCGCTGATTTTTGGGTGGCTCGGCGGGAGGCGTATAGCTGGCGTCGTAGGCGACCGACGGATCGCAGCGCACCCCGTAGTAGTTCTGGACCCGGCGCTCGGTCGGCAGGCCGTTGTCATCCCACCCCATCGGATAGAACACGTTCTTGCCGCGCATCCGCTGGTACCGGGCGACGACGTCGGTCTGCGTGTAGGAGAACATGTGGCCCACGTGCAGCGAACCCGATGCCGTGGGCGGGGGAGTGTCAATCGAGTACACCTCCGCCCGGGAGGTCTCGGGATCAAAGGTGTAGGTGCCTTCCGCCCGCCACTGCGCGGCGAGCCGGGACTCAAGACCCTCAAGAACCGGTTTGTCAGGGACATTTACTGTTGCGGGCGTGTCTGTGCCCGGAGTGTGTTCAGCCATGGGTCAAGTGTTTCACGATAAGTTGGATCCATGACTTCCACCCAGATGACGCCAACCCAGCGAGCAGCAGTTGTCACCGGAGCGAGCACCGGGATTGGGCAGGCTACGGTCCGCCTCCTCGCCGCCCAGGGCTGGCGGGTCTTCGCCGTCGCCCGTCGAGCCGACCGCCTTGAGGAGCTGGCGGCCGAGACCGGGGCCATCGCTGTGCCCACCGATATCACCGAGGACGACGACGTCGAGCGGCTGCTCGCCGTCGTCGCCGACGCCGGGGGCGCCGACTCCCTGATCAACATTGCCGGGGGAGCGCGCGGCGCGGACCGGATGGTCGAGGCGAAGACCGCCGACTGGGACTGGATGTATCAGGCGAATGTGGTCGGCACCATGAAAATGACCAGGGCTTTCCTGCCCATGCTCCGGGACCAGGCCGAGGGTGGCACCGTCCTGAACCTCACCTCCACCGCCGGCATGGTCTCCTATGAGGGTGGCGCCGGGTACAACGCGGCGAAGGCTGCGCAGCGTGCCATGACCCAGGCGCTCCGGCTCGAGGAAGCAGAGCATGGCGTCCGCGTCGTCGAGGTGCTGCCCGGCATGGTGCACACCGAGGAGTTCTCGTTGAACCGGCTGGGCAGCGCAGATGCCGCGTCGAAGGTGTACGACGGCGTCGAAAAGCCCCTCACCAGCGAGGACGTCGCTGGCATCGTCGCCTATGCGGTGACGGTGCCCCACCATGTGAACCTCGATGAGATTGTCGTCCGCCCGTTGGCGCAGGCCGCAGCCCACAAGGTGATCCGGAAACAGTAGGCCGGGGTGTACCAGAGGCCGGCGCGTGGCGGTTAGTTTCCGCTAGACTGATAGCAACAGCTTCGACCCGGCCATCACCGGTGAGCTTCCGGAAGAATCTTCGCCGTGCGCCAGACGGATCACAAATCAGGCGGACAGCGGGGCAGTAGAACCGGACGGGTAAGCCCGTCACAGCGGTCACGAAGTGGCAGCCGCGGGAGGATTTCCTCTCGCTGGCGGCAAGTGAGGTGGTACCGCGGGTCCAACGCGGGGTTGCAGGCTGACCCGGCTGTCTGGACACGTCCTCGCAGGTAATGAACCACACCTTGCCTACAGGATGAACAACATGCCACAGATCTACCCCAAGGCCACCAGCCTTGACAGCGCCACTGGCGCTTCCGTTTCCTCCTCAGCGTCGCTGAGTTCGTCCTCGGCGTCGCCGAGGTTTCCTGAGATCGAGGAACGCATCCTCAAGTACTGGGACGCTGATGGCACTTTCCAGGCGTCGATCGACCAGCGCCACGCCGATCTGCCCGCCGGCGAGAATGGCTCAAACGAGTTCGTCTTCTACGACGGCCCGCCGTTCGCCAACGGGCTGCCCCACTACGGTCACCTCCTGACCGGCTACGCCAAGGACCTGGTGGGCCGTTACCAAACCCAGCGCGGCCACCGGGTGGAACGCCGTTTCGGCTGGGACACCCACGGTCTGCCGGCCGAGCTGGAAGCCATGAAGCAGCTGGGCATGAGCGACAAGGCGCAGATCGAAGCCATGGGCATCGACAAATTCAACGATGCCTGCCGTTCCTCAGTGATGAAGTACGCCGGCGAATGGCAGGACTATGTCACCCGCCAGGCCCGCTGGGTGGACTTCGACAACGACTACAAGACCCTCAACATCGACTACATGGAGTCGGTCATCTGGGCCTTCAAGAACCTGTACGACAAAGGCCTCACCTACAACGGCTACCGCGTGCTGCCGTATTGCTGGAAGGACGAGACGCCGCTGTCCAACCATGAGTTGCGGATGGACGACGACGTCTACCAGGACCGCCAGGACCAGACGGTCACCGTCACGTTCCCTCTCCTTGGCGGCAGCTCGGCGCTGTCCCAGGAGCTCGCCGGAGTCCATGCACTCGCGTGGACCACCACACCCTGGACCCTGCCCACCAACGCGGCCCTCGCCGTCGGGCCGGACATCACCTATGCAGTGGTTCCCGCCGGACCGGCGCTGGCCGGCGACGAGCGGCGCTTCCTGATCGCTGCCGACCTCCTGGGCAACTATGCGAAGGACCTGGGCCACGCTTCCGCGAAAGAGGCTACTGCCGTCGTCGAGCGCACCCTGCAGGGCGCCGACCTGGCCGATCTGGGCTACGAACCACTGTGGGACTACCTCACCGACCCGGAGCAGGGCGGCTACCGAAACGCGTTCCGCTTCCTCGTGGCCGACTACGTCACGACCACCGACGGAACAGGCATCGTGCACCAGTCACCGGCCTACGGCGAGGAGGACCAGAAAATCTGTGAGGAGGCTGGCATCCAGGTCATCCTCTCCGTGGACGAAGGAGCCCGCTTCCTCCCGATGTACGGGCACGGGCCACTCGCTGACATTGTGGGACTGCAGGTCTTCGACGCCAACAAGACCATCACCCGGGTACTGAAGGACGGCGGCCGGCTGGTGCGCCAGGCCAGCTACTTGCACAGCTACCCACACTGTTGGCGGTGCCGTAACCCACTGATCTACCGTGCCGTGTCCTCCTGGTTTGTTGAGGTCACCAAGATCAAGGCCCGGATGGTGGACCTGAACCAGGGCATCAACTGGATCCCGGAGAACGTGAAGGACGGACAGTTCGGTAAGTGGTTGGCCAATGCCCGGGACTGGTCAATCAGCCGCAACCGGTACTGGGGCAGCCCCATCCCGGTCTGGCAGTCCGACGACCCCACCTATCCGCGCACCGACGTCTACGGCTCGCTCGCCGAGATCCAGGCGGACTTCGGCCGGCTGCCGTTGAACAAGGCGGGGGAGCCCGACCTGCACCGTCCGTTCATCGATGAGCTGACCCGTCCCAATCCTGACGACCCACGGTCCCCCGAGGAGGGTCAGTCCACCATGCGCCGTGTGGAGGACGTGCTGGACGTCTGGTTCGATTCCGGGTCCATGCCCTTCGCCCAGGTGCACTACCCGATGGAGAACCAGGAATGGTTTGAGTCGCACAACCCGGCTGACTTCATCGTCGAGTACATCGGCCAGACCCGCGGCTGGTTCTACATGCTGCACGTGCTGTCCACCGCCCTGTTCGACCGACCCGCGTTCCGCAACGTCATCAGCCACGGCATCGTCCTCGGCAACGACGGGCAGAAGGCATCCAAGAGCCTGGGCAACTACCCGGACGTCACCGAGGTCCTGGACCGCGACGGCGCTGACGCCATGCGCTGGTTCCTGATGTCGTCCCCCGTGCTGCGCGGCGGCAACCTGATCGTCACCGAGCAGGGCATCCGCGACGGTGTGCGGCAGGTTATCCTGCCGCTATGGAACGTCTGGCACTTCTTCAGCCTGTACACGAACGCCGCTGCCAGCGGCGCCGGGTACGAGGCGAAACCGGTGAGCCCGGAACAGGCTGAGCGCCTCGCCGAGCCACTGGACCGCTACATCCTCGCCTACACCGGAAACCTGGTGCGGGATACCACCGCAGCGCTGGATGAGTTCAACATTAGCGACGCCTGCGAGGCGCTGCGCCGCTACCTGGACACCCTGACCAACTGGTACGTGCGGCGCAGCCGGCAGCGGTTCTTCGACGAGGACACCGATGCGTTCGACGTGCTCTACACGTGCCTCGAAGCCGTGTGCCGTGCCGCGGCCCCGCTGCTGCCGCTGGTCACCGAGGAGATCTGGCGTGGACTCACCGGCGGTCGCTCGGTGCACCTGACGGACTGGCCCGAGGCAACAGCGTTCCCTGACGCTCCGGAGCTTGTCGAACATATGGAGCGCACCCGCCAGATCTGCTCCACCGGGTCCAGCCTGCGCAAGGCAGCGAATCTCCGGGTCCGGCTGCCGCTGTCCAACCTGACGGTCGTAGCGCCGTCGGCCGGTGACCTGTTGGGCCAATACCAGGGGATCATCGCTGATGAGCTGAACATCAAGACCGTTCGGCTGCTCGATGCGAAGGACGCGTCGCCCGAGGAATTCGGGATCGTGCAGCAGCTGGTGGTGAACGCCCGCGCGGCAGGACCGCGCCTCGGCAAGAACGTGCAGGCAGCGATCAAGGCCGCCAAGTCCGGCGACTGGTCGGTCTCCGCGGACGGTGCCGTGACTGCGGGAGGGTTGTCGCTGGAATCCCACGAATACATGCTCGAGACCGTTGTTGCCGACGACGGCGACAACGCCGGCAAGGCCGTGACGGTCCTGCCGGGCGGCGGTTTCCTGGTCCTCGACACCGTGGTGACCGAAGAACTTGCGGCCGAAGGCTCGGCGCGGGATGCCATCCGTGCCATCCAGCAAGCCCGGCGCGACGCGGACCTCCACATCAGCGACAGGATCATCACCACCCTGGGCGCTGCACCCGAGCTGGTCGACGCCCTGACGTCGAACGCAGCACTCATCAAAGCGGAAACGCTCACCCACGAGCTACGGGTCGTCGCCGCGGCGTCGGCAGACCGCGAGCCAGTAACCGGCGAGTTCACAGTGACAGTAGAGAGGCACCCATGAGCCAACAGATCCCCGAGCCGACGGGCTCAGAACCAGCAGCTTTCGACCAGTTTTCGGTCGAGAGCGTCTATGCGGAACTGTTGAGCCGTGCACCGGAGAACAAGATGGAGCCCCGGATGGCACCGATGCTCCGGGCCATGGAAATCCTGGGTGAACCGAACAAGGCCTACCCGATCATCCACCTCACCGGTACCAACGGTAAAACGTCCACCGCGCGGATGGTCGAAAGCATTCTTCGGGCGCACGAGCTCCGGACGGGCCGCTACACGAGCCCGCACCTGAGCAGGGTCACCGAGCGCATCAGCATCGACGGCGAACCGGTCTCCGACGAAACCTTCGTCAGGATCTGGGATGAGATCAGGCCGTTCCTGGAAATCATTGACGCCGAGCTGGAGGCGGAAGGGGACCCCCGGCTGACCTACTTCGAGAGTGTCACCATCCTCGCGTTCGCTGTCTTCGCCGACGAACCCGTCGACGTCGCCATCATCGAGGTGGGCCTGGGCGGAATCACCGACGCCACCAACGTGGGCGACGGCCAGGTGTCGGTGGTTACGCCGATCTCGCTGGACCACACTGAGCTCCTCGGCGACACCGAATACGACATTGCACTGGAGAAGTCGGGCATCATCAAACCCGGTGGCTTCCTGATCAGCGCCGCCCAACACCAGGAGGCCGCCCAGGTGCTCCTGGAACGGGCGAGGGAGGTCGGCGTCGAATTCCGTTTCGAAGGAGTGGAGTTCGGCGTCGAAACCCGGACAGTGGGGGTCGGAGGGCAGGTCCTGTCCATCAACGGCATCGCGGGCCGGTACGAAGAGCTCCTGCTGCCCCTGCACGGCGCGCATCAGGCACAGAACGCCGCCGTCGCGGTCGCGGCCGTGGAGGCGTTCATCGGTGGTGGCAGCCGGGAACTGGACGCGGCGGTAGTCCGCGAAGGGTTGCGGACCGTTACCTCCCCGGGGCGGGTTGAAGTGGTCCGCACCGCCCCCAGCATCATCGTTGACGCCGCCCACAACGCGGCCGGCGCCAAGGCGGCCGCGGCGGCCGTCAAGGAGGCCTTCGATTTCAGCCGGCTCATCCTGGTCGTGGGTGTGCTGCAGGACAAGGACGCTGGAGCCATCCTGGCGGAGCTGCACGAGGAGCTGGGCGGAATTCTCGAGGACATCTGCCTGACCCAGTCGAATTCGCCCCGCGCAATCCCCGCCGCCGACCTCCTCCAGGATGCCCTGGCGGCAGGATTCGCCGAAGAACATGTCCACATCGCCGAACGCCTCGACGACGCACTCGAATGGGCGGTCATGAAGGCCGAGGAAAACAACGACCTCGCAGGAGGCATCCTCATCACCGGTTCCATCACGGTGGTGGGGGAGGCCCGCACCCTGCTCGGCAAGTAAGGCGGGTTGACTATGGAGCACAATCGAAAGCGCCGCATGACCAAGGCGCAGCGGGAGTGGCGGCCCGGAACGCCGAAGAAGCGTCGTTCCATTAAGGTGACCTTCGCCTCGGTGGTTCTCACCCTGGAGGCCCTCGTGGTGTTGTTTGCCACCCTCGCCGCCTTTGGTCTCCTCCGCGACACCATTCCACCCGCACTGATCCTGGCGGTCGGCGTCGTCCTTGCGTTGGCGCTCGTGGGTGCGTGCGCCTTCCTCACCAAGCCCTACGGTATTGCGATCGGCTGGGCACTTCAGCTGCTGATCATTGCCACCGGGTTTATTGAGCCCACCATGTTCCTGATCGGTGTGCTGTTCGCCCTCACCTGGCTGTATGGGATCCGGACCGGCAGGCGACTCGATGCCGAGAACGTTGAGCGGGACCGCCAACAAGCCGAATGGGAACGGGCCAACCCCGAGGGCGGGTCAGAGCCCGGGGCTAATCTTTAGTAGAGTTCCACTGGCCATACCCAACACTTTGGAGGACTTCTGTGAGCGCTGAACGCACTCTTGTACTGATCAAGCCCGACGGCGTGTCCCGCGCACTGACCGGGACCATCCTGTCCCGGGTGGAAGCCAAGGGGTACACCCTCGTGGACCTGAAGCTGGTGTCCGCCACCCGTGAGGTCCTTGAAGAGCATTACGCCGAGCATCTCGGCAAGCCCTTCTTCGAACCACTTGTTGAGTTCATGCTCAGCGGGCCGATTGTCGCTGCCATCTTCGAAGGCGAACGGGTCATCGAAGGCTTCCGCTCCCTTGCCGGCGCGACCGAACCAACTGCTGCCGCACCCGGCACCATCCGCGGGGATCTCGGCCGGGACTGGGGCCTGAAGGTACAGCAGAACCTGGTCCACGGGTCCGACTCCGCCGAGTCGGCCCAGCGCGAAATGGGAATCTGGTTCTCCTGATTCCCCAGCGACGTACCGTTACCCCGGGCATCGAAAGGTGCCTCGGGTAACGGATGTTGTAGCGTAGTGCCATGACCGAATATCGCAGACTTGGTAACTCCGGCCTGAACGTTTCAGTGGTAGGGCTTGGGTGCAACAACCTGGGCCGCTCAGGGACGCCAACGGAAACCCAGCGTGGCACCAACGCGGTGATCAACGCGGCCGTCGACGCCGGGATCAATTTCTTCGATGTGGCGGACTCCTACGGTAAGACTCCCGGCCTGAGCGAGGAGATGCTGGGCAAGGCCTTGGTCAAGAACCGCGACGACGTGCTGGTCGCCACCAAGTTCGGGCTTGATCTTAAGGGCGCTAACGGGCCCGACTGGGGAGCCCGCGGGTCACGCCGCTACATCATGAAGGCCGTCGAGGCCTCGTTGCGGCGCCTGGGCACCGACTGGATCGACCTGTACCAGTTCCATGCGCCCGACCCCCTGACACCGATCGACGAGACGCTGTCCGCTCTTGATGCACTGGTCCAGAGTGGCAAGGTCAGGTACATCGGGCACTCAAACCGTGCTGGCTGGCAGATCGCCGAGGCAGAGTTTGTCGCCCAGCTCGGCCGGTACACGCCGTTTATCTCCGCCCAAAACCACTGGAACCTGCTGGAACGCAAGATCGAAGCCGAAGTAGTTCCCGCCGCCGAAGCCTACGGGATCGGTGTGTTGCCCTTCTTCCCGTTAGCCAACGGGCTGCTGACCGGCAAATACACCGCCTCGAAGGTTCCTGCGGGTAGCAGGCTCACCCATTCCCGCACCAACCTGCTTGACGGTGCCGACTGGAACCAGCTGGCCGATTTCCGTGCGTTCGCCCGGGCCCGCGACCTGACCGAACTGCAGGTGGCGTTCTCCTGGTTGGCGGCCCAACCGTCGGTGGCATCGGTGATTGCGGGGGCTACCAAGCCGGAACAGGTCCAGCAGAACGCCGACGCGGTGTGCTGGGTGCCCTCCGAAACGGAGCTCCAGGAACTCGACCGAATCTTCCCCCGGACAGCGGGCTAGAGTTCCGGTCGAGTACAGGCGCCCGGAACGCTTCTCTTCCGAGCCACAGTCCTCGTTAGCTTTTCCCTCGTCAACGACGGCGACCGGGTCCATCGGGTGAAATCCGAGTGGAATGGTGCCGTCTCGTATCCAGCTACCGCAGACCATTCTCCCGAGCGGTCGTTCAAAGCGCCCCCATAGCTGAGTGGCTACTCAAACGGACAAGACAGGAATGATCAAGCGCTTCGGGTCAGCACGTGGAAGGAACCCCCGAAGTGCCCCACGGCGTCGAGGTCGGCCGCAGGTAACGGCCGCGAAATGAGATAGCCCTGGGCCGTGTCGCATCCGAGTTCTCTCAGGACATCCAGTTGCGCCTCCCGTTCCACACCTTCCGCCGTCGTTCTCAGGCCAATGGCCCTGGCGGGGGTGATGACGCCTGCCACGAGAATTGCAGAGATGGGATCCGTATCGATGGTGTCAATCAGGGACTTGTCCAGCTTTAGTCCGGTCAGGGGAAGTTCCCGCAGCAGGGCGAGGGAAGAGTAGGCGGTTCCGTAGTCGTCCAGTGCCACCCCAATGCCGGAATCGATCAGTGTCCGCAGTTGTGCGGCCGCGGAGGGGATGTCGGCGATGGGGGCACTTTCAGTGATTTCGATGTTCAGCAGTGTTGGTGGAATCCCATGCCGCCGCACCGATTCGTTGAGATCGGTGATCAGGCTGCCAGCGGCCAACTGCAGTGGTAAAACGTTGACGGAAATCGCTCGCGGTGTGCCGCTGTCCGCCCAGAGCCGGGCCTGGGCGCAGGCCTGATCGATGACCCACCGGCCTATCGCGTGAATCTCGCCTGTGTGTTCGGCGATGGGGATGAACTGGTCGGGTGAGACAGCGCAGAGGTCGGGGTCTCTCCAGCGAAGTAGTGCCTCGACGGCGTGACATGAACCGGTCAGAACATCCATTAGCGGCTGGTAATGGAGACTGAACTCTTTGTTATTCAAGGCGTGTGGCAGACGACGACGAATGAGGGCTTGGCGTGCGAAACGGGTGGCAGGCTGCGAGGGATCGATTCGACCCAGTTGGCGTTTACCTTCACGTTTGGCTTGAAGCATCGCCGTGTCCGCATGACGGAGGAGGTACTCGAGGCGTGTTTCAGGGTCTAGCCCGTCAGCGTCGCTTCCCATGGCCAGCCCGACCGTAGCGGACAGGCGGAGGTCGTGTCCGTCGTAGCTGAAGGGGGCGCTAAAGGACTGCAGAATCCGGTGTGCGACGTCGCGCGCCTCGATCTCACCGACGTCCTGTAGCAGCACCGCGAATTCGTCCCCGCCTAGTCGGACAACCGTGGCCGAGGGCGTGGTGGACGCCTGGAGCCTGCCGGCGAATGCGGCGAGCACGCTGTCTCCGGCCCGGTGCCCGAAGGTGTCGTTAACGACCTTAAAGTCATCCAGGTCGACATAGAGCGCCGCGATCCTGAGTGGGTCATGTCCGGTGAGAAGGGTCGGCCCGAGTTCGTCAAGGCATAACCTGTTCGCGAGACCTGTCAACGGATCGTGGTGGGCGGCATGCCGAAAGACGTGGGAAAGCGCCTCAAAGACCTCCGACACTGGGACGATGCGCGGAACCGTGGCAGTAACCAGCAGATCGTGGTACCGGTACTCCTCTGGCCGCTCCAGCAACGCGGCCGCGGCAGCACGAAGATCCAGTGAGGGAGGAAGGCTGAAGGATGCTCGGGGAAGCAATGCTGCTGCCGTCGCTCGTGTGTTCAGGGCCCGCCCAAATCCAAGCCGCCCGGTCATCTGATCATCAACCTGGTCTCGGGTCAGGACAAACTGATTGCCCTCGACGTCCACGACGACGGCGCGAAGCCCCCGGTCGGATCGAAACGCGGCCTCAATTTCACTTGAGGGAGTGCTGCCCGGTAGCACTAAAGCTTCGAAACCCAGATCACCCAGCGTGGTCGGAGTCAGGTGAGGTGCATTGGGAGGAAGACTGGCTGCAGGGTTCACCTGTCCTTGGTATCAGTCGAAAGCAAACGGAACCTGAACACTCAAGAAGTCTTCGAACGCCGGCGCTGGGTGCCGAGTCGCCGGATGTCGCAGGAAATGGGTGCTGGCCTGACGGTGGGCCTCACAACCGCTGCCATTGCCGTACGCATTGTTATCGCACCCCAGGCTGTGGTGACGGTTCTTCTGGTTGCCGCGGTACTCGGGTACGCCGCGACTGTTGTCCTGTTTGGTCACGTATGGAGCCGTGGCAGCCACCAGCCCTGGGCGGTGTGGGTCAGCACTGGCTCCCTGGGCCTGGCAGGGCTGCTGGTGGTCACCTCCATGGCATCATTCGGACAGGGGATCGCGGTGGCCAACAATGGTGAGCCGTCATCGATGATCGACACGCTTCTTCTTGTCAGCACGGTAGGGGTACCGGTCTTCGCCATCGTCGGCCCTTTTCGCGTTGCCGATCTCGCGCCGTCCGGATCCGTTTCCGGCGCCACCTATCTTGGGAGGAGGGGCGATAGTTAGTGCTCCCCCGGAGAAAGTAGCCCAGTTTCGTAGGCGGTGATGACGAGCTGGGCGCGGTCGTGGGCGTGCAGCTTGGTCATCACCCGGTTGATGTGGGTTTTCGCCGTGTGCGGTGAGATGACCAGCTGGTCGGCGATGTCCTGGTTCGAACGTCCGCCGGCAACCAGCAGCAGCACTTCGCGCTCCCGGTCGGTCAGATGCCGGAGCTCCGGCGGCACTGGTGTTGTAGTACCAGTGCCGGCAACGGGTGTTGGGGGGAGCACATAGCGGGTGATGAGGTTGCGGGTGGCAGTCGGTGACAACAGGGAATCGCCTGCGTGTACAGCGAGGACTGCCCGAGCGATTTCCTCCGGCTCCGACCCCTTGCCGATGAAACCACTGGCCCCGGCGCGAAGGGCGGCAATGAGGTATTCGTCCTCCTCAAAGGTGGTCAGGATGAGTACCCGGGTCTCGGTCAGATCGGGGTTTGAGCAGATGGCAGCGGTGGCGCCGATCCCATCGAGTTCCGGCATCCGAATGTCCATCAGCACGACGTCGGGCCGGAGCTCCAGCGCCAGAGTGACCGCTGTGGCCCCGTTGACTGCCTCACCAAGCACAGTGATATCGGGCTCGGACGAGAGGATGTCGGTGACCGCCTGGCGGATCAGAGCCTGATCGTCGACGACGAGCACTGTGGTCAAGAGGGTTCCTCGTGGTGAGGGGCAGTGTCGCCAAGACGCGCCAGCCGTCAGGGGTGCTCCCGGCCTGGACAGTCCCGCGGACAGCGGCGACACGTTCACTGATCCCCAGCAGTCCGTGACCTCCGGGAGGTGATTGGTCGTCATGAAGTGGGGCTACGTCGGGGTGAACCGGATTAGTGACAATGATTGTCACATCGGCTTTTGTGACGACGATCAGGACGTGCGCGCGGTGCTCCGAGCCGTGCTTGTGCGCATTGGTCAGGCCCTCCTGGATCACGCGGTAGGCCACCAGCCCGGTGGCGCTGCCTACTCGCGACAGCTGACCATCGACTCGGGTGGTGCTGACAAGTCCCACAGTAGAGAACTGGGCCAGAAGATCATCAAGCCGATCAAGCCCGGGCTGCGGGATGTTCGCGTCTTCGTTGCGGTCGTCGGTGCGGAGTACCTCAAGAAGTGTCCCAATTTCGCTCAGCACCGTTCGAGACGCACTGCGGATGGTCCCGAGTGCCTCGCGGGCCCGCTCGGGACGGGTTTCGAGTGCCGACGAGGCGACACCGGCGTTGAGACTAATCACCGAGATCTGATGGGCGACGGCGTCGTGCAGGTCGCGGGCGATCCGCAGCCGCTCCTCCGCCACGCGGCGGCTGGCCTCCGCGTCCCGTGTCTGTTCGGCTCGTTCCGCTCTCTCGGTCATGGCCGTGATGTACTCCTGCCGTGACCGCGAGGCATCTCCAGCCGCCGAGGCGAAAGCGATCATGAAGGCAAACTGGAGGACTGGTGGTTCACCGATGTTCCCGACGGAAGCGAACTGACTGAAGAGGACGACGGCGGGCAGGGTGGCAAACGCCACGATCAGGGTAATTGGTCGGGTGGTTGTGCTGGCGACCCCGAAGATCGCGATAGCGGCGGCGACAACTATGCCCGGCGAGAGGGTGCCGGCGAGGCACGCCGCACCGTAGAGCGCGACGACTGCAACCAACACCGGAACAGGCCACCGGCGTCTCAGAGGCAACACGAGGGCCGGGGCGATGACCAGAACGGTTGCCAGTCCGCTTCCCGGGCGGAATTCTGACCCCGGAAACGGGGCGAACGCTGCGGCGATGATGAGCAAAGCTGCACCGAGATCGCCCACCCAAAACGGTGGACGACGGGGTGGACGGCGCCGTTCAGGCGGCCACTCCTTTGCGTCGGTCATTCCTTCAGTATGCCGGGAATCTACTCAGGGCGACTCAACCCCACGGAGTACCCGACCTACCGCGGTCAGGGTACGCCAGGTGTCCGCAGTTGGGGGACGCGTCGGTTGTTTCCGGTGGGGACACTGGAAGGGTCAAGGAAACGCCTGGATCTGGTGAGGAGAACCACTGATGATACCGATCATGTCGGTCAAGGACGTGAGTAAATCGTACGGGCGCGGACAAAACCGCTTCGATGCTCTTAGGGGCGTGAGCCTGGACGTCTTCGAAGGCGAAAGCGTGGCGATTGTCGGCAAAAGCGGATCGGGTAAGTCGACGTTGATGCATGTGCTTGCCCTGCTTGACGTTCCGAGCTCCGGCGCGGTGGAACTCGAGGGCATCGATACCAGCACCCTCCGGGGCAGCCAGCTGGACCGGACACGTAATAGGATCTTCGGATTCGTCTTCCAGCAGTTCTTCCTGACAGCCAACGCTTCGGTCCTGGAGAACGTGGTGCTGCCCCTGAAGATTGCCGGTGCCGGTCGCGTGGAACGGCGGCGACGGGCGATGGCAGTGTTGGAGCAACTGGAGCTCGCTGACAAGGCGACCAGTAAGGCGGCCACCCTGTCGGGTGGCCAGAAACAGCGGGCAGTGATCGCCCGTGCCCTGGTGAACACTCCCCGCATCATCTTCGCCGATGAGCCGACGGGCAATCTCGATACCGGCACTGGCGCGGTGGTCGAAGACATGCTGCTTACCCTCAACCGCGAGAACGGTATCACCCTGGTCGTGGTGACCCATGACGAGGACTTGGCAGCGAGGTGCGACCGCCGCATCCTCATCCGCGATGGCCAGTTGGTCAACAGGTCGGAAGCGGTGGCGGCATGAGGATCGTGGACCTGGTCGGAACCGCTGTGTCGAGCACTTTCCGGTCGAAGACCCGGACCATCCTGACGATCCTCGCGATCTTCGTCGGTGCGTTCACGCTGACTCTCACGAACGGCCTGGGTACCGGCATCAACTCCTACATCGACGACACCGTCTCGGGCGTGGGTGCCTCCGACACCATGACAGTCACGAAACCATCAGATGCCGGCTCCCCCTTCGGCGCCGCTGACTCGGGTCCGACCGAGTACAACCCGGACTCCATCGAAAGCGCCCAGCCGGGTCCTCCCGGTGCCACAGTGGTGGCCCTGAACCCGGATGACCTTGAGGGGCTGGCGGGGATAGCCGGAGTGCTCGACGTCGAGGCCACCAAGGCAATCTCCGCCGACTACATTCAGGCCGGCGACGGGACCAGATATGTTGTCGGCATCGGCGGTCTGGTCGCCGGCCAGACGCTCAATCTCCTCGCCGGCGTCGAGCCGTCCACCAGTGGGAGCGAGTTCCAGTTCGCGCTGCCTGCCTCCTATGTGGAGGCGCTCGGATTTACAGGCAACGACGACGCCGTCGGGCAGACCGTCACGATCGCCCTGACCGATTCGCTGCGCACCCAGCACGTGATCGAAGCGACGGTCAGCGGCGTAGCTGAGGAGAGTATCGCCTCGCCAGCGGGGCCCGCGATTGTGCCGAATGATTCACTGACCGAGGAACTGTTTCAGACGCAAAAGATCGGGGTGCCTGCGGGTCAGGCGGAGCTGTATGCCCAGGCAACGGTCTGGTTCGACCCGGCCGCAAGCGAGGAGCAGATCGCCGACCTGAAAACAGTTCTTGCGGATGCGGGCTATACGGGCGCTACGGCCGCCGACCAGTTGGGAACAGTCAAGACGGTGATCGATGGGATAGTGCTCGTTTTGAATGCCTTCGCAGTCATCGCGCTGCTGGCGGCCAGCTGCGGGATCGTCAATACACTTCTTACGTCGGTGCAGGAACGCACCCGTGAGATCGGGTTGATGAAGGCCATGGGGATGGGCAGCGGCAAGGTGTTCGGTCTTTTCAGCCTTGAGGCAGCCTTCATCGGATTCCTCGGCAGCGCGATCGGAGCCGCGGGAGCGATTCTCGCGGGGATAGGTATCAGCGCTGCTCTCGCCGGCTCGCTGCTGGCCGACCTGCCCGGGCTCACTCTGATCGCATTCGACCCGCTGTCCATCGGGGTCATCATCCTGATGGTGATGGGCATTGCGTTGCTCGCGGGCACCCTGCCCGCAGCACGGGCAGCGAAAGCCGATCCGGTAGAATCGCTGCGGTACGAATAGACCCGGTAAGGTCCGCCTTGGAACGACAACGACCCGCCGTCGGCATCTGACAGGTGCGGACGCCGGGTCGTTTGGTGGTGGGGGTGTCGTGCCAGCCCGGCTAGTGGAAGGTCTTCCCGTTGACCCGCTCGGAGGCCCCCACCCGATCCAGGTACGGGGTGATGCCGCCGAGGTGGAATGGCCAGCCAGCACCCAGGATGACGCACAGGTCAATATCTTCGGGAGCAGCAACCACACCCTCAGCAAGCATCCGGCCAATCTCATCAGCAAGCGCATCCTGGGTCCGGCGCAGCACCTCGGCGCTGTCTGACGCCGAATCTCCGCGCGACATCAACGCCAGAGTTGACGGCGGAACCGTCTCAGCGCCGTCGTCCCCCTTCACCCAGAGGCCCTTGATCCCCGCGTCGATCAGTTTCTGCTGGTTCCCTGAAACGTGGAAACGGTCGCCGAACGCAGCATGCAGGGACTCCTGCACATGCTGGCCGACCGGCAGGCCCACCAGGGCTAGCAGCCTGAACGGAGTCATCGGCAACCCCATCGGGCGCAGCGCATCATCGGCGGTCGCCGCATCGGTGCCCTCGTCGAAGACAGCAGTGATCTCACCGAACATCCGGCCAAGAATCCGGTTCACCACAAACGCTGTCGCATCCTGGACCAGCACCGCAGATTTCTTCAGTTCCTTGGCCAGTGCAAAGGCCGTCGCCAGGACGGCGTCGTCGGTGTGCGGAGCCTTGACAATCTCCAGCAGTGGCATCGCAGCCACCGGGTTAAAGAAGTGGAACCCCACCACCCGCTCCGGGTGGCCCAGGTCCGCCGCCATCTCAGTGACGGACAGCGAGGAGGTGTTGGTGGCGAGAATGCACTCGGACGACACCACAGCTTCCACCTCGGCGAAGACAGTCTTCTTGACGCCCAGCTCCTCAAAGACGGCCTCGATGACGAAGTCCGCATCGGCGAACGCCTCCTTGGAGACCGACCCGGTGACCAGCGCCTTCGTGCGGTTTGCCGCATCGGCAGAGAGCCGCTGCTTTGACAGCAGCTTGTCCACCTCGGCATGAACATAGGCCACGCCCTTATCGACGCGCTGCTGGTCGATGTCGGTGAGGACCACCGGGACCTTGAGCTGACGGGCGAACAGCAGAGCGAGTTGTCCGGCCATCAAGCCTGCGCCAACGACGCCGACCTTCGTCACCTTGCGCGCCAGTTTGCGGTCGGGTGCGCCGGCCGGGCGCTTGGCCCGCTTCTGAACCAGATCCAGGAAGGCGTAGACGGTCGAGTGGAACTCTGGGGTCTGCATGAGCTCGGTCAGTGCCGCGCACTCGGCGGCGGCTGACTCTTCGCCGGTGAAGCTCTTCCCGGCCTCAAACAGGTCCAGCACCCTACCCGGTGCTGGTGCAGCGTTGGAGGTCTTGGCAGCAACGAAGGCACGCCCCGCGGCGGCCGCCGCATCCCAGTCGCCGTCCGTGTACGTGGCAGGGCCGGCGCGGCGGGTATGAACAGCCGACGGGTCGTTGAGCACCTCGGCCGCCCAGGCGAGTGATTGCTCAAGGAAGTCGGCCGGCTCGAGCAGGACATCGGCGATGCCCATCCCGAAAGCGGCCCGCCCGTCGAGCATCCGGTTATTGCTCAGTGGGTTCTCAATCATGACCTTCACCGCCGCGGCGGGTCCAATCAGGCGCGGAAGTCGGTAGACCCCACCCCAGCCCGGAACCAGGCCGATGAAGGCTTCGGGCAGACCAATGCCCTTGGCCCCGGTGGAAATGGTGCGGTAGTCGGCTGCAAGGGCAACCTCCAGGCCGCCACCGAGTGCCACACCGTTGATGAAGGCGAAGCTGGGGACGCCCAGAGTGCCGAGCAGGTTGTAGGCTTCGTGGCCCAGTTCGGCCATCAGCCGGCCGTAGTGGGCAGCCCTGAGCGACTTGACCGCCGACAGGTCGGCGCCGGCCACCAGGAAGTGTGGTTTTCCGGTGATGCCCACGGCGGCCAGTTCGCCGTTCGCGGCGCGGGCTTTGAGCCCCTCAAGGACCCGGCCCAGCCCGATCAGCGTGTTCGGGCCGAGGGTGGTGGGTTTGGTGTGGTCCAGCCCGTTATCCAGGGTGATGAGGGCGAGGATACCGGCGTCGTGGGCTAGCGGAATGTCCTGAACGTAGGAGTGGGTGATCACCTCGTCAGGGACCAGCGCTGCGAGTTCTTCATAACGGTCAAAGCTCATGCTGCGTCCTCCGCTGCGGTCGACGAGTAGTCGGGGTGGTGGGGGTTCTCCCAGATGACGGTGGCACCCATGCCCAGGCCGATGCACATGGTGGTCATGCCGTACCGCACCGATGGGTCCTCGTCGAACTGGCGGGCAAGCTGCAGCATCAGCCGCACACCCGAGGAGGCCAGCGGATGCCCGACGGCGATGGCGCCACCGTAACGGTTGACGCGGGGATCGTCGTCGGCGATGCCGAAGTGGTCCAGGAACGAGAGCACCTGGACGGCGAACGCCTCGTTGATTTCAAACAAGCCAATGTCGTCGATGGACAGACCGGCCTGCCGCAGTGCCTTCTCCGTGGCGGGAACCGGGCCGATCCCCATCACCTCAGGCTCGACGCCGGCGAAAGCGTAGGCGACCAGGCGCATTTTGGCAGGCAAACCCAGCTCCGCCGCGGCATCCGAAGAGGCGAGCAACGCGGCCGTGGCGCCGTCGTTCAGCCCGGCAGCGTTGCCAGCGGTGACCCGGCCGTGGGAACGGAAGGGGGTGCGCAGTGCGGCAAGGTCCTCGGTGGTAGTGCCGGGGCGGGGCGGTTCGTCGACGGTGTTGACGGTCCAGCCTGTGCCGTCCTTCCGGGAGGCGACGGGAACCAGATCAGGCTGGATCTGGCCGCTGGCGTAGGCGGCTGCAAGCTTCGTCTGACTGGCAACGGCGTACGCGTCGGCGCGGTCCTTGGTGATGGCGGGGAAGCGGTCGTGCAGGTTCTCAGCCGTGTTGCCCATGTTTAGGGCGGCAGGGTCAACCAGCCGCTCGGACATGAATCGGGGATTCGGGTCGGTGTCAGCGCCCATCGGGTGGTTACCCATGTGCTCGACGCCGCCAGCGATCACCACGTCGTAGGCGCCAAACGCGATGCCCGACGCCGTCGTCGTCACCGCGGTCATGGCGCCGGCGCACATCCGGTCGATAGCGAAGCCGGGGACCGAACGGGGGAGACCTGCCAGGAGGGCGGCGGTCCGCCCGATGGTGAGGCCCTGGTCCCCGGTCTGAGTGGTGGCGGCGATGGCGACGTCGTCAATCCGCTCTGGAGGAAGCGTGGGGTTGCGACGCATCAGGTCGCGGATGCACTTCACCACCAGGTCGTCTGCACGGACGCCCGCGTAGATGCCCTTTTCGCCGGCTTTGCCGAACGGAGTCCGGACGCCGTCGACAAAAACGACGTCCCTGATCCGGCGGCCTGCACCGGTCTGTGCTGGCACTGTAGTGGTGCTCACCTGTTGCTCCTCATTGAATCTTTGTTCGATCTGAGATGACGATTCGACCCTATGTTACTAGCGGGTAACTTAGGCCGCAAGGACGGCAGGGAGAGACAGCCATTGTTGAGCCCGCTCTAGCTGGAGGAGTTGGCGGTTCTGGCGACTTTCTCGGGCAGGGGATCGGGATCAAGGAAGGCCACGGTCAGCACTGCTGCGGTCGTCTCGACCTGCCACGGGCGGGCGCCCAGGTCCGCAAGCGCCGCGCTGAGCGACTCGAGGGTGATTTCGGCTGGCGGCCGCCAGGCCACTCGCCGCAGATAATCCGGCGTCAGCAAATTCTCGATCGGCAGATTCAGGGACTCTGCGATGGCTGCCAGCCGGGGGCGTGCGGTTGCCAGTCGCGCCGCAGCCTCGGGATCCTTGTCGGCCCAGACCCGCGGTGGCGGCGGTGAGTTAGTGGGAAGCTGGAGTTCGGGCAGCTCCGTTTGTGATCGGGCGTCGCTGATGCAGCGCAGCCAGCGCGGCGCCTCACGTGCCGCGGCGCGGCCATGAAACCCGCTGGTGCCCAGGAGTTGGGGAACTGTCGCTGGCATGGCCTTGGCGGCCGCGAGGATTGCCGAATCGGGGATCAGCCTGCCGGGGGCAATGTCCCGGTTCTTCGCCAAATCCTCCCGTTCCAACCACAGCTGACGCACCGCCGCCAGCTGGCGGCGGTCACGGATCTGATGCAGCCCCGAATTCCTACGCCAGGGATCGACGCGCGGCTCGGCGGGCGGGGTGTTGCGGATGTGCTCGAACTCCTGCTCGGCGAAGTCGAGCTTGCCCTCTCGGGCCAGGAGGTCGATCAGTTCGCTGCGCAGTTCGGTGAGCACTTCGACGTCGAGCGCCGCATAGCGTAGCCATGGCTCGGGGAGAGGGCGTCGGGACCAGTCGGCCGCAGAATGTTCCTTGGCGAGAGTGTAGCCCAGCAGACTTTCGATGACCGCTGCCAGTCCCACCCGGGGCAGCCCCGCAATGCGTGCCGCGAGTTCGGTGTCGAACAAGCGGTCGGGCCACATGCCTAGCTCTGAGAGGCAGGGGAGGTCCTGGGTCGCTGCGTGAAGGATCCATTCGACACCCTGCAGCGCCTCATCGATGATGCGCAGGTCAGTGAAGGGCTCAGGGTCGATCAGCCAGGTGCCGGATCCTTCACGGCGGATCTGCACCAAAAACGCGCGTTGCCCGTAGCGGAACCCTGAAGCCCGCTCTGCATCGACTCCGGCCGGGCCGGTTCCCCGCGCCAAAGCCCGCGCCGCTCGTTCGAGGCCGGCCTGGGTGTCGATGACCAGCGGCACCCCGTCTTTGGGTTCTTTGAGGAGCGGGAGAGGCTCCGCGACGTCCGGCAGGGGTGCGTCACTACCTGGAATGGGATCGTCAGTGGGCTCAGAAGTCTGCGAGGTCATGATTGATCCAGTCTAGCCGCGCGGTTTGGGCGGCCGTGCCAGCATCTCGCCGAGCTTCGGATGGGTCATCGGTGCGTTGGCGCTAGTTTCTGCGCCGGTTTGGCAGCGACACCACACCGTCCGGGAGCGGTGGCAGGCCCGCGAAGGTGCAGACCATGTCAGCCCAGGCCTCAAGATGATTCGCCACCATCGATGAGTCAGGAGTCCAAGAGGCACGCAGCTCGATGTCGATGCTGTCCGGTCTGTCGGTCAGGGTCCCGTAGCTTTCCGACAGGATTCGGGTGGCTGTCCCGCCCGCGGATCCGTACTCGGCACCGTGGTTCTGGAGGGCTTCCACCAGCCAGGTCCACGCGACCGAGCCCAGGAGCGAGTCGTTGCCCATCTCGGGTTCGAGTTGCGCCCGAATGTAGGTGACAATCCGAAAGGTGCCGTCCCATAGCTCAGAACCGTTCGGGTCATGAAGGAGGATGAACCGCCCTGTCGCCAATTCTTCCTGCTCTGTTCCAGCGAATGCGGCTCTCGATGGTCCGTGTACCGGAAGTCGTTGCGGTCCCGCCTGGAAGACCTCCGCGCCCAGGGCCACTGCATACGGGGCTAGCCGCGAGGGGGCTGGAATTTCGTCAAGCCGGATCTCGCTGCGGCAGTTCGCCTGCCGGAGTTCCGTCAGGGCTGACCGGAAGTCACGGGGCATCGTGGTTAGATCGCCAATTGCGCTCACTCACGAAGGCTATGGCATGCAGCCCTTCGCGTCGGGCAGGCTCGCCGGTGGAGGAAGCCAGATGGGGCCAGCGGGGTGGAGCGATCCGGATGGTGGGCGGGGGCGGGGGCGCCCTAGCTCTGGTCCCCGCTGGCCGCTGTCTCTCTGCGGATTGCGGCAGCGAAGGCGTCCACGTCCTCGGCGGTCGTGTCGAAGGAGCACATCCAGCGCACCTCGCCGGTGACGACATCCCAGTCGTAAAACGTGAACTCTTCGCGGACCCGGTCTGCTGCGTCTCGGGGGAGTACCGCGAAGACTGCATTGGCTGCTGTCTGCTGCGTGAGCTGCACCCCGGGAATTTCGCTGACCAGCGCCGTGAGGCGGGCCGCCATTGCATTGGAGTGGGCTGCTGAGCGTAACCACAGCCCGTCCTCCAGCAGTGCGATCAGCTGGGCCGAGATGAAGCGCATTTTGGAGGCGAGTTGCATGTTCATTTTGCGGAGGTAGGTCAGCCCGGTGGACGCCTGAGGGTTTAGGACCACAATGCATTCCCCGAACAGGAGTCCGTTCTTGGTCCCACCGAAGGTGAGTATGTCGACGCCGGCGTCCCGGGTAAAGGCCCTCAACGGCAGGTTCAGGGCCGCCGCAGCATTGGCAATCCGTGCACCATCCAGGTGCAGGTGCATGCCACGGGCGTGCACGTGATCGGCGATCGCCCTGATCTCTTCAACCGTGTAAAGGGTTCCCAGCTCGGTGGTCTGCGTGATGGACACAACCAGGGGCTGCGCCCGGTGCTCGTCGCCCCAGCCCCAGGCTTCACTGTCGATCAGCTCCGGGGTGAGTTTGCCGTCGGGGGTGGGGACTGCAAGGAGCTTGATCCCGCCGATACGCTCGGGCGCCCCGTTCTCGTCCTTATTGATATGAGCGGTCTGGGCGCAGATGACAGCACCCCATCGCGGCAGCAGGGACTGCAGGCTGAGGACGTTGGCGCCAGTTCCGTTGAAAACGGGAAACACTTCGGTGCCCGGGCCAAAGTGTTCCCGCATGATTTCCTGGAGGCGCTGGGTGTACACGTCGTCGCCGTAGGCGGTCTGGTGGCCGCCGTTCGCGGCGGCCAGAGCAGCGAGGACTTCGGGGTGAACACCCGAGTAGTTATCCGACGCGAAGCCGCGAACGTGGGGGTTGTGAAGGGAGGCAGAGGGCGCAATTGTTTCAGTCACGTCTCAATTATCACTCAGCTGGCGTGTCCGTTAAAAGTCCTCGGCAGATAAGTCCACTCACGGCCGGTCACACCACTCACATAACGGCGCGGTGAACGATTCACGACGAACAGTTGAATTTCTGTTGAACAAGACGGGAAACGGGACTACGCTGCTGTGAGCCCGAAGACGGGCCGGATGTCAAGGGTGTTCGGTGACTATGCAGGCACCTGGACGGCAGGGGGTGCCATGCTCGACCGTACTCTTCACGTGATCCGACGAACCGGCGTCGTCGTGGGACTCATTGTGGTGCACTTTCTCATCGGCGCGGGCATCGCACTGCTCATGGCCGCCGTCATCATTCGTTCCCACTGGGGCGAAATTTCCGTCAACCAGATGCTCCTGAACATTGTGTCAGTGGAAACCGACGGCGGTGGCGGATCCATTGTCTGGATCAGTGTTCTGGGAATCGGGGTGTTGCCCCTGCTCATCACGGTCGGGATAGCCCTGTGGCGATCGGTGCGGCGCCGCAAGCGCCGCCGCACCGGCGACAGCCTCCGTCCTCGTCGCTCGCCGTGGATCACGCGCACCATCTCCTCCAGCCTGGTCGCCGCGATAGTTGTCGGCGGTACCAGCGCTTTTGCCAGCACCGTGGGCGTGAGGGACTACATTGACGCGGCCAATTCCGAGTACGACGTCGGTGACTTCTATGTGGAGCCAATCGTCACCGACGACGCCAACAAGCGCAACCTGGTGCTGATCTATCTCGAATCCGGTGAGGCCACCCTCGCAGACGACCAGCTCTTCGAGAAGGACGCCTTTGCTCCCCTCAAGGCGGTGACCGACGCATCAGACGGCTGGCAGAGCGTGGCCGACCTCACGCAGTACGAGGGGGGAGGCTGGACCATGTCCGGACTCGTCTCGACGCAGTGCGGCATCCCGCTGAAGGGCATTGGCGCCGCCTCGGGCGGCGGCGCATACAACGCTCTCGGCGGCAACGTCGACACCTACCTCGGTGGATCCACCTGCCTGGGCGATGTCCTGGCCGGGCACGGCTACACGAACGTTTTCCTGGGTGGGGCCAACTCTTCCTTCGCCGCGAAGAACGTCTTCCTGGGCAACCACGGTTACTCGAGGGTAAAGGATCTATCCCACTGGCGCGCCGCCGGCGAGCCGAAAAAGGCCTTCCGCAGTGACTGGGGCCTCAGCGATGAACGCCTCCTGGCGAACGCCAGGGACGAGGTCGACGAACTGCACGCCGAGGCGGAAAGGACCGGCCGGCCGTTCAACCTCTCCCTGCTGACGCTCGATACCCATGAGCCGGTGCATATCTTTGACTACTGCTCTGTGGATACGCAGAGTGAGGTCACCTCCGTGTTCGCCTGTTCCCTGACGCAGGTGGCCGGATTTGTGGACCATCTGCGGCGGCAGGGCTATCTCGACGACACCGCCGTGGTGATTATGGGTGACCACCTTAAGCAGCTGGGAGGCGGACATGCTTTCCAGGAGCAGCTGGCGAACAACCCCGACCGCACCATCTTCAATCGGATCTGGGTTCCGGGCAGGGACAGGGGCGGCATCCTGCGGCCCCGAATGGACCAGTTAAACATGTATCCGACAATCCTGGACGCCGTCGGACTGACCGCCGTAGATCAGGAGGCAGGGTTGGGCGTGTCAGCTTTCGCTTCGAAGGTCCCGGCCGACTCAGCACAGGCCTTGCGGCCGGGACCCTATGCCGAGCTGGTGAAGTCGCTCTCTCAGCAGTTTTACGCGAATGCCTGGGCTGGCGAGGACGCCGCCGAGCAATAGCGCCGCCCGTCTTTAGCCCGCCAGGACGATGCGCTGGCCATTGATGGCTGGCGCGTCCTCGGCGAAGAGTCCGACTACCGCCGCCGCGAGGTCATCGACGTGGGTGTAGCCGGGGAACGTGCGGTCCGGGTGGGCGGTTCGCATCGCGTCGTCGACGAGTGCCTTGACTACCACAATGGTGGCCGCCGACGTCGGGCCCGAGGCGGTGGTGCTGGAGCCATCCGCTGTCTGCTGGTCGCGCCGAAATCCGTCGGCCACCGCCCGGGTCCAGGTTTCCGCGGCCGCCTTGACCGCCGCATAGGAGGCGACAGCCGCCGTCGGGCTGTCCACGGCGGTGGAGGAGACGATCGCCAGCCGGCCGGTCCGGGAGGCAACAAGTGCTGCGTAGAAGGCACGGCTGGTGTTTCTGAGGGTGGTGAGCCCGCTGGTGTGAAGGGCCTCGTAGTCGTCGTCGGACTGTCCGGTGATCCCGCTGCCGCCGCGCCACCCTCCCACCAAGTGAATGAGGCCATCGATCGAGGGGTAGTCGGCCGTGAGCGCGCGGGCCAGGTCATCGACTGCCGGTGCGTCGGCGAGGTCGCAGACCCTGCGGTCCACCTCCTTGAGGTGTCCCAGGGCGCGGTCCAGCCTGCCCTTATCCGAGCCGACGGCCACCACTGAAGCACCGTGCTGCCTCAGCAGGGTGACGCAGGCGATGCCCGATGCCCCCGCGGCGCCGGCCACGACAACGGTCAGGCCGTCCAGCGTGGGGGCACCGGCGTTCACGCGGCGGTTCCGGTGATCCCGGCGGTCGACTCGATAACCTGCTTCATCTTGCGGTCAAGGGCCTCAAAGAACATGGAGAGCGGGAATTCGTCGTCCAGGACGGCGTCGGTCAGCCCGCGGGGCGGGCCGGTCAGTTCGAGAGCGTCGGGACCTTTAGCCCACACCGACGCAGGGTGGGGCGTCACCGTTTCGGTGACCAGGTCATAGGCGGCAAGCCAGTGGGCAGTCTTCGGGCGGTCGATGGACCGCCAGTACAGCTCCTCGATCTTCTCACCGAGGGCAATGACGACGTCGGGAACCTCGTCCCAGTCAATGCTGAGGCGGCTGTCGGTCCAGTGCAGCACGTGGTGCTGGTGCAGCCATGCGAACAGGAGCTGACCCCCCAGCCCGTCGTAGTTCCTGACCCTGCTGCCGGTGATGGAGAAGCGGAAGATCCTGTCGAAGATGACCGCGTACTGCACCAGCCGGGCGTGGCGGCGGGTTTCGTCCGGCTCTGATTCGTTATGGGCAATCTTCACCGATTCGCGGAAGGCGGTCAGGTCACACCTGAGTTCCTCGAGGGAGTACAGGAAGTAGGGCATCCGCTGCTTGATCATGAACGGGTCGAAGGGCAGGTCCCCGCGCATGTGGGTGCGGTCGTGAATGAGGTCCCACATGACAAAGGTGCGCTCGGCGAGCTGCTGGTCCGCAACCAGTTCAGCGGCTTCTGCCGGGAGCTCCAGTTTGGTGATGTCGGCTGCGGCGGTGACCACCCGGCGGAAGCGTGCCGCTTCACGGTCGGCGAAGATGGCGCCCCAGGTGAACTGCGGAGTGGTGCTGACGGCAACCGTCTCGGGGAAGAGGACAGCCGAGTTGGTGTCATATCCGGCGGTGAAGTCGAGGAACCGGATCGGGACGAAGAGTCTGTTGGAGTAATCGCCGGCTTCCAGTTCGGCGATGAATTCCGGCCAGAGCACCTCGATTAGGACTGCTTCGACCAGTCGGTTGGTGCTTCCGTTCTGGGTGTACATCGGGAACACCACCAGATGCCGCAGACCGTCGACCCGGTGCTGCTGTGGCTGGAACTGCAGGAGGGAATTGAGGAAGTCGGGCACACCGAAACTCGTCGCCTGCCAGGCGCGGAAATCCCCGACCAGGGCGCCGAGGTAGGCGGCGTCGTGAGGGAAGGCCGGCGACAGGGTCTCGATGGCGTCAATGATGGCGGTGACCAACCCAGCTGCGGCGGGGAGGTCCGACGGCTCCGGGACGGACCCGTCCTTAACCTGGAGGGCCTGCAACGTCGAGGCCGCGGTCTTGAGCTGATGCCAGGCCAGTGACTTCTCGGGCGCCTCAGCGCACGAGACGGCAGGAAGCGTGGCGGGTCCGGCCGCGGTGGGGCTGGTGTCTATGGTCGTCGAGGTCATAGAAGCGAGCGTAGCAACTAAAAAGGTTTACTTACCGAAAAAGACTGCAAGCCTAAGTAACTCTTATGCAGCTCGGGCTCTGCCCGGACGGGAGGCCCAGATGTGCTGGACCTCCCGATCGCCAGCGGCCTAGGCCTGTTCGACCAGTTTCATGGAGACCGAGTTGATGCAGAACCGCTGATCGGTGGGGGTGCCGTAACCCTCGCCCTCGAAAAGGTGGCCCAGGTGCGAATCGCAGTTCGCGCACCGGACCTCGGTACGCTTCATGCCCATGGACGTGTCATGCAGGTATCGGACGGTGTCCTCAGCCAGCGGGGCCCAGAAGGACGGCCAGCCACAATGCGAATCGAACTTCTCGTTGCTGGTGAACAGCTCATGGCCGCACGCGCGACACTGGTAGACACCTTTGGTGTCGTTTTCGTAGTACTCGCCGGTATAGGGACGTTCCGTGCCGGCCTGGCGAAGGACGCGGTATTCCTCAGCTGTCAGCTCTGAACGCCACTCGTCGTCGGTCTTCTGGACAGGGACATCGCTGGGTTCTGTTGTGCTCATGGTTTCTTCAACGCCTAGGAACCGCCGATAAATCCCGAACCGGAGTAGAGGTGCAGCACAGGCACTCCCAGCCGGTCCTGTGCCTGATTAGCCCAGTCGGTGTGCAGCGTGTCGGCGACGGCGTGTGGACGGGTGATAACGACAGCCTGGCGGGCGTCATGTTCGGCGACTGCCTCCACCAAGGCTTCGACGGCGTTGCCAGACGCGACGAACCCGCGCGCCGGAAGTCCGTGGGACTCAGCCACCCGCATCGATGCCTCAAGCGCCGCCTCTGCGCTGACCCGTGACTCCTGTGCCGAAGGCTGCCCCTGGGACAGATCGCGGAACGCACCGGAAAATTCCAGGAGGCTCAGATGGTGAAAGAACTCGGCCAGCACATTCTTGTGGCGGTCGTCAGGGATCAACACCAGCAACGTGGCCGGCTCGTCACCGACAAGGGTCGACAGATTCTTTGCATCAGCGTCGTTGAGGCTTTCTTCGGTCAGTACCACTATCGTCTCGGCCATGAGCCAAGACTAGTGCTCAAGCCGCCCGCGCCCTAGCAACCGGCACCATGGGGCCGGCGCGACACCCCGCCCTGTGTGTCGACGATCCGTGGAACGTCAGGCAAGAATGGGGTATGCCTAAACTTCGCGTCCCGTCGTCGGCGCCGACCGAAACCGCACCCTGGGTCAAATGGACCATGCTTGGGGTCGGGATTGGTGGTGCCGTCGGGTCAACGGTCGCTGCCGCCACCTCAGGTCTTGCCGCCCACTTCGCACGGCAGGTGGTCACACCGGCACGCGTGAGAGATGAGAACCTCGACATTCTTGCGGTGATCGGAACAGGCACGGGACAACAGGTCATCCTCCCGGCAAACGACGACACCACGGTCGAGGGAACGTACAGCCTCTACTTCGACGGCGGCCGCGGGCACGCCCGGATCGGAGCAATCCGGTCCTACGTTCCTCGTGAGGGAACCGTTCAGCGCGAGGTGGAGGCCGTCTACTCGGGCCGGCTGCCCGGCGCTACCCGGGGATGGTGGAGCGGTGCGGTCTACCCTTCGCCGTCATCGCTTGGCTTCGCCGAGGAGGAGGTGGGTATTCCTGTCGAGGGGGGAGTAGCCCCCGCCTGGCTGATCCGGGCGGAGGGATTATCTAAAGATTGGGCGGTGATGGTCCATGGCCGGGGAGTGCAGCGGACCGAGGGCCTGCGGGCCGTGCGGCTGGCGCGCTCGCTCGGGATGACCTGCCTGCTGGCCTCGTACCGGAACGACGGCGAAGCCCCGTACGCTGCCGACGGCAGGTATGGGCTGGGGATGACCGAATGGCGCGATGTCGAGGCGGCCATTGACTACGCAGTGGCCCACGGCGCCGAGGGCGTGGTGCTTTTCGGCTGGTCGATGGGCGGCGCGATCTGCCTCCAGACCGCCGACCTTTCCCGGCACCGCCAGCGGATCAAGGCACTTGTGCTCGATGGTCCGGTGGTCAACTGGATCGAGGTCCTCGCACATCACGCGCAGCTCAACCGCATCCCGGCGTCGATCGGCCGGCTGGGCCAATGGCTCTTGACCAACCGCGCGGGCCGTAAAGTCACCGGGCTGGCGGCGCCGCTCGACCTGAAGAGTCTGGACTGGGTGGCCCGCGCCGAGCAGCTGACCATCCCGACCCTGATCATTCACAGCGAGGACGACGAATTCGTCCCGGTGGGTCCATCAGCCGAACTAGCCGAAAAAAACCCGGCTTTCGTGACCTTCGAACGGTTTCACCGGGCCCGGCACACCAAGGAGTGGAACGTCGACCCGGTGAAGTGGGAGCAGACGGTGGCCGCCTGGCTCGCCCCGGTCCTTCACGGTCGTGCCCGGCCGGGCGTCCGGGCCTGACCGCGCGAGGAAGCCGGGCTAGGCCGGCTGCCCGGCCCGCACCGTCCGTTTGATCCGACCCAGCATCGCGGTCATTCCGCGCATGCGCAGCGGGGTGATGGCCCGGGTGAGCCCCAGCCGATCCGGTACATCGTCGGGGACGGCGAGGATATCAGCGGAAGGCAGCCCGTCCAGGCCCTCCAGCAGCACGCCAGCGAACCCACGGGTGGTGGGCGCCTCCGGTGGCGCTGAAAAGTGCAGGTGCACAATCCGCTCGGGGTCCCCGCCGATCTCGACGTTAAGGAATAGGGGCGTCTGGCATTCGACCACCTGTTGCAGCAACTCCGGGTGCTCCCGAAGGTGTTGTGGGAGTTCGGGGAGCCCCTGAGAGAACTCGAGCAACAATTGCAGCCGGTCGGGTTCGTCGAGAGCCTGAAAGTCCTCGACAATCTCTTCCAACTTGTTGGGAAGCGGCGTGGTCACGATACCGGAACCTCGCCGCGCTCTTCACCTTTGACGATGGGGACCCGCACAGCGTTGCCCCACTCGGTCCAGGACCCGTCGTAATTGCGTACCTTGGTGAACCCCAGCAGGTGGAACAGGACAAACCAGGTGTGGCTGGACCGTTCCCCGATCCGGCAGTAGGCAACAACGTCGTCGTCATCCTTCAAGCCAACCTCGTCGCGGTAGATGGCGTCGAGCTCACTCCTACTTCGGAAGGTGCCGTCCTCGGCGGCGGCGCGGGCCCACGGCACCGACGCGGCCGATGGAATATGGCCCCCCCGGAGTGCGCCCTCCTCGGGGTAGGCAGGCATATGGGTGCGTGCACCGGTGTACTCCTCCACTGAGCGGACGTCGATCAGAGGCTTTCCGAAATGATCCAGGACGTCACTCAGATAGGCGCGGATGGGAGGGTCGTTGCGTTCCACTACCGGGTAGTCGGTGGTCTGGGCGGCGGGCACCTCGGTGGTGGTTGGCCTTCCCTCGGCCAACCACTTGTCGCGGCCACCGTCGAGCAACCGGACGTCCTCGTGGCCGAACAGGGTGAACACCCAGAGCGCGTAGGCGGCCCACCAGTTGCTCTTGTCGCCGTAAATCACCACCGTCGAGTCCCGGGAGATGCCCTTGGTTGACATCAACCGGGCAAACGCTGCGCCGTCAACGTAATCGCGGGTGACCTCATCATTGAGATCGGTGTGCCAGTCCACCTTCACCGCTCCCTGGATGTGGCCGGTGTTGTAGAGCAGCACATCCTCATCGGATTCGACGACGACCAGCGACGGGGTATCAAGATTCTCCGCCAGCCAGTCCGTGGTGACGAGCCGTTCCGGGTGGGCATAGTGAGCGAATTTCTCATTGGGATCTGCTGCGACTGACATCCGTGGCCTTCCTCGTGATGTATGTGTGGTCTCTACTAGCCTAACCACGGGCACCCACAATTTTTTCCGGGGCGTCCACAGTGCGCCATGATTGCTCACCGGCGGGCGGCATGAGGGCGCCCGGCCAGGGGGGAGTGCCGTATTCTTGCTTACCGTGGCAACTATCGAACAGCTTTCCCAACGGACCCCCAAAGTTTCGGTCGACGAACTTCTGACGGGCTTCTATCCGTCCCCACGATTCGGCGACGTCTCCTTTGACAGCTACCGCCCGGATCCCGGTCAGCCGTCGCAGGCCGCTGCAGTCAAAGCGCTGTCCGAGTTTGCCGACATGGTCAACCAGCCGGAACCGACGGGCTTGCGTAAGCTGTTCGGCGCGAAGAAGGCTCGGGCCCGGGCGGGGATCTACCTGGACGGCGGTTTCGGGGTGGGAAAAACCCACCTGTTGGCGTCACTTTGGCATGCCACCACCGGCAAGAAGGCCTTCGGGACGTTCGTCGAGTACACTAACCTGGTGGGCGCCCTGTCGTTCCGGCGGGCGGTCGACGCCCTCTCCGGGTATGCGCTGGTCTGTATTGATGAGTTTGAACTCGACGATCCAGGCGACACGGTCCTGATGTCCCGGCTGATGCGCGAACTCGCCGACGCGGGAGTGAAGCTCGCTGCGACGTCGAACACCCTCCCGGGCTCGCTGGGCGACGGACGATTCGCCGCCGTCGACTTCCAACGGGAAATCCAGGTGCTCGCCGACCAGTTTGATGTGCTCCGGATCGATGGTGAGGACTACCGCCACCGTGGGCTCCCCGAGGCGCCGGTTCCCTTCACCGAGGCAGGCCTCCACGACCGGGTTCGCGACCTCAAGGGCGGCCCCGACGGGTTGCTCGCCGAGGACTCTTTCAGCGACCTGGTCAAGCATCTCGCCGGCGTGCACCCAAGCCGGTACCGGCAGCTGATCGACGGGGTGGATTTCATCGCCTGGCACCACGTGGCGACCATCTCGGAGCAGGCTGTCGCACTCCGTTTCGTGGTCCTCGCCGACAGGATCTATGACAAGGATATCCCCGTGCTGGCCAGCGGCGTCGCCTTCGACCAGCTCTTCACCGAAGAAATGATGACCGGCGGGTACATGAAGAAGTACCACCGCGCGGTATCACGGTTGACCGCGTTGGCGCGTCAGGGCAGCGAGCTGGAGCGCACCAGCCCGTAGGCACTGTTCCTGAACGCAGAAAGTGCCGGCGCTGCCTCGCGGCAGGACCGGCACTTTCTTCTCGAGCAACAGGTCTTATACGGCCGGGGGAGTCCCGGGGCCAGCTGGCCGGTTGGTGTCCCCGCGGTCGGTCTTATCGACCATTTCGGAGGCTTTGGACTGAACCTTGTCGATCTTGTCGGCGTACTTGCCACCGGTCTTGCTGTCAACAAAGTTGCCAGCGTGACCGATACCGTCCTTGATCTTTCCAGAGTTCTCGCCCACCAGTTCGGTTGCCTTTTCCTTCAGCATCCCGGCCTTGCCCTTGAGCCCGTCAAATATAGACACAGGCACCTCCTTTCGATCCGGGAACCTGATGCTCCCACTGATAAGTATCTTAGAACGCCGGGGTGACAGTTCCAAGGAGAAAGCCTGTGCTGTAGCTGGGTATCCGCCATGGGCGTATTCGGGCCGGAGATTGCTCCGGGGCCAGGGGTGTGACAGCCTTGAAGGGCCAGATGGCACCCGGACGAGGTGCGCCGTACCCGGTCAGCGACAAGACGGCGTTTCAGGAGTGAGACAGTCATGGCATGGATCGTTTTAGTGGTATCGGGTGTGCTCGAAGCCGTCTGGGCTACGGCCTTGGGGAAGTCCGAAGGGTTCACCCGGCTAGTCCCCACCATCATTTTCGGTATCGCGGTCACGCTCAGCATGGCCGGTCTGGCGTGGGCCATGCGAACCCTTCCCGTGGGGACCGCCTATGCGGTCTGGGTAGGGATCGGCGCGTCCCTGACCGTGGCCTACGCGATGATGTTCGACGGCGAATCTGCGTCAGTCGTTAAAGTGCTGTTGGTCCTGGGGATTGTTGCCTGCGTGATCGGCTTGAAGCTGCTGCACTGACATCCGTGTGGCGTTCTCGTGCAGGGTTTCCCACCCATGGGGCGTGGTCATTGGGAATGTCTAGATATTCCCAATGATGGGTGCCGGTGAGTGGGATTCCCGGCCGTGGAGCAGCACAGGTGCCCACTATCAGCGGACAGTTGCTGGGCATAGACGCTCATGACCTGTGAGACCGCGTGCTGGCGGTCATTTGTGTCGATCGGAGCCCGTGTGCTGGGGATGTGGAGCGGACGACGGGATTCGAACCCGCGACATCCACCTTGGCAAGGTGGTGCTCTAGCCAGCTGAGCTACGTCCGCGAAAAAGCGGTACCCGGTGGATTCCGGAGAATCACTGGGAACCGCTTTGAGTGGGCGATACTGGGATCGAACCAGTTTTGTTTAGTATCGCGATCACTTGGTGGCAGTAGGTGAAAGTCGCTGTGACCTGCACCGTTCCTAAACAGTATCGCCTGACACGCTCAGACACAAATGGACATAGGGTTACTCTGTTATTGCACGATAGTTGCACGAACCAGGGGGCATCATGCCATCACGTCAGCGTCGAAGTTTCGGAGCAATCAGGAAGCTACCCTCTAAGCGGTATCAAGCCCACTATCTTGGCCCAGACCTGCAAAAACACAACGCGCCCCACACCTTCGAAACACGCGAAGATGCTGAAGGCTGGCTAGTCAGCGTCCGCCGCCAGATTCAAAATGAGGAATGGACGGGTGCGCAGCCAATGAAAAAGGCCGTGGAGACGTTTGGGCCATTCGCGGAGAGATGGTTGGCCCAGCGAGACCTAGCACCACGGACCCGTCAGCACTATTCCAAGCTCCTAGAAACACGGTTGAACCCAACCCTCGAAGCGATCCCATTGAAAGCCCTCACAGCGCCTCTGGTGCGCACGTGGTACGCCGGAATGGGCAACGACACCCCGACCTACAGGGCGCACGCCTACGGGCTCCTGCGAACGATCTTGCAGACCGCCGTCGAGGATGAATTGCTTGCGGTGAACCCTTGCCATATTCGCGGCGCAGGGAACTCAAAGCGGGTCCACAAAATCAAGCCGGCTACTCTTCCGCAGATTGAAGCCCTGGTTAGCGCGATGCCTGAAAAGTATCGGGCGCTGACGTTGTTAGCGGCCTGGTGCGGTTTGCGGTTCGGTGAGTTGACCGAGCTGCGGCGAGCCGACATCGATATAAAGCGCGGTGTGATTCACGTCCGTAGGGGAGTGGTGCGTGTTGATGGGCGCATTGAAGTTGGCAAGCCTAAATCTGATGCCGGCGTTCGCGATGTCTCGATTCCGCCGCATCTTATTCCGCTTGTGCAGGCGCATGTGGATAACTTCGCTGCACCCGGACGGCAAGGGCTGATCTTTCCGACTGTAACCGGCGAGCACCTTGCACCGTCGACCCTCTACAAGTCGTTCTATAAGGCCCGGAAGGTCGCTGGCCGTGACGATCTGCGCTGGCATGACCTCCGGCATACTGGCGCGGTTCTGGCGGCGTCTACGGGCGCAACACTGGCCGAACTTATGGCCCGTCTCGGTCACTCAACATCGTCTGCTGCGCTCCGGTATCAGCACGCAGCAGACGGGCGTGATGCGATCATTGCCGCCCGATTGTCGGAGCTGGCAGTTGGTGGCCAGTAACGCTGTGTCAGGACATTGAATGACATCGTTGCAGTTATCGACGGCTTCCGGTAATGTTGGTCTTGCTTAGCCGTAAGTGTCGGAAAAACTACCCCGTGTACCTTGCCGGGAGATTCAACACCACCCTTTGGGTTCGTCCCTCGGAGCAGCAATAAAGACTGCCGTTTGGCAGCAGGCACACCGCCTCAGAATGATTCTATTTACGTGCCAGTAGTGCCAGGTCCGTCGTTCACGGCAAGCCGCAAGGCTGTAAGCCACTAAAGCTAGCCCAAATCGCCCGACAGTTCGCGTCGGAGATGAGGGCATTTTTTATGCCCAAAACCTAGACCCCACCTAACACCCCTTACGCACGCCGTGAGGGGTTTCGCATTTAACGGATAAACACCATCACCAGGCCGGAACAGGCAACGTTCCGGCCTTCGTCATTTAAGGATCCAAAATGAAAAACGCATCGCATTCGACGCGGTATGTGTCTCTCACCGAGTCCGCCGAATACACCAACCTCTCAACGCGCACCATCCGCCGCTACATTGCCCAAGGGCTACTCACCGGCTACCGAGTCGGACCCCGGCAAATCAGGGTAGACCTCAACGAACTAGACGAAATGTTCCGCGCAATGCCAACGACAGGCACCGGCAATTGATCCGGGCGGTACTGAACCTAGACCTTGCCGCCTACCCCAGCAACTACGGATACAACTTCTACGAGTTCGAGCGCCGGAACCGGGACGCCATCCAAGAACTCGCACCGGGCTCACTAGTCCGATTGAAGGTAGGCAAACACATGCCTCAAGTCAGCGCCGGATTTCTTCGAGCTGATCTTTATTGGGAAGTCGAAGGCAACGACAGTCACATTCTGAATGCCTGGATTGAAGCAGCGACAGGAGGACCGCAACTTGCCGAATTTTGAGCCGTGGACGGATGAGCCACCACCCGATTACTGGGGAGACACGGGCAATTCGCCCGTCGGTTCGTCGCTTTCGTCGGTCCCGTCGGTTCCTGAAGGGGGTCCGTCGGTTGAACCGACAGGACAGTTACTGACCGAGATACGGGCATGGTTGGCACGCTTCGTAAGCGTCATGGAAGACCTCGACCTAGACCTACTCACCCTCTGGGCCTTCCATACACACCTTGCCTACGAAACCTACTCCACGCCCAGACTCCAACTTGACTCGACAATGCCCGGATCGGGCAAAACAACTGTATTGGAACATCTGAACAGGCTTTGTCTGAATCCAATTCAAGCGGCGTCCCTATCTTCACCAGCTCTCCTAACCCGGATGCTCAGCAATGGGATACGAACCATTCTCATTGATGAAGTAGACCGGTCACTGGATCCCAAGAAAGAAGGCGTAGGGGAACTAATTGCAGTCCTCAACTCGGGATACAAGCGAGGCGCAACTCGCCCGGTACTCGTGCCGAGTAAGGGAGGGAATTGGGAGGTAGCGGAGATGCCGACTTTCTCACCCGTGGCAATGGCCGGAAACTCGCCGGCACTTCCCGACGACACCAAATCCAGGTGTATCCGTGTACTCCTCATGCCTGACCTGCAAGGGGTAGTCGAGTCGTCCGATTGGGAAGAAATCGAAGAGCACGCGCAACATCTCGGATCCAGGCTGGCAGCAGCAGCCGATGAAGTGCGTGAATACGTAAAAGCAGTTCGCCCAGCACTCCCGGACGGGTGCATTGGACGCATCAAAGAACGGTGGAACCCAATTATGAGAGTTGCATCCGCTGCGGGTGACGAATGGGTAGACAAAGCCCGTCAATTGATTATCCGCGACATTGCAGAAGTCGAAATGGATAGGGAAGACGGAATGACCAGTCTTCCCCCAGCCGTAATTCTCCTGAAAGACATTCACGGGATATGGCCGGAAGGGGAGACCTTCGTTTCATCCGCTCGACTCGTCGAAACACTGATCTATCACAACCCACAAATGTGGGGTCTGATGTCGAAATTCGGGAAAGCACTAACTGTTCAAAGGTTCGGAAGAATGCTCGTCCAAGCTTTCAAGATTCATTCCACCCGGCAAGGTGACTCTAAGCGTGGCTACTTCCGACATCAGTTTACCGTCGCCTTCCGTCGGATGAACATCACCCCTCTCCCAGTAACCGACGGGACTGACGGAACCGCCGAACCGACGCCCAATATCCCAACTTTGAAAGAGGCTATCTAATGCCCAACTTGATTCCTATTGGCACCAAGGGCCTGCTAACCATTGCGGGCGATCAGCAGGTAGCAACAGTTGCTGACACCCGCGCAATACAGATCGCTACCGATGACGCGCTCGGGCGTTCTCAGGGACAGTCCACAGCAGATTCCAAGGCCTACACGGACGCTGAACTGGCGGCTAAGAAGTTCGCCCGCCCGTTCATCGCGGCCAACACGGACTGGAATACGCTAACCGAGACTGGTTCGTATCCGGTTCCCTATACCGGCCAAAACTTCACCAACGCCCCCGGCGACATCGCGGGTCGGCTGATTGTCGGGAGTAGTGAGAATCCCAATTCTCCAGCAGCGACGCATCTCTTCGTCGGTTACGCGGGCGCCGGTATTTTCTACAGGTCGCAGGGTTCAACTGGGCTATGGACTAAGTGGGACAAGATTGACAAGCTCCACGCCGGCGAAGCGCAGTCCCACCGGACGATGCTCATCTCAGCGTTCAAGGCTCGCCGCGGCGGTGTCATCGGCACTAGTGGTAAGTCTGCCGTTTCCTTCCGCTTCGATCACGGGCTGACGAACTTCGGCACCAAGATCCTGCCGCTACTCCAGAAGTACAACCTGCCATGGTCGCAGGCTACGAACTCGGCGCAGATCGCTAACCCCGGCAACGCGTCAACCTTCGCGCAACTCTCCGCGTGGTGCGTCGATAACGGCGGGGAAGTCTGGAACCACGGCAGGGATCACATCAGCGCATCCGGTCCCGAGCCGATCTTGAAGGAAATCGTCACCGCACTGGATGAGCTCAAAGCCGGTATGCCTGCCTTGACTGTTGAGGGCTGGGCACCACCTGGCGTTGCTGCTGGCGGGTTCGATGGATACGCGCCTGCCGAAACACTTGAGCAGCATTGGAACACATACGCCGGCCAACTGGTACTCGCCTACCATGCGGCAGTGAGTGGCTACCTTCCCGGGCTGTATCGTCCACTACCGGCTGACATGCCTATTGGTTTTGGGCACGCGACAATTGACGCGCAGACTCCGGCATGGGTTGACGGTGTAATCCGTGGGGCAGTGAACTCACGCATGGGTGTTCAACTGATGTTGCATTCGGCGAACGTTGACACGGTCGGCAATATGACGACCGCCCAGGTTGACGAAGTATTCGCGAATGTCGCATCACTTCGGGACAGCGGGCAGATTGAAGTCCTCACGCCTACCGGGATGCTGCTGGCTGACCCGGAATCCGACTACCGGCACAATCTGATGAGCAACGGGTACTTCAAGGATGCGTTTATCGGCTGGCTAAACACTGTCGCATGGGCGACAACCACTGTCAGCGGCATCACTTACGCCACGACAACCACTGGGACGCCGATCACTCAGGCTGTCGGCTTCTCACGCAAAGAAGCGTTTCTCGGCGGGACACGCGAACTCGTCTATCAGGTTCGTGCGGCTACTGGTGCTGTCGTCCGAACTGCCGCCACCGGAACCGGCATTACAGCATCAAAGGATCACACCCTCGCCGCGTCGCCGAACTGGGTCGAAGTCCGCAAGCCAATCACCATCCCGGCCAACTTTACCGGCGACCTCACTGTTGCTGTCGGCAGAGTGTCGGGCGGAATCGTTGACGTAGCCGACATTCGCCTGCGAAGCATCTAAGGAGTCACAATGCCAGAAACCTGCACCTGCCACAGCGTGGAACAACTCATTGACCACGCCCTACGCGGCGTCACACCACACACCGAACCAACGCTCGATACACCGCCAGCCGTCGCGCTGAACGATGACCAAACGCTCACCGGAATGATCCTTGAGCACTTGAACACACCGACAATAAAGGAACACAACTAAATGAACGTCATCAGCACTCTTCAGGACTTCACTTCCCAAATCGCCGTCATCACCGAGGCCGGCGGGACGGTCACCACCGAATACCAGCGGGTCCTCGACAGGTGGCACGCTTACACCGGACGGGAGTCCACCGCACAGGCGCAGCTCGCTGCCGCAATCCTTGCGAAGGCGTCACCGGATCGGATCGCGGAACTTCACGCCCTAGCCCTAGCCGAACTCGCACCTAGCACCACAACAGCCGATGTCCACAACTCGACATCCGCAGCCGTCTACCCGGTATTGGTCCGCGAATATGAGAAAACCGCAGAGGACAACTATGAGGCCCTCGCCGAACGGTTCAACGAAACCGCAACCAGGTACACCGAAGCCGCCACTATCCTCGACCCGGAAACCCCGCCCGAGCAACTACTGCACGCCACCCAGGAAAAGCGGGACGCCTGGACCGTGGCAGGGGTAACCGCAGCGGAACTGGACGCCCAAATACCAGCCCTCACAGCAGCGGCGAAACTCGCTGGCACTCGAATCACCAACAATGACGGACTGCTAGCCCTCACAGTCAACCCCGGCAAACTGCACCGCCGCCGGGTATGGGAAGCATGGGAGGCAGAGGGTAGGACCGGACGGTGGGCCGCGCTGGTGAAACTCGGTGCGACCATCCGAGCCTGCGACCTCGCCACTTACACCGAATATCGCCAGACCCAGCCAATCGAAACTCGGTACGAAGAGGTCGGCAGAGGGCAATGGATGCCCATCGAAACCGACCCTGAAGACACTGTGAAGCACAGCGGACCAACTGCCGACCAAGTAGCACCGGGCATCAATTCGCCTCGCACACGCGGATTCGTCACCAACTAACCGCATCCGAGATTCGGCGGGTTGCCGTGTTCATTAGCAGGACGGCAACCCGCCGAAAAAGGCACCAACCAACGACAGGGCACACCACCCTTCCAGCACCATTACGCCGGCACTAGCGGCATAGGGCCTGACAGTGCGTACGATATCCAAACCTTTCTCACGTGCGCGTGAGACGACTCCCTACGACCCCCACGCCACCCACCCTGCCCCCGCCCCCAAACTTCGCTCCTCTGGCATAGCGAAGAATATCCCCCCGTATGTTTTTTCCACGTACTGAGGGCCACTGCGGGTTCTGAGGGCGTGTGGAAAAAATGTCATGAGTGCGAATTGCGCTATGTCAGAGGAGCGAAGTCTAGGGAGGGGGAAGGGTGTCCGGGCCCCGGGGGTATTAGGGGTGCTAGCTGCCGTCGTATGGATTCAAAGCTGCGTACTCCCGCAGCGATGTAGCAAGTTTTCGGTCCTTTTTACCGAGCACAACCCTGTGGCCGCTGACTGCCATCGCCCGCACCCAAGATGAGTCTTTCGCCCGGTTATTCAAAGAGATCCCGAGGCCCCTTGCTCGATAGCTAAGTGAGACGCTTTGTCCCGGCCCGATTACAGCGGGTAGGTCCGAATCACCGGGTCCCGGTTCCATATAAGCGAACGCGCTTCGCCCCTTCATTTGTAGCGTCAGCCGGGTGATTTCGGTTGTGGTAGCGCGGCTCATGTTTGTAACTTCTACCGAAACGCGATCGTAGCCCTCGACGGTCCGCATATCGTGGTCAAGCATGGTTGACCAGGCTGTCTCGACTTTGAGGCGGAGACGGTCACTGTAGCGGAATGCCAAAGTAAGCCCGACAGCAAATAGGGAGATAAGGAGAGCGGCGACGGGGATGATTTGCTCCCACCAAGCACCAATTAGTTCTACTTGAAGGGGTCCGGCTGTAAGGTCCATCCAATCAGGCTATACGGAGGGTGTGACAGGTTAGGTACCCGTGGTTGTGTAAGAAATGAGAGTCCATCCACATACGCTATCTGCCGCAATCCTGATGTGACCTGCCCGCAGAGCCTGCCCGCCACTGAATATCGTTGCATCAACAAAATGGATGTAGTTGCCGAAGACGCGGTTCCGATCTTCGCGATTGGTCTTGGTCGAATTGAGCTGTTCATTTATCGACGCATGAACATGGTGAAGTATCCCGCCCGCTTTTTCGTTCCCGCCAGCATCCGCGTCTTGGATCTGTCTCGTTTGCCAGTCGGCTGCTGAGGTCGCGCTGCCACTTACAATCGCGCCCGGGGTGACAACGGAGAGCGAGATGCTTCCGTCGCCGTCTCCGCCCTCAACGATTCCGGCCAGTAAGGCTGATAGAACAGGATCAATGCTCATGATTCTCCACGTAGGTCTGATTGAGTTGCCTTCGCAGCGTACACCTACCGCCGGCCCGACCGCAGTTTAGAGCGGATGGCGTGGGGCCGGTTTGTGGCTACCCGGCGTTACCGCATTAGTCCATACCCATCCCTCTCGCTGCGTCTGTACCTTGGGTTCTGTGAACCGTATCTTTACTGCTGTGCGGGTCCAAGCAACGGCATGAGCCTTCACCTGGACTGCCCGTGATGGGTAACGGATCCAGGCGTAGACGCGGCGCGGCTCTGGGAAGTCGTGGGACGGGTTGCGGTCTAGGTCCAGTTCGGCGGCGGTGAGCATCATGGGTTCTTCCCGCATCACCCAGCCGTCAATCCACTTATCGACGTACCCAGCGCCGTACCGTTTGCTATCTCCCACGGCACCTGACTGTAGTTCTCGCCGGTGACAGTTCCGGTTGACCTGCCCGAACGTTCTTATTGATTCCGTAGAGCGCGAAGATTATCTCGACCGTCTTGCGTTTTTTCGATGCAATGCTGCTCAAGCGGGCTGAGAAACTTCGCCCGATCCTTCAGCACTAGGACTGTTACGTCCAAGTCCTCGGCTATCTCGGCTACCGACCGTGACCTGCGCAGTGTACTAGACAGCGCCTCATGGCTTATCAGGATCCGCGCCGTCTCTTGCCGCACCGATTCCTCGACGGTTTCCGGCTGGGTGCCAGTGTGCCCCGCGAACACGTGGACAAGTTCATGCGTGAGGACGCAGCGCTGTTCCCGTGCCGTCAGTCGCTCTTCCATGTAGATGGTCTGGCCGTCAGTACAGCCGGCCATGCCCTCTGGTAGAAGCGTCAAGACGACTTCAAGGTTCAGGTTCGACTCAACATCTTGCCAGGGGTCATACATTTACTGGGGCGGGGGCGCTCATCCGGCCTCAACCTTGTTGCAGACGGCGGTAAGGAACTGGGCAACGGCTTTCATGTGCTCAACAGGCCGTCCGAAGTCGTCATCCAGACCGAAGATAGCGACTACCGGCTTGCCGTCACGCATGTTGATATCCGCATCGATTGACTGACCTTCCGAGCCGAAGAGGCCGGACTTGATTGAGGCGGAGTGATCCCCAGGGCCTTCGCACTCTGGATCAGTGCACCATACGGGGTGATCTGCTGATTCTGGGATCGAGTCCACGCTTGGCGCTCCAAGATCCTGTTCCAGTAAGGCGGATGGGTTCATTCCCCGTTTCAGCGCGTACCTGATTAGATCCTGGACTGTCTTGATTCCCAAACTCTCCAGGTTGGCGAGCTGCGCGGCGGTGGGATCGTAGGCGATTGTGCTGTTCATGGGGCACCTGTTCCTGTCGTGGCGGGCGATTTACGCGGCTGCCACCGGAACTGTATTGCACGTGTGTTGCACGGTGCGAGTCAGATTATCCGAAATGAGGTTCTGACTAGGGGTAATGCTAGTGGGCGATACTGGGATCGAACCAGTGACCTCTTCCGTGTCAGGGAAGCGCGCTACCGCTGCGCCAATCGCCCATCTAAATGGGTGCAAGATCGCGTACTGGAGGTGGGGACGGGATTCGAACCCGCGTATACGGCTTTGCAGGCCGCTGCCTCGCCTCTCGGCCACCCCACCGTGCCTGGTAAACCAGGACCACCGAATGTACTTCAGCGGTTACAGTGACTTGCGAGCGGACGACGGGATTCGAACCCGCGACATCCACCTTGGCAAGGTGGTGCTCTAGCCAGCTGAGCTACGTCCGCATTGTTGGGTTAGGTCTTATAACCCACGGTAAATCGCTTGATTTGCGGGGTTATTCGTCGCTTTCCAACGAGTAAAAACTCTATAGGAGGAAATGGGGTTCGTCCAATCCGCGTCCGACAGCGTCGGCTACCGGCCGAATGTAGATTGTCCGGTGTCCGGTGTCAGACTGGAAGCATGACTCAACCGCTGCTGGCTCATTCGACTGAGCACGGACGCATGTACTCCCGATCGACCTCTGACCGCCCAATCGTTCCGTCGATCACCACCGTCATCTCTCAGGCGACGACGTCGCTTGATGGGTGGATCGGCTATATGGCCGCCAACGCCGTCGCCAATGATCCCCGGGTGCCCGCGGCGCTCGGCAATCCGTCACAGCTTCGGACGGTGGTCAAGGATGCCTCGGTCGCCGCCGAACGGTACCGGGATGAGGCAGCCGGTCGCGGCACCCGAGTGCACTACTACTGCGAGCAGGTTGCGCTGCGGGATCTCGAACAGTCTCACGACGTCGACGCCGCCCGGCTGGCCCTCGTCGAAAACGGCGAGGAGGCCTTCGCCGCCCGCTTCGACGAATGGTGGACGCTGTACCAGGTGCGGCCCATCGCGGCGGAGCTGACCGTGTGGAATCAGGAGGTGGGCTACGCCGGAACTCTTGATCTGCTCGCCGAGATCGGCGGGCGGATGTGCCTGATCGACTTCAAGACCAAAAACACCGATCGTGATGGCCAGGTCAAGCCACTGGACGACAAAGTGGTGATGCAACTGGTCGCCGGAATGAAGGCTCAGGAGAGCCTGATCGACGGCGAAGCGGGGTCCTGGGAGCCGTGGAAGTACGACCACGAACTGATCCTGTTGGGAGTGGCGATCGGGAAGACTGAAGTGCGGGCCATGCGGGCCAACCCCGACGTCCTGAAAGAGCACTGGTTCCGGTTCTGCGCGCTGAGACGGTCGTGGGAGGCTGGGCTTGACGCCGCGGCCGCCGGGCGCGCGCTGCTCCCCATTGGCCCACCACCGGTGCCGGCCGCGGGCTGACAGCCGGGCAAACCACTGGCCAGCTCAGGAGCCTCCTGGTTCCCGCCTAGAATGGCAGTGAGCCCCGGAAGTTATCAGCCGGTGAACAATCGGCAGTAGTGAACCGTCAACACCCGGTGAAGTTTTCGCAGCAAAGTTCCCACATGAAGTCTCCATATATGAAGCCTCCACAAACGTTAGGACCACGTAAAGCATGGCCGTCTTGAGCATTCGGATCATCGGCGACCCGGTACTGAGAACCCCTGCTGCAGAGGTCACCGGGTTCGGCCCCGATCTCGCCAGGCTGGTCGCTGACATGACGGAAACGATGGACGATGTGCAGGGCGCCGGTCTTGCTGCCCCCCAGGTGGGGATCAGTTTGCGGGTGTTCACCTTCAGGATCGGCAACGCCTCGGGGTATGTAGTGAACCCACTCCTCAACGTGGGCGCCGAGGTGGCACCCGACGACACAGAAGGTTGCCTGTCCATCCCCGGGCTCGGCTACCCGGTGGAGCGGGCCAACTGGGCCAGGGTGACCGGGTTGGACGTCGATGGACAGGCGGTCGAGTACGAAGCGACGGGTATGCTGGCCCGGTGCTTCCAGCACGAAACCGACCACCTCAACGGCTCGCTTTACATTCAACGGCTGGTGGGGGAGCACCGGAAAGCTGCCATGCGCGCCATCCGAAGCTCCACCTACTCGGCCGTCGCAGACCGAACGGCACGGGAACGGGCGCAGTCCATCGGCTCCAGTTTTGGATTCGGATCTGCCACGGCGCAGGCCGCCGGACAGCCAACCGGACGGCCAACCGGCCACGGAACCAGGCAGCCATGAGGGTGATCTTCGCCGGCACCCCGACCGTCGCGGTGCCGTCCCTCGACGCGCTGGTCCAGGCAGGGTTCGACGTCGTCGCTGTGCTGACCCGCGAAGACGCACCACTCGGGCGGAAACGGGTCATGACGCCCAGCCCGGTGGCCGCCCGGGCCGCGGAACTGGACCTTCAGGTTCTTCGCGCCAACCGCATCGACGGCCCCATCATTGAACAGATCGCCGCACTCGGCGTCGACGTGGCGGCGATTGTCGCGTATGGCGGGCTGGTTCCGTCAGGTGCCCTCGACCTCCCGGTGCACGGCTGGATCAACCTTCACTTCTCGCTGCTGCCGGCCTGGCGCGGTGCGGCTCCGGTGCAGCACGCGGTGATCGCCGGGGACGAACTCACTGGCGCATCCACCTTCCGCCTTGAGGTGGGCCTTGATACCGGGCCGGTCTACGGGACCATGACCGAAGCCGTGCGGCCCAGCGACACCAGCGGCGAGCTGCTGGACCGGTTGTCCCACAGCGGGGCTGTCCTTCTGGTACAGACCCTGTCCGCTGTCGCCGCGGGCCGGGCCGAGGCGGTTCCCCAGCAGGGGGCCGTCAGTCTGGCTCCGAAGCTGATGATCGACGACGCACGGGTGGACTGGTCCCAGCCGGCCCTTACCGTCCGGCGCAGGATCAACGGGGTGACGCCCGAACCGGGCGCCTGGACCCGGCTCGGTGACCAGCGGGTGAAGGTCGGTCCGGTCTCACTAGCAACCCGGTCAGTATCGGACTCCGCGCCGGCGTCGGACGTAGTCCCGGACCTGGCGCCGGGCGAAGTCACACTCGACGGGACTTCAGTGCTGGTGGGTACAGGCTCGACCGCCGTCGTCCTCGGCGATGTCCAGCCCGCCGGGAAAAAGCCAATGCGTGCACAGGATTGGGCGCGCGGCGCCCTCCAACAAGGAGAGCTGGTTTTCTCGTGAACAACCAACAGGGACAAGGCAGCACCGGCGGACCGGAACGGCGTCGTAACGCTGCCGGCCGTGAGCGCAACCGGCCAGAACCGCGTGGGTTCTCCACCGCTGCGCCCTCGGAGCGGACCCGGCGTGCCGACCCGGCGAGGCTGGTGGCGTTCGAAGTGTTGCGCGCTGTCGCTGCCGATGACGCCTACGCCAACCTCGTGCTGCCCGTCAGCATCAGGAAGCATCGCCTTGACAAACGTGACGCCGGGTTCGCCACCGAGTTGGCTTACGGGGCGCTGCGCGGGCAGGGCACGTATGACGCGGTGCTGGCGACCTGCGTCGATCGACCCCTGGAGAAGCTTGACCCGGCGATCCTCGACGCCCTGCGGATCGGCACTCATCAGCTGCTCGCGATGCGGGTACCAGCCCACGCCGCCCTGGACCAGACGGTGGGCCTGGCCCGCGCGGTGATTGGCGCCGGACCGTCGGCCCTCATCAACGCGGTCCTGCGCCGGGTCTCAGCGAAGACCCTTGACCAATGGATTGCTGAACTTACGACCGGCCTGACCGACGCCACCAAAATCAGCTCACTCACGCACAGCCACCCCGAGTGGATTGTCCGCGCCCTCCGCCAGGCTCTCGTGGACCACGGCCGCGACGTCTCGGAGATCGAGACCCTGCTGGCCGCCAACAATGCTGCACCGGTGGTCAACCTGCTGGCCCTCCCCGGACTGGGGTCCCTCGATGAGGCCATCGAAGCGGGAGCCGAACCCGGTGAACTCGCCGAAGGGTCAGCCTTGTTCTCCGCCGGTGACGTGGGCCGACTGGAAAGCATCCGGGTCGGCACCACCCGGGTGCAGGATGCCGGGTCCCAGCTGGTCGCCCGAGCCCTGGCCGCCGTGGAACTGAACGGCGCCGTCGAGACCGGGCGCAAGTCCGAGCAATGGCTCGACCTGTGCGCAGGCCCGGGGGGGAAATCAGCCCTGCTCGGTGCCCTCGCTCAGCAGCGCGGCCACACCCTGGTGGCCAACGAACCGGCCGAGCACCGCGCCCAACTGGTGCGGCAGGCCCTCCGGCCGCTCGATCCCGCAGTCTGGACCGTGCGCGTCGGCGATGGTCGGACCGTCGCTGACGAGCTTCCCGACACCTTCGACCGGGTCCTCGTCGACGCCCCCTGCACCGGACTTGGTGCGCTCCGCCGTCGGCCGGAAGCCCGCTGGCGACGGAAGCCCTCCGACATTGCTGCCCTCGGGACACTGCAGCGTGAACTCCTCGCCGCGGCCCTTCGGGCCGTCCGACCCGGCGGGGTGGTGGCCTATGTCACCTGTTCACCCCACCCGGCCGAGACCTCAGCGGTGATTCAGGACTGCCTGCGCCGCCGCGACGACGTCGAACTCATCGACGCCGGGGCGGCGCTCGACGGCGTCAGCCTCACCGGTGCGCTAGCGGCCGGTCACGGGTCCACAGCCCAGTTGTGGCCTCACATTCATGGCACCGACGCCATGTATCTCGCATTGATCCGTCGCACCGCTTAAAAACACTGACCCCCGCCGAAGGAGCGCCATGACCGCCTGCTGCATCAACCCAAGCATCCTGTCCGCCGACTTCGCGAACCTCCAGACTGAGCTGGCACGTATCGCCTCGGCCGATGCGGTGCACGTGGATGTGATGGACAACAGCTTTGTTCCCAACCTCACGCTGGGCCTGCCGGTCGTCAAACGGATCCAGGAGGTCAGTGCTCTCCCGCTGGACGTCCACCTGATGATTGACGACGCCGACCGGTGGGCCCCCGGTTACGCCGAGGTGGGTGCCGCCTCGGTGACCTTCCACGCCGAGGCTGCCGCCGCGCCGATCCGGCTGGCCCGTGAACTCCGCAGCATCGGCTCGAAAGCAGGGCTGGCGCTGCGCCCGGCAACGCCGGTTGAACCGTACCTGGACCTGCTGGGTGAACTGGACCTCCTGCTCATCATGACCGTCGAACCAGGATTCGGCGGACAGCCGTTCCTCGACGTCATGCTGCCCAAGATCCGCCGGGCCGCCGACGCGGTCCAAGGAAGCGGCCTCGCGGTTGCCATCCAGGTCGACGGCGGGATCACCGAGGACACCATCCTGCGCGCCGCCGACGCCGGGGCCACTGTCTTCGTTGCAGGGTCGGCCGTCTACGGCGCAGCAGATCCCGACGCCGCCGTCGTGAGTCTCCGCGCTGCGGCGCAGCGCGCCGCAGAAAAGCGCGCTGCAGACGAGCGCCGATAGTTCCTCGCCGCACGGAACAGGGCCGCACAGAATCAAGGCCAGTCGGAACCGGGCCAAGGGAGACCGCCCTGCGTCTGTGGGAGGTCAGGCATCAATAATGGTGATCCTGATCGAGCGGGCATCGATTGCCGCCTGCTGCAGGATGTCGAGCCGCGGATCGGGCACCACGAGAAACTTCAGCTGCGGCAGGGAATGATAGCTGCGCAGCAGGGGGTTTGCCAGGGTCTCGGCGGACAGCGGCCGGTCGCCGCCCAACTGCAGCAAACCCGGACGATGCTCCCCGAACAGCCGTGCCGTGTGCGTCGCCGCCGCGTCGGCCAGCCCTGACGCCTGGTTCGCCCGACGCCGCGCGAACCGCTGCTGTGACCAGCCACCGGCAGCGGTCCGGGACTGCACATATTTGGTGCCGGTCTTCGACGCGATCAACCTGCCATTCTCGGCAACGCCCACCGCGTAACCGCCCCGCCGCACCAGCACCAGCCCGACGAGGCGCTGACTGGTGGCCAAGGCAATCAGGTCATCGACGGTCGTGCTGTCGGGGCCGGAGCCGGCAGCAGCTTCCCCGGGCGGTTCCAGGAGGGCTACGCACCCGTTGGTCCCGCGCAGCATCAGCCCGCCGCGCGAGCGGACCTCCGCATCAAGCTCAGCCGTGCACGCCAACCCGCCGTTCCCGGCGACGAACCGGTCCACCCAGCCGGGCAGCCGTTCGGGCGGCACCAACACGTGGCGCGGTGATCCCATGACTACTCCCTCTCCACGCCGATGGCGTGCACCCCCGCTGTAGTGCGGCCGCCGATGCTCCTGCCGTCAGTGCTTCACAGTAGCCTTGGCTGTGTGAATGATCTATTCAGTGCCGCCTACGGAGCTGACGACGAGGACGACGACGCCGCGCCCACCCGCAGCGCCAGCAGTGCTGAACGCCACCGGAGCCCGCTCGCCGTCAGAATGAGACCGCGCTCCATCGACGAAGTGGTCGGTCAGCAGCATCTACTCGGCCCGGGTTCACCGCTGCGCAGCCTGGCCGGCGACGCCGACCGCACGGGGCCGGCCGGACCGTCGTCAGTCATCCTGTGGGGACCCCCGGGAACGGGAAAGACCACCCTCGCCCATGTCATTGCGCGGGGTCGCGGCAGAACCTTCGTTGAACTCTCGGCGATCACCGCGGGTGTGAAGGACGTTCGCCGGGTCATGGACGAGGCGCTGACCGCCCGCGACCTGCACCGCACCACCACAGTGCTGTTCCTCGACGAGATCCACCGGTTCAACAAAGCGCAGCAAGACGCATTGCTGCCTGGGGTTGAGAACCGGTGGGTGGTCCTGATCGCGGCGACCACCGAGAACCCTTCGTTTTCGGTGGTGTCGCCGCTGTTGTCCAGGTCGCTTTTGCAGACCCTGAAACCCCTCACCGAGGTTGACATCGCGAACCTCCTAGCCCGGGCAGCCGAGGATCCGCGGGGCCTCGACGGGTCGGTGCGGATCAGCGACGGCGCGATGGAGCACCTGGTCAGGCTCGCCGCCGGGGATGCCCGCCGTGGTCTGACGGCGTTGGAAGCGGCCGCAGGAGTTGCCCATTCGGCCTCCGCCGATCCGAGCGCACCGGTAGTGGTGGAGCTTGAGCACGCCGAGAAGGCAGTCGACGTGGCTGCGCTGCGGTATGACCGCGCCGGAGACCAGCATTACGACGTCGCCAGTGCGTTCATCAAGTCCTTGCGGGGGTCCGACGTCGACGCTGCGCTCCACTATCTGGCGAAGATGCTCGAGGCGGGGGAGGACCCCCGGTTCGTGGCTCGGCGGCTCATGATTTCGGCGGCCGAGGATGTTGGTATGGCTGACCCGACGGCGCTGCAGACGGCTGTTGCTGCCGCCCAGGCAGTGGCGCTGATCGGTATGCCCGAGGGCCGGATCATCCTGGCCGAGGCGGTGGTGCACATCGCCACCGCACCCAAGTCCAACGCCTCCTATAACGGAATCAACGCAGCTGTCGCCGATGTGAGGGCGGGCCGAGGCCAGGGCATCCCACAACATTTACGGGACGCCCACTATCCGGGAGCGAAGCAACTGGGCCACGGCAGCGGCTACGTGTATTCGCACGATGAGCCCCACGGCATCGCCGCCCAGCAGTACGCCCCCGACGATCTGGCAGGGCACGACTACTACTTGCCCACCGACCGGGGTGCTGAACGGGACATCGGTTCGCGGCTGGCGCGGCTCCGGCGGATCATCAGGGGGAAGTGATTCTCCAGTGCCCGTCTGGCACTGCTAGGATTGTTGGTTGACTGGCAAGTCGCGTTGAGCGCGCCCATCATCTACTGGATATCCGCTTCGGCGGTCTCCCTTCGGTGTGGTCTGTGTGCGGGCGAACTGTAGTACCGGGAAGCGGCTACTCCCGGCTCTCCGCAAGTGGAGGCCAGCGACACTGAAAGTGCCTACCGTTCAGCTGGGTCAGACCGGCTGAATGGGAGAGCTGCTTTGCCGCAAAAATAATGGAAGGTATTCGTGGCTAACAACACACGTGCCCGCCGTAAGGTTCGCATTTCGCGAGCCCTCGGCATCGCTTTGACCCCAAAGGCTGAAAAGTATCTGGAACGTCGGCCCTACGCGCCCGGCCAGCACGGACGCGCCCGCCGCAAGCAGGACAGTGACTACGCTGTACGGTTGCGCGAAAAACAGCGTCTGCGCGCCCAGTACGGCATCCGCGAAGCCCAGATGACCCGGGTCTTCGAAGAAGCACGCCGCACCAAGGGCCTGACTGGTGAGAACCTGATTGAACTGCTCGAAATGCGTCTCGATGCTCTGGTGCTCCGCGCCGGCTTCGCCCGCACTAGCGCGCAGGCCCGTCAGCTGGTTGTTCACCGTCACATCATGGTTGACGGTTCACGCGTTGACCGTCCGTCCTACCGCGTCGCCGAAGGACAGCTCATTCACGTTCACCCTCGCAGTGAGGTCCTCGACCCGCTGCAGGTTGCCGCCGCAGGCGCGCACCGCGACGTGTTGCCAGCAGTTCCCGGCTACCTCGAGGTTCAGCTGGACAAGCTTCAGGCTCGCCTGGTGCGCCGGCCCAAGCGCTCCGAGGTCCCCGTGACCTGTGAAGAGCAGCTCGTGGTGGAGTACTACGCACGCTGATTCCTGAGCTATTTCAGCATGGACCCTGTTCAAAGGCCCGCGGCATACGCCGCGGGCCTTTGAGTAGGTAAGGTACAGAGGTAAGTTATCGCCGCCGAGCTATCGAGGCCCAGGCGGCCTACCTGATTCAAAAGGAGACACGATCCATGTCTGGTGGAGATATCGCCGGCCTCATCGCAGCCGGTGTGTTTGCGGTGCTGGTAGCACTGCTCGCTGTGCCGGTGTGGAAGCTCGGTAAGGTTTTTGACGAACTGCGGACAAGCATCAGGAGCCTCAGCAACGAGGCCACGCCCCTGATCGAAGAGGTGACGAGCACTGTTACCACCACGCATCAGCAGCTGAAGAATGTTGATGGAATCACGTCCAACGTCTCCGACGCGACAGCCAACCTCTCCGCCCTGTCCTCACTGGTCGCCGCCACCGTCGGTGCGCCGCTGATCAAGGTGGCGGCGTTCTCCTATGGGGTTCGTACCGCCCTGGCCGGTCGAAGCAGGCCCGCCCCCCGCCGTCGCAGCCGTTGAGGAAGCCATGAAAAATACAATGATTATGCGAGTTATCTGGATGGGCGCTGGTGTCGCTATCGGTGTAATCGCCGTGCGCAAGCTGTCTTCGGTTGCCGACAGCTACGGACCAGCCGGGCTGAACCGAGCGATGGGCGAGGTCACGGACGGTATCGCCCATTTCGCCGACACCCTGCGCTCCGGAATGCAGGAGCGCGAGTCGGACCTCCGCGCGGCCCTCGGTATCGACCCAGCCGCCACCCGTCCCGACCGGGTCAGCCAGTAACCCGTCCGCTGGCTCCTCAGCCGGCCCTGCACTGCGGATCCAGTGAGACGCTATCCACGGGATCCCTCACTGAACAGATCGTAAGGACTGATAGCTTCCATGAAATCCCATGAGATCGCACGCCGCTGGCTCGCCTATTTCGAAGGCAAGGGGCACACGGTTGTGCCGTCGGCGTCCCTGGTGTCGACCGACCCGTCCCTGTTGTTCAACATCGCCGGCATGGTTCCTTTCATCCCGTATCTGACGGCCCGCGAGAAGGCGCCGTTTGACCGAGCCACCAGCATCCAGAAATGCATCAGGACCGGAGACATTGAGGAGGTCGGCAAAACGGCCCGCCACGGCACGTTCTTCCAGATGTGCGGCAACTTTTCCTTCGGTGACTACTTCAAGGAAGGCGCCATTCCGATGGCGTGGGAACTCCTGACCTCGTCCCTCGACGACGGCGGTTTCGGGCTTGACCCCGACCGCCTCTGGGTCACCGTCTATAAGGACGACGACGAAGCCCTCGCCATCTGGCGCGACCAGGTGGGCGTTCCGGCCGAGCGGATCCAGAAGCTTGGCGAAGCCGAGAACTACTGGAGTACCGGCCAGCCCGGCCCCGGCGGGCCCTGCTCGGAAATCTTCTACGACCGGGGACCCGAGTACGGCATTGCTGGCGGACCCGAGACCGACTCGCCCCGATACATTGAAATCTGGAACCTGGTCTTCATGCAGTACCAGCTGTCCGCGGTTCGCAGCAAGGAAGACTTCGATATCGCCGGTGAGCTGCCAGCAAAGAACATTGATACCGGCCTGGGCCTGGAGCGTCTCGCCCTGGTCCTGCAGGGTGTCGAAAACATGTATGAAACCGACCAGGTCCGTCCGGTCCTCGATCGTGCCGCCGAGCTGTCGGGCAAGGCCTATACGAGCGCCGAATCGGACACCGACCCGCACCACACCGACGATGTCCGCATGCGGGTCGTCGCCGACCACATCCGGTCAGCACTGATGCTCATCGCCGACGGCGTCACCCCCTCCAACGAGGGCCGCGGATACGTGCTGCGCCGTCTCATCCGCCGCGCCGTGCGCGCCATGCGCCTGCTCGGCGTCGAACGCGCCTGCCTGCCCGAGCTGCTGCCAGCGTCCCGGGATGCCATGAAGGGCACCTACCCGGAGGTGGAGAAAGACTTCGAGCGGATCAGCCGGATCGCCTACGCCGAGGAGCGCGCGTTCCTGCGCACCATCGCCTCGGGCACCGCGCGCCTGGAGGGAGCGGTCCAGGAATCCAAGGCTGCCGGCCGCCCCCTGTCCGGCGAGGACGCATTCGCCCTGCACGACACGTTCGGGTTCCCCATCGATCTGACCCTCGAAATGGCTGCCGAAGCGGGTCTGGCCGTCGACGCCGGCGGGTTCCGGACACTGATGCTCGAACAGCGTCAGCGTGCGCAGGCCGACGCCCGCGGCAAGAAAGCCGGTCAGGCCGACCTTTCGGTCTTCACTGAGCTGCTGGCCGGCGGCCAGACCGTCTTCACCGGGTATGACGAGCTCACGACCGAGTCGCTCGTCGTGGCGATAGTGAGTGGCGGCGTGGCCGTGCCCGTAGCCTCCCAGGGCGAAGAAATCGACCTCCTCCTCGACCAGACGCCGTTCTACGCGGAAGCCGGTGGCCAGGCCGCCGACGTCGGACTGATCACCGGCAACGGTTTCGTCGTCGAGGTGCTTGATGTCCAGCGCCCCGTCAAAGGGTTGAGCGTCCACCGCGCCGTCGTCAGGGAGGGCGAGCTGTCGGTTGGCGCTCCGGTCGTGGCAGCTGTGGACCGGCAGCGTCGCCACGCGGGGGAGCAGGCCCACTCGGGTACCCACATTGTGCATGCCGCACTGCATCAGATCCTCGGCCCCGAGGCGCTGCAGCGCGGCTCCTTCAATAAGGCCGGCTACCTGCGGTTCGACTTTTCCTGGGGCGAGGGCATCAGCGCGGGCGCCAGATCGGAGATCGAAGAGGTCTCCAATATCGCCATCCGCAACAACCACACGGTGGAAACCAGGTTGATGAAGCTCGACGAGGCGAAAGCCCTCGGCGCGACGGCCCTGTTCGGTGAAGCCTACGGCGACACCGTCAGGGTGGTCGAGATCGACGGCGACTGGTCACGCGAACTCTGCGGCGGCACCCACGTCGGGTCGACGTCGCTGATCGGTTCCCTCACCCTGCTCGGCGAACAGTCGGTGGGCTCAGGCAACCGCCGGGTCGAGGCCCTGGTCGGCATGGATGCGTTCCGTCATCTTGCGGCCGAGCGCGCACTGGTCACCGAGCTGTCCGATCTGCTCAGGGTGCCGTCAGTGCAGCTCCCGGAACGCGTGGCAGCCACCCTGGCCAGGCTCAAGGCCGCCGAAAAGGAACTCGAGCGGCTCCGCAAGGAGGCCCTGAGCGCCTCGGCTGCCGCGCTTACGGGCAGCACCGTCGACGTCGACGGTGTCCGCCTCCTCGCCCACGACGCCGGAACAATCGGCGGTGCCGATGACCTGCGGACCCTGGCACTGGATCTGAGGAACCGGCTCGGATCGGGTGCCGCTGTGGTGGCAACCGCCGGGGTAAGCAACGCCCGGCCCATGGTGCTGGTGGCGACCAATGAGGAAGCCCGCGCGGCCGGAGTGAAGGCCGGCGCCCTGGTGCGGGTGGCCGCTGGGATTCTCGGCGGCGGCGGCGGCGGCAAGGACGACGTCGCCCAGGGCGGCGGTTCCGATCCCACCCAGGTGGGCGCCGCCCTGACGGCCATCCGGGCCGCTGTCGCGTCCCGCTGACCGGTATCCGAGGCGTCAATGACCGACCACCCAGGCACTCCCACCGAAGGCTACCCCCGCGGCGTCAAGCTTGGCGTCGACGTCGGAATGGTCAGGGTGGGGGTGGCCAGCAGCGACAGCGGATCCCTGATCGCCACCCCGGTGCGGACCATGAAACGGGACCTGAAGAAGAAGTCTGACCTCAATATCCTGGTCCGGGAGATTACCGAGCGCGCAGCGGTCCAGGTTTTTGTCGGTCTGCCACGGAACCTCAGCGGAACCGAGTCGGCGTCGACCGAGATGGCGCGGGGGTATGCGCTGGAGCTCGCGAATGCCATTGAACGGGCCGGTCTACCCGTCAGCGTCCGGCTCATCGACGAGCGGCTGAGCACAGTGTCAGCGCACAGGTCTTTGCGTCAAGCTGGCTTGAATACCCGCAACCATCGTAAGGTGGTAGATCAGGTGGCAGCTGTGGAAATCCTCCAGCACGCCATCGACATGCAACGGTCACAGCTGCGGGATGTGGGGGATCCCGTCGCAGCACGACAGCGGACCTCCTCACCAGGGGATCCGCTGACCCTTACCAAGGAGCCAGACATTACGGAGAACAGCCGCGAAAGGAACCTGGAACTGTGAGCCATCACCACCCCCAGTTCCCGGCCGCCGACAGCGAACCTGGTCGTCACGCCGACGATGGTCAGCACGACGACGTGGCGGACGGTCCTCACGACGACGCAGTCCAGCCGGTGGAGCAGTTCTTCGAACCGCGGTCCAGTCAGGGGCGCAGCCGCCGCCCCTCCAAGGCCAAACAGCGACGCCGCCGACGCCGTACTGTGGTCATGCTGGTGGTTGTCCTCGCGTTCATCGGCGTGGTTGTCGCCGTGTCCCTCATGCTGCGTGACCTGCTCGGTCTTGACGACATCACCGACTACGCAGGACCCGGTGAGGGCAGCGTGGTCTTCACAGTTCCCGAGGGTGCCGGTCCGTTGGCTATCGGCACGGGCCTCGAAACGGAAGACATTGTCGCTGACGGGTCTGAATTTGTTGCGGCGCTGCAACAGGTGGCAGACGGTCGTGAGGTGCAGCCCGGCGAGTATGAGCTGAGCTACCAGATGTCCTCCGAGGGCGCCGCCCTCGCGCTACTCGACGTCGAATCGAATCAGGTGAACTACGCCGCCGTCGCGCAGGGCCTTCGTCAAGGCGAAACCCTGGACATTCTGGCTGAATCGACAGCCATTCCCCGTGAAGAATTCGATGAGCTGGCCGCGGCACCCGCCCAGTTCGGTCTGCCCGACGACGCAACGAGCCTTGAGGGCTACCTCGCCCCCGGGGAGTACAGGTTCGACGTCGACGCGACGCCGGCCGAGATGATCCAGATCATGGTTGATGCCTCGTTTGCCCTGCTGGCGGACGCCGGGGTCACCGAACCAGCGGAGCAGTTCGACATCCTCACCATCGGCAGCATCATCGAAGCCGAGGCGGGTGAAGCCGACTACGCTGCGGTGTCGGGTGCCATCGAGAACCGGTTGCAGGAAGACAACACCGAGACGAACGGGCTCATCCAGTCCGACGCGACTGTCACATATGGCCTGGACCGGCGGAGTTTCGACTTCACCGAAGAGGAACGGGCCGATGAATCCAACCCGTACAACACGTTCGCCAACCCGGGGCTGCCGGTCGGACCGATCGGGTCCCCGGGAGCCGAGGCGATCGCTGCGGCGGTCAACCCCGCCGACGTGCCCTTCTACTACTGGGTCACGGTTGACCTCGACACGGGCGAAACGAAGTTCTCCGAGACGCTCGCCGAACATGCTGTCTACGTTGCCGAATATCAGGCCTGGTGCTCCGACAACCCCGGCAGGTGCAGCTAGGTGCTCCTGTCGGCGCACTCCGCCGCCGGCACCCCTGACGGCACCCGCCAGCGGCGGGCCGCAGTGATCGGGAGCCCCATCGGGCACTCCCGATCACCCGCTCTGCACCGCGCAGCCTACGCCTCCCTGGGCTTCGACTGCAGCTACGACGCCATCGAGGTGCTGCCGCCGGACCTGGCGTCATTCGTCGATCAGTTCCGCGCCGACGAGCTCTGGTGCGGCCTGTCGGTCACCATGCCGCACAAGGCGGCAATGGTTCCCCTCGTGGACCGGTTGAGCGGACCAGCCACGGTGCTCAACGTCCTGAACACCGTGACAGCCGACGGCGCCGGCCCGGAGCGTGTGCTGACCGGCCACAACACCGACGTCGCAGGCATCGTCGGCGCCCTCAGGTACGGCGGAGTAGTCCACCCGCCCCGCTCGGCGGTCATCCTGGGCGGCGGGGGAACTGCTGCAGCGTCGCTGGCGGCACTGCAGCAACTTGGCGCGGGCCAGACCACTGTCGTCGTCCGCTCACTGGAACGGGCCGCCCCCCTGCAAGCCCTGGGGCGGACCCTGAACCTCAGCGTCGAGCTCCGCGAATGGAGCGGTGCACTCCACAGCGTCCGGAACGCCGACGTCGTCATCTCGACGCTCCCCCCGCACGGAGCCGACGACCTCGCCGGAAAACTCCTCAGTACACCCCAGGCACCGGCGACGATGCCGCCGGTACTGCTCGACGCCGCCTACGTTCCCTGGCCGAGTTCCCTCGCCAGCGCCTGGCACTCCCATGGAGGTGTCATCGTTCCGGGTCTGGAGATGCTCATCTACCAGGCGGTGGAGCAGGTCAGACTGTTCTCGGGAGCCGCTTTCACCGGTGATGCAACGGTCCTAAAAGTCATGTGTGACGCAGTCGGGGCCCCCGCGCGCTGAAACAGTACAGTTACCGTGGCAGGATTGGAAGCATGTTGCGTTGGTTAACTGCCGGAGAATCCCACGGACCGGCACTGGTGGGAATTATTGAAGGAATGCCTGCAGGCGTGGAGATCACGAGCAGTGACATCCAGGCGGCACTGGCCCGCAGACGGCTCGGCTACGGTCGGGGTGCCCGGATGAAATTCGAGCAGGACCAGGTCAGCATCATCGGAGGCGTCCGTCACGGGATCACCCAGGGCGGACCTGTCGCCGTCCAGGTGGGCAACACCGAATGGCCCAAGTGGGACCAGATTATGTCAGCCGACCCGGTGGATCCCTCCGATCTGGCCGCGCTGGCCCGGAACTCGCCGCTCACCCGCCCGCGGCCGGGCCACGCCGACTTCACCGGAATGCAGAAGTACGGGTTCGACGAGGCACGGCCGGTCCTCGAACGTGCCAGCGCCCGGGAAACAGCCGCGCGGGTTGCCCTGGGGGAAGTAGCCGCACGGTTCCTCTCGGCACTTGGCATCAGCCTCGTCAGTCACACGGTGGCCGTCGGCTCGGTTGCGGTTCCCGAAGGCTCGGAGCTGCCCCGCCCCACCGATGTGCTCGCGCTCGACCAGGATCCGTTGCGCTGCTTTGACCGGGAAACCTCCCTGGCTATGGTGTCCGAGGTGGATGCCGCCCACAAGGAGGGCGAAACCCTCGGTGGTGTGGTTGAGGTAGTGGTCTATGGACTGCCACCGGGCCTGGGAAGTTACGTGCACTGGGACCGGCGGCTCGATTCCCGGCTCGCTGCTGCGCTGATGGGCATCCAGGCCATCAAAGGCGTCGAGGTCGGCGATGGGTTCCTCACCGCGGCGCGGCGAGGGTCCAAAGCCCACGACGAGATGGTGCGCGGCGACTCGGGCATGATCGAACGCACCAGCAACCGCGCCGGCGGTATCGAGGGGGGTATGAGTATCGGCGACACCCTCCGGGTGCGCGCCGCCATGAAGCCGATCGCTACCGTCCCACGGGCACTGCGCACCATCGATGTCAGCACCGGGGACGCGGCCCGCGCCCACCACCAGCGCTCCGACGTGTGTGCCGTCCCAGCGGCGGGCGTGGTCGCTGAGGCGATGGTAGCCCTCGTGATCGCCGAAGCGGTGACCGAAAAGTTTGGCGGGGACTCGGTCCAGGAGACCTCACGCAACCTCGAATCCTACCTGACGGCCATCCCAACATCGCTGAATTCGGCCGGGAACTGATGCCCTCACCCGCCGTCGGGCCGGTGGTTTTTATCGGACTGATGGCTACCGGCAAATCAGCTGTCGGTGCCAGCCTCGCCGCGCGCCTCGGCTGGACCTTCGTGGACACCGACCAGCTCATCGTCCGGCGGCACGGGCGGATCAGCATGATCTTCGCTCGGCAGGGTGAGCCGGCGTTCAGAGCGCTTGAGGCACGCGTCGTCGCTGAGGTGCTCGGGGGCGCCCCCGCCAACCAGGTGGTCTCGCTGGGCGGCGGCGCCGTCCTCGACAATGGCACCCGCATCCTACTTGCCGGCGCGCGGGTCGTCTTCCTCGACGCTGACCTTGCCACCGTGCGACGCCGGATTACCCGCGACCGGAGCAGGCCACTCCTGGCGGACGACCCGCTCGAAGCCTGGACCCGGATGGATCGGGAACGCCGGCCGATCTACGAGCGCCTGGCCGATCATGTGCTCGACACCCGGGGCCTGAGCATTGATCAGCTCGTCACCGAGCTCACCGAACATCTTCAGCTGAACCAGAACAAAGGAGGGGACAGCCATGGCCAATGAGCCGATAGTCACCAATGAACCGACAACCATCAGAGTTACGGGGACCACCGCCGCCGAGAATTACGAAGTGGTCATCGGCCACGGGCTACTCGAACGGCTCCCTGCTGTCCTGGGCGAGCGGGTGCGACGGGTCCTGGTAATCCACCCGCGGGCGCTCAGGAGCACCGGAGACACGGTGCGCGCCGAGTTGGCCGACGCCGGGTTCACCGCTGTGACAGCAGAGATTCCCGACGCCGAAGAGGGCAAGCACATTCAGGTGGCGGCCTTCTGCTGGCAGGTTCTGGGGCAGAACGACTTCACCCGGTCCGACGCCGTCGTCGCGGTGGGTGGGGGAGCGGTCACCGACCTGGCCGGCTTCGTCGCTGCCACCTGGCTGCGTGGCGTCAAGGTGGTGCACCTTCCCACGAGCCTGCTCGGCATGGTGGACGCCGCCGTCGGGGGGAAGACCGGCATCAACACGGCCGAGGGCAAAAACCTGGTCGGAGCGTTTCACCCGCCGGCAGCCGTCCTGGCGGATCTCGACGCCCTGGCGACACTGCCGCGCAACGAGCTGCTCACCGGCATGGCCGAGGTGGTCAAATGCGGCTTCATCGCCGATCCGCGCATTCTGGAGCTGATCGAGGCTGATCCCGCGGCGGTGTCCGACGCCGGTTCCGCGACGGTCCGCGAACTCATCGAACGCGCCGTCGCGGTGAAGGCCGAGTTCGTATCGGAGGACCTTAGGGATCAGGGTCGCCGGGAATTCCTCAACTACGGGCACACCCTGGGCCATTCGATCGAACTGGCTGAACGCTACTCGTGGCGGCACGGCGCTGCCGTGTCGGTAGGGTTGGTTTTCGCTGCCGAGCTCTCCCGCATGGTCGGCCGGCTCAGCGACGAGACAGCCGACCGCCACCGCAGCGTTCTTGAGCTCCTCGAACTGCCGGTAACCTATCGCCGGGACCGGTGGGCGGCACTGCTGGACGGGATGCGCCGGGACAAGAAGTCACGCGGTGACCTCCTGCGGTTCGTGGTGCTCGACGACGTCGCCCGCCCCGGGATGCTCGAGGTGCCCGACACCTCACTGCTGTTTGCCGCCTACCAGGAGATTGCCTCCTGATTACCGCACCGCACCCGGAGTCCACACCACACAAGGTAGAATGGGCTCTGGACTTTTCCCACCTCACCGCATGTGGCCTCCGGATACTCCTGCCCGGACGCCGATGTGTTAACACGAAAGAGACCCTGTGGCTACCACAAACGACATCAAAAACGGCACGGTGCTCAAGCTCGAAGGCAACTTGTGGAACGTTCTCGAGTTCCAGCACGTCAAGCCGGGCAAGGGTGGTGCCTTTGTCCGCACCAAGCTGCGCAACATCCTGTCGGGCAAGGTAGTCGACAAGACGTTCAACGCCGGGTTGAAGATCGAGACCGCCACAGTGGACCGCCGTGACTACCAGTACCTGTACAAAGACGGAGAAGACTTCGTTTTCATGGACACCTCGGATTTCGATCAGCTCACCGTTCCCGGCAAGACCGTCGGCCAGGCCGAGAACTTCATGCTCGAGAGCCTCATGGTCACGATCGCCATGCACGAGGGATCGGCCCTCTACGTTGAGCTGCCGCCGTCGGTGGTTCTTGAGGTGACCTACACCGAGCCCGGCCTGCAGGGCGACCGCTCCACCGGTGGCACCAAGCCAGCCACCGTCGAAACCGGCTACGACATCCAGGTCCCGCTGTTCCTGGAGACCGGCACCAAGGTCAAGGTCGACACCCGAACCGGCGATTACTTGGGACGCGTCAACGAGTGAGTGCCCGCAGTAAAGCCCGCCGCAGGGCACTGGACATCCTTTTCGAGGCGGAGCAGCGCTCCGTCTCACCGCTCGAGGCGCTCAAAGCCCGGCGGGAGAAGACCGACACGGTGGTGGCCCCCTATTCGGTGGACATCATCGAGGGCGTCATGACCCAGGGCGAGCAGATCGACGAGTTCCTCGGCACCTACTCGCAGGGCTGGACCCTCGACCGGATGCCAGCAGTGGACCGGATGATCCTCCGGGTGGGTGCCTGGGAGTTGCTTTACAACGCGGACGTGCCCGACGGCGTCGCCGTCAGCGAAGCAGTTGAACTCGCCAAAATGCTCTCCACCGACGAATCGCCAGCCTTCGTCAACGGCCTGCTGGGGCGCCTGCAGCAGCTCAAGCCGACCCTACTGGCCTAACAGCACCCCTGCCTCATCCTTCGTCGCCCGGGTCCGCGAATATCACGATAGCCTTGCCCGGAAATCGGTAATAACATTGGTTATTACTGGAATCACTGGCAGGGAGTTATGTGATGAAAACTGAATCTGCATTCGGGGTCGATACGCTCCGTCGCGGCCTTGAGGGTCGCGACGCCACCCTCCTCGCCTCGCTCTACGCGGAGAACGCGGAGCTCACCGAGGTGGACAACGACCACCCACCGGCGCGACCGCGCACCTACCGGGGCAGTGAACAGATCGCGGAGCACCTCCGCGATGTGTGCTCACGGGAGATGACGCACCGGTTGGAAAATCCCGTGGTGAGCGGGAACCAGCTGGCCTACACAGAGGCCTGCCGGTACGACGACGGCACGGACGTCCTGTGTATGGCCACCGCCGATCTGGACAGCGAGGGCAAGATCGTCAGGCAGGTAGCGGTCACAGCCTGGGGCAGCTGAGCTGGATCCGGTGACTGCGCCGGCGACGTGGAGGCCAGGTCCCGTCTCAGCGGCTGGCGTTGCCCGCTGCCGTCGTCAACAGTTCGTGGCGGAGCCGGGTGACGTCAGCCAGCAGTTGCTGCTCCCGCGCGGTGTTGAGCGTGACATCGTGGCTGGCGACGATGCGCTGCCGGGTGAACGCCAGCCGGGTGGCGGACCCGATGAACGCTTTCATGCTGCGCTGCCGGCCGAACCGGCGTGCCCAGCCAAGCGCCTGTGACCGCCCGCCCCTGGTTGCCAGCATGGTGACCTCCTGCGCGGTGAACCAGCCGGCGGCCGCATAGCCGCCGAGACGCTCTTCGGTGAGGCGCCGTTCGGCCCGCCGCAGGGCCACGATGCTTGCCAGTGCGGCGAGAAAAAGGGGCAGCTGGATCAGGAAGTAGAACTCGAAAAAGTCGGTGAACAGCACCAGCAGGCCGCCGTTCCACAACATGTGCCCTGCAATAGCCGGCACCAGCCCCACCAGGAAGGCCGGGAAAATGTGGCGGGTGCCGCTGCGGGCAACCGCCAGCCCCAGTACCACGCCCAGCGCGGCGGTAAACATCACATGGGCAAACGGGGAAAACAGACCCCTGATCACGAAGATCGAAACTAGTCCGCCCAGGCCGCCGCCGTCCAGTGCTGCGGCCCCGAAGTACAGAATATTCTCGGTAAACGCGAAGCCCGCTCCGACCATCCCGGCGTAGACAATGCCGTCCACTGGCCCGTCGAAGTGGCTACGCCGGGAGAACACCAGCACCAGGACGCCAAGCCCTTTGGCGATCTCCTCCACTAGGGGTGCCTGCAGCACCGGGCCAATCACATCGGACGGGGTCGACGCCAACGCCAGCGACAGCAACTCTGTGACATAGCTACCGAGGACCAGGGTCGCGACCACCGATATCCCTGCGCCCCACAGAAACGCGAACCAGAGCGCCCCGCGGGGCTCGGGGTCCCAGCGGTCAATCCACAGCAGTCCCGCCACACAGATTGCCAGGGGGATCAGCGCGAGGATGCAGCATACGATGAGGGCTCCGCCGCCAAGGGTGGTGCTGAGGAACCAGGCCAGTGCCACCATGACCAGGGCCGCCACGGCCACGAGGAGCACATTGATCACGCCGGGGCCCTTCCGGACGCTCCGATCCCACAGCGGTGGGACAGGTTGTGGTGATCCCCAGGGGGGTGGCGCCGCCGTCGTCGTCTTTGCCGTCGTTCTCATGCTCACACACTAGATCGTCACAGGGGTGGCTTGTACCCGCTGTGATAGTTTTGACAACGCAACCAACCTTTAAATTCCGTCCTGTGAGGCGGGGAAGGAGGAAGCGTTCAATGACTATGCCTGCACCTCAGCCCGAGAGTGTTGTGTCGCGTGTCGTTCTCGCCGAAGCCGATATTGACCGAGCGCTCACCCGCATCGCCCACGAAATCCTTGAAGCCAACAAGGGCACCACCGATCTGGTGCTGCTGGGCATCCCGCGGCGCGGCTATCCGCTCGCCCAGCGCCTGGCCCGCAAAATTGTCGCAGCCGAATATCAGGCCACCGGATCACAGCTCGACCCGGCTGCCATCGTCGGCCAGCTCGATGTGACAATGTTCCGTGATGACCTCCGCCACCACCCCACCCGGCCGCCCCTGCCAACGCAGCTACCGCCGTCGGGCATCGACAACAAAGTGGTGATTCTGGTCGACGACGTCCTGTATTCCGGGCGAACCATCCGCGCCGCACTCGACGCGCTGGTGGACCTCGGCCGCCCGCGGGCAGTCCGGCTGGCAGTTCTCGTGGACCGCGGTCACCGCGAACTGCCCATCCGCGCCGACCATGTGGGCAAAAATCTCCCCACCTCATCAGCCGAGAAAGTGCGCGTCCAGCTGGCGGAAATCGACGTCGTCGCGGGCCAGCCCATCAACCACGTTGTGATCGAGGGCCCCGCGTGAGGCACCTGCTCTCCACCCGCGACCTGTCCCGCCTGGATGCCATCCGGATCCTCGACGTCGCCGAGGAAATGTCGGCGGTCGGCGAACGGGAAATCAAGAAGCTCCCGGCGCTCCGCGGCCGCACCGTGGTGAACCTCTTCTTCGAGGACTCCACCAGGACCCGGATTTCTTTCGAAGCCGCAGCGAAACGGCTCTCAGCCGACGTCATCACCTTCGCCGTGAAGGGCTCCTCCGTCTCCAAGGGCGAATCGTTGAAAGATACGGCACAGACCCTCGAGGCGATGAGCGCCGATGCGGTGGTGATCAGGCACTGGGCGTCAGGTGCTCCGGCCCGCCTGGCGACGTCGGGCTGGATCGACGCGGCGGTCATCAACGCGGGCGACGGGATGCATGAGCACCCCACCCAGGCGCTGCTCGACGCGTTCACGCTCCGCCGCCATTGGGCGAAGATCTCAGGAGTCCCCTCAGTGGGCTCCGACCTGGCGGGGATGGCGGTGACGCTCGTCGGCGACGTCCTGCATTCCCGGGTAGCCCGTTCCAACCTGTGGCTGCTCGAGACCCTTGGTGCCTCGGTCACCCTGGTGGCTCCGCCCACCCTGGTCCCGGTCGGCGCGGAGCAGTGGCCCTGCCGGATCACTTACGACCTCGACGAGGCGCTGGCCGCAGGCCCGGACGCGGTGATGATGCTGCGGCTTCAGGCCGAACGGATGAACGCCGCCTTCTTCCCCTCCACCCGCGAGTATTCACGGCGCTGGGGGTTCGACGACGCCCGGCTGGCGGCACTCGACGCCCACGGCCTGAAGCACACGGTCATCATGCACCCCGGACCGATGAACCGTGGCCTCGAGATCTCGGCCGCAGCAGCCGATTCGCCCCGCTCAACAGTTCTTGCCCAGGTGCGCAACGGAGTCTCCGTGAGGATGGCCGCCCTCTACCTACTGCTCTCCGGCGAGGACGAACCCCATTCCAGCCCCGCCACCACCCTGACCCAGGAGAACCCACGATGACCGCACCTGCCCCGGCCCGCTATCTCATTCGTGGCGCTGCGCTGCTCGGTCGGGACCGGGCAGACCTGCTCATCGCCGACGGGGTGATCGCCGGCGTCGGTCGGGGACTCTCAGCTGCGGGCGCCACGGTCGTTGACGCCGACGGCCTCGTTGCCCTTCCCGGGCTGGTGGACCTGCACACCCACCTCCGCGAACCGGGGCGCGAGGACGCGGAAACTGTCGAAACCGGGACCCGAGCCGCAGCACTGGGCGGGTTCACAGCGGTCCACGCCATGGCCAACAGCACCCCCGTGGCCGACACCGCCGGGGTGGTGGAACAGGTTTACAGCCTGGGACGGCGCGCCGGCTGGGTGGAAGTCCGGCCCGTGGGTGCTGTCACAGTTGGCCTCGGCGGGACCCAGCTCGCCGAACTTGGTGCCATGGCCGATTCCCGCGCCGGCGTCAGGGTTTTTTCCGACGATGGGGTGTGCGTCAGCGATCCCGTCCTGATGCGCCGCGCGCTGGAGTACGTCAAGGCGTTCGACGGCGTGATCGCCCAGCACGCCCAGGAACCCCGGCTAACCGAGGGCGCGCAAATGAACGAGGGCGCCGTCTCCGCCGTGCTCGGACTCACCGGCTGGCCCGCCGTCGCCGAGGAAAGCATCATCGCCCGGGACGTCCTCCTGGCACACCACGTCCAGTCCCGGCTGCACGTCTGCCACGTCTCAACCGCGGGGTCGGTGGACATCATCCGCTGGGCCAAGGCTCGGGGTATCAGGGTCACCGCCGAGGTCACCCCGCACCACCTGCTGCTCACCGACGAACTGGTCCGTAGCTACAACCCGGTCTACAAGGTGAACCCGCCGTTGCGCACCGGCGAAGACGTCCAGGCCCTGCGCGAAGCCCTCGCCGACGGCACCATCGACGTCGTCGGCACCGACCATGCCCCGCACCCCTCCGAGCACAAGGACTGCGAGTGGGCGCAGGCGGCGATGGGCATGACCGGACTGGAAACCGCGCTGTCGGTGGTGCAGCACACCATGATCTCCACCGGGCTGATGGACTGGGTAGGTTTCGCGCGGGTCACCTCCCGCACCCCGGCGGCGATCGGTGGCCTCGACCAGCAGGGCCGCCCCCTCGCCGAGGGTGAGGCAGCCAACGTCATACTCGTCGACCCGGAGGCCCGCTGGGTGGTCGATCCGGATAAAATGGCCACCATGGGCCGCAACAGCCCGTTTGCTGGCATCGAACTACCCGGGGCGGTCCACGCCACATTTTTCAGGGGCCACCCCACGGTGTTGAACGGCCGCCTGAACACACCCCACCCAACTGCAGCTGAGGAATCACCATGGACTGGCTAACGCCCGTCGCCCTCTCACTGGGCACCATCGCCGTCGTCGTCACCCTTGGCGCCTTGGGCTGGCGCGGCCGCCTCTCCCGGCAACGGGACATCTCGGCCCCGCCCGAGGCCCCCGTCACCCTCAGCGAACCGTCGTACGTCGCGAACGGTCAGTACATCGTCACGACGACGGCGGGAGACTGGCTCGATCGCATCGCCGTCCACGGCCTGGGCGTCAAGTCCAATGCCACCGCGACCGTCCACGTGGAAGGGATCCTGATCGTCCGCAGCGGAGCGCGGGACCTCTTTATCAGGCGGACCGACCTCACCAGCGTCAGGCTGGACCGGGGCATGGCCGGCAAATTCGTCGAGAAGGACGGACTGGTGGTCTTCACCTGGGAGCTCAACGGAACCGCCGTCGACACCGGATTCCGGACCCGCCACGCCGACGCCCGTACCGGCCTTCTCCACGCCGCGTCGGACCTCGCCCCACCCGACCCCCGACACGCAGTCGACCCCCGACACGCAGTCGACCCCCGAACCCCGTCACGGACCCAGAACCCCCCGGAGGACATACAGTGACAGATTCCAGCCAGCCCGCCCCAGAGAGCGCCGCAGTCCTGATCCTCGAGGACGGCCGCACCTTCCGCGGCCGCAGCTACGGCGCGCAGGGCACCGCCCTGGGCGAAGCGGTCTTCGCCACCGGGATGACCGGGTACCAGGAGACCATCACCGACCCGTCCTACGCCCGCCAGCTGGTGGTGCAGACGGCCCCCCACATCGGCAACACCGGGGTCAACGCCGCCGATGCCGAGTCGCGTCGAATTTGGGTGGCCGGCTACATTGTGCGGGACGCGGCCCGCCGCCCCTCCAACTGGCGATCCGAACAGAGCCTAGACGGTCAGCTCCACGACCAGGGAATCGTTGGCATCCAGGGCGTTGACACCCGGGCAGTCACCCGCCACCTGCGTGAACGCGGCGCCATGAAGGCAGGCATCTTCTCCGGACCGGCCGCCACCGGCTCCGACGCAGAGCTGCTGGCGCAGGTCGCCGGCCAGGAGTCCATGAAGGGTGCGCGCCTCGCCGAGGAGGTCAGCGCGACGGGCCGGTACGTTGTTGAACCGTCGGAGAACGGCTGGGAGGGCGAGCCCCTGTTCACCGTCGCCGCCCTGGACCTGGGAATCAAGTCGATGACCCCCAGGCACTTCGCCCAGCGGGGGGTGCGCACCGTGGTGCTTCCCGCCACGTCGACCTTCGCCGAGGTGGTGCGGGAAGCGCCCGACGGCGTGTTCATGTCCAACGGTCCAGGCGATCCGGCAACCGCCGACCCGCAGGTCGCTCTGCTCAGGGAGGTGCTCGACGCGCGGATCCCGTTCTTTGGCATCTGCTTCGGCAACCAGATCCTGGGCCGCGCGCTCGGCTTCGGCACTTACAAGCTCAGGTACGGCCACCGGGGCATCAACCAGCCCGTGCTGGATCGGCGTACCGGGAAGGTGGAAATCACCTCCCAGAACCATGGTTTCGCCGTCGACGCGCCCCTTGATGGTCCCACCCAGGCTCCTGAGGCACGCTTCGGCAGGGTTGAGGTCAGCCATGTGAGCCTGAACGATGACGTCGTCGAGGGCCTAGCCTGCCTCGACCTGCCCGCCTTCTCCGTCCAGTACCACCCGGAGGCTGCCGCGGGCCCCCATGATTCCGCGTACCTGTTTGACCGGTTCATCCAGTTGATGGCCGACACCCGCTCCGATGACCAGCCAGGCAGCGCCGACGATAAGGAAACACACTAGATGCCACGCAGAACCGACCTCAAGAGCGTCATGGTCATTGGCTCCGGTCCGATCGTCATCGGCCAGGCCGCCGAGTTCGACTATTCGGGGACGCAGGCGTTGCGGGTGCTGAAGGAGGAGGGCTTGCGGGTCATCCTGGTGAACTCCAACCCGGCCACCATCATGACGGACCCGGAATTCGCTGACGCCACCTATGTGGAACCCATCACGCCGGAGGTGGTGGCAAAGATCATCGAGAAGGAACGCCCCGACGCGCTCCTGCCGACCCTGGGCGGACAGACCGCCCTCAACACGGCCATTGCACTCGACAAAAATGGAGTGCTCGACAAGTACGGTGTGGAACTGATCGGAGCCAACATCGCAGCCATCGAACTGGGGGAGGACCGCGAGAAGTTCAAGGGCGTGGTAGCCCGTTGCGGCGCCGAATCCGCCAGGTCCACGATCATCCACTCCATTGACGAAGCACTGGACGCCGCCACGGACCTCGGATACCCGATGGTAGTTCGCCCCTCCTTCACCATGGGTGGCCTGGGGTCGGGGCTGGCATACAGCGAGAAGGATCTGCGCCGGATCGTGGGTCAGGGCCTGCAGTACAGCCCCACCACCGAGGTGCTCCTCGAAGAAAGCATTCTCGGCTGGAAAGAGTACGAACTCGAGATGATGCGGGACAGGAACGACAATGTGGTGGTCGTCTGCTCCATCGAGAACCTCGACCCCGTGGGCGTGCACACCGGCGACTCGATCACCGTCGCCCCGGCGATGACCCTCACCGACCGCGAATACCAGCGCCTGCGGGACATCTCGATCGCCATCATCCGCGAGGTGGGCGTCGACACCGGCGGCTGCAACATCCAGTTCGCCATCGAGCCCGACACCGGACGCATCGTCGTCATCGAGATGAACCCGCGGGTCTCCCGGTCCTCAGCCCTGGCGTCCAAGGCCACCGGGTTCGCGATCGCGAAGATCGCCACCAAGCTCTCCCTCGGCTACACCCTCGACGAGATCCCAAACGACATCACCCAGAAGACCCCGGCGTCGTTCGAACCTACCCTGGACTACGTGGTGGTCAAGGTGCCCCGGTTTGCCTTCGAGAAGTTCCCGGCGGCTGACCCCACCCTGACCACCACCATGAAGTCGGTGGGTGAAGCGATGGCCATCGGGAGAAACTTCACCGAGGCGCTCCAGAAGGCCCTGCGCTCCCTCGAGCAGAAGGGCTCCCAGCTGTCCTTCGACACCTCCATCGACATCGATGTGCCGGCCCTGATCACCGCCGCTAAACGGCCCACCACCGAGCGGCTCGCCCAAGTCCAGCAGGCACTGCTCGGCGGCGGCACCATCGACGAGCTCTACCAGGCGACGGGCATCGACCCCTGGTACCTCGACCAGCTGGTGCTGCTCAACGAGGTTGCGGCGACGGTCCGGGAGGCGCCGTCCTTGACCGAGGATCTGCTGCGCCTCGCCAAGCGCCACGGCTTCTCCGACGAACAGATCGGCTCGCTCACCCACACTCCTGAGGCGGTGGTGCGCGGGGTCCGCCACGCGCTCGGCGTCCGCCCGGTCTACAAGACCGTCGACACGTGCGCGGCCGAATTCGCCGCCTACACCCCGTACCACTACTCGTCCTACGACGAGGAGGACGAGGTGGGCCAGCACGCCAAACCGTCGATCATCATCCTGGGCTCCGGCCCCAACCGGATCGGGCAGGGCATCGAGTTCGACTACTCCTGCGTGCATGCCTCGATGGCCTTGCGCCAGGCCGGCTACGAAACGGTGATGATCAACTGCAACCCCGAGACCGTCTCCACCGACTACGACATCTCCACCCGGCTGTACTTCGAACCGCTGACCCTCGAGGACGTCCTCGAGGTCATCGCGGCCGAGGAGCGCACCGGCGGCGTGATGGGAGTGTTCGTGCAGCTCGGCGGGCAGACCCCGCTGAAACTGGCGCAGGAACTGGCCGACGCCGGCATCCCCATCCTCGGCACGTCCCCGGAAGCCATCGACCTGGCCGAACATCGGGGGGCGTTCAGCCGGGTCCTCGACACGGCGGGGTTGACAGCACCGAAGAACGGTACGGCAGTCTCGTTTGAGGACTCCAAGAAGATCGCCGACGAGATCGGGTACCCGGTCCTGGTCCGCCCGTCCTATGTTCTGGGTGGACGCGGCATGGAGATTGTCTACGACGAAGCGAACCTTTCTCGCTACATCGCCAACGCCACCGAGATCACCGAGGCTCACCCGGTCCTGATCGATAGGTTCCTGGAAGACGCCATCGAGATCGACGTCGACGCCCTCTACGACGGCACCGACCTGTACCTCGGCGGCATCATGGAACACATCGAGGAGGCCGGGATCCACTCCGGCGACTCGGCCTGCGTCCTGCCGCCGATCACCCTGGGCGCCGACATCCTGCAGCGGGTCAGGGAAGCCACCCTGGCTATCGCCGCAGGGGTGGGGGTCCGGGGACTGATCAACATTCAGTTCGCCCTGGCCTCAGACGTGCTCTACGTCCTGGAAGCCAACCCGCGGGCCTCGCGCACCGTACCGTTCGTCTCCAAAGCCACCGGCGTGCAGCTGGCGAAGGGCGCCGCCCTGATCGGCACCGGGGTGAGTATCGCCGAGCTGCGCGGCGTCCACGGACTGCTGCCGGCAACTGGCGACGGCGGCGACCTGCCCCTCGACGCTCCCGTCTCGGTCAAGGAAGCGGTGCTGCCGTTCAGCAGGTTCCGGACCACCGATGGCACGGTGGTGGATTCGCTGCTCGGCCCGGAAATGCGGTCAACGGGCGAAGTGATGGGGATCGACAAGTATTTCGACACAGCCTTCGCCAAAAGCCAGGCCGCAGCGAACGCGGCGCTCCCCACCGAGGGACGGGTGTTCGTGTCGGTCGCCAACCGGGACAAGCGCTCGATCATCATGCCGGTCAAACGGCTGGTGGATCTCGGCTTCGAGATCCTGTCCACCGGCGGCACCGCCGATGTGCTGCGACGAAACGGCATTCAGGCCACCACGGTGCGCAAGATTGCTGAGGGTACCGGTGACCAGGGCGAGGGGACTGTGGTTGATCTGATCACCGACGGCACCATCGACATGATCATCAACACCCCCTCCGGCGGCCAGGCCCGCGGCGACGGGTACGAAATCCGCGCCGCCGCAACGTCCTACGGTCTGCCGGTGATCACCACCATCCCCGAGTTCGGTGCTGCAGTGCAGGCGATCGAGGCGATGCGGTCCTACGAATGGTCGGTCACCAGTCTCCAGGAGCACGCGGCCAATCTGCGCGCCGCCACCGAAGCCCGCGATGCGGCACGGTAACCCGACGTTCGGAGCACGCCTCGCCGCCCGGATGCAGGCCCGAGGCAACCTGTGCGTCGGGATCGACCCGCACCCTGCGTTGCTCAGCGCCTGGGGGCTGAGCGACGACGCCGACGGGTGTGAGCGGTTCGCCCTGACGGTGTTGGAGGCTGTGGGGGAGACGGCCTGCATCCTCAAACCGCAGGTGGCGTTGTTTGAACGGCACGGCTCTGCCGGGCTGGCTGCGCTGGAACACTTCCTCGCCGCCGCCGCGGATCAGGGGGTACTGACCATCGCCGATGCGAAGCGCGGCGATATTGGCTCCACCATGGCGGCCTACGCGGACGCCTGGCTGCGGGACGGGTCAGCGCTGGCGGCCGATGCCGTGACAGTGAACCCGTATTTGGGATTCGAATCGCTGCGCCCTGCCTTGGATCTCGCGGCCCAGACCGGCCGCGGGGTGTTTGTGCTGGCGCTGACCTCCAACCCTGAGGGCGCTGACATTCAGCTCGCCCGGGTGAGGAGTGGTTGCGCCGGGGCCGGCACGGGGACTGACACGGGGACTGACACCGGGACTGACACCGGATCTACCGTCGGTCACGCCGTCGCACGGGTGATTGCCGACGCCGCTGCGTGGGAGAATCGGGACGCCGTCGGCCTTGGCTCGGTGGGGTTGGTGGTCGGAGCCACAGTGGGGGCAGCGGTGCGGGACGTTGGTCTAGATCTTGGCCAGTTGAACGGGCCGATTCTTGCTCCCGGAATCGGCGCCCAGGGTGCAGGGGGAGCGGAAATCGCTGACACCTTTGGTGCTGCGTCGTCCCTGGTACTTGCCAGCGCCAGCCGCAGCATCCTTGCTGCGGGCCCCGATCGCGGCAGGCTGCGGGCGGCCGCCGAACTCGCGCTGGCTGACCTCGGCAATTGATTTTGGGACCTCAGTACAGATAGGTTCAGTGCAAGCCCATTCCACAAGAATCGCATTTTCCCGAGCGTTTAGCGCGGGACGGTGCCTACTGCAGGGGAGCACTTGTGAGCTTGAAGCCGCTATCGGACTCCGAACGGACGCGAGCGCGCGAGAAAGCCACAGCGGCCCGTGCCGTCAGGGCCGAACTGAAGGTGAAATTGAAAACCGGGGAGACCACCGTCGGCGACGTGGTCAACGGCATGTCCAGGGACGTGGCAGTGGGCCGCCTGAAAGTCATCGACCTGCTGAAAGCACTACCCGGCGTCGGCGAGGTGCGGGCAGCGGGCATCATGAACGACGTCGGCATCGCGGCGACACGCCGCGTGCGTGGGCTGGGAGTACACCAGCGCCGGGCCCTGATCGAACATTTAGCAAAGCAGGATCCTTCGCCCTGAACGGGGCGAAACCAGGAACCCTACAAGTGAGGAACCACGTGTCGCAGCCTCGGCTGACAGTACTCGCCGGGCCAACGGCCGTCGGTAAGGGAACCGTATCCACCTATATCCGCGACAATTATCCGCAGGTCTGGCTGTCGGTTTCGGCCACCACCAGACCAGCACGGCCGGGGGAGGTGGACGGCGTCCACTACTTCTTCGTCAGCAATGCCGAGTTTGACGACCTGGTGGCGTCGGAGCAGCTGCTGGAGTGGGCACTGGTGCACGGACGGAACCGGTACGGCACCCTCCGCCGGACGGTCGACGCCGCCATGGCCGACGGAAAGTCGGTGTTGCTGGAGATTGATCTGCAAGGCGCACGGCAGGTCAAAATGTCAATGCCTGAAGCAAATTTCGTGTTCCTGTCCCCTCCCAGCTGGGAGGAAATGGTGCGCCGGTTGGTTGGCCGCGGAACCGAAACCGAGGAGGAACAGCAGCAACGGCTGGAAACCGCTAAACTAGAACTTGCTGCGGAACCTGAATTCGATCACACGGTGGTCAATGACAGTGTTCAGCGGGCAGCGGACGAGCTTGTATCACTGATGGGATTGAGCCCTCTCGAGCGCTAGACAGGCGACCCGGAAGCTCGGCAGCCACCAACAATCTGAACCATTTACACAATCTGAACCATTTACGGAGTATTTGTGTCAACACAGCCTGAAGGCATCATCAACCCGCCGATCGACTCCCTGCTGGAGGCGTCGGACTCGAAGTATGCCCTGGTGATCTACGGTGCCAAGCGTGCCCGCCAGATCAACGCGTACTACTCCCAGCTCCACGAGGGTCTGTTCGAGTATGTTGGGCCGCTGGTCGACACCCGCCTGAACGAAAAGCCACTCTCGATCGCCCTGCGCGAAATCAACGAGGGCATGCTCGTCTCCACGCCGGTCGAACCCACCGAGCAGTAACGCATCACCTAACCACGTGCGCATAATTCTCGGAGTCGGGGGAGGGATCGCCGCCTATAAGGTGGCTTCCCTCCTCCGACTTTTTACCGAAGCGGGGCACGACGTCACGGTGATCCCCACCGACGCCGCCACGCGGTTCGTGGGAACCGCGACCTGGGAGGCCCTTTCCGGCAACCCGGTCAGCAACAGCGTGTTCGACGATGTTGACAAGGTCAATCACGTCCGGCTGGGGCAGCACGCCGACCTGGTCGTCGTCGCGCCCGCCACCGCCGACCTCCTCGCCCGGGCGGCCGCCGGACTTGCCAACGATCTGTTGACTGGGACCCTGCTGATGGCCAGCTGTCCCGTCCTGATGGCACCGGCCATGCACACCGAAATGTGGCATCACCCGGCCACCGTCGCCAACGTGGCGACCCTCCGAAACCGTGGCATCGTCGTGCTCGATCCCGCCTCCGGACGGTTGACCGGCACCGATTCGGGCGCGGGCAGGCTGCCCGAACCCGCCGCCATTTACGCTGCCGCACTGGCTGCGCATGGTGCAGCGCGCGGCGCCTCAGCAGATCGTCCCACGGGTGATGGCACAGCCAACGGTTCGCTCGCCGGACGCCGCGTGGTGATCACCGCCGGCGGCACCCGTGAACCGATCGATCCGGTCCGTTACCTCGGCAACCGCTCCTCGGGGAAACAGGGCATGGCCCTGGCCGCCGCTGCCCTCGCCGAGGGGGCGACCGTTGAGCTGATTGTCGCCCACGTTGAAGTCGCCGCGCCCGACGGCGTCGAACTGGTGCTGGTGGAGACCGCCGAGGAGCTGAGGATCGCCACCCTTAGCGCAGCCAAGCAAGCCGACGTGCTGATCATGGCCGCAGCGGTCGCCGACTTCCGCCCCGCGGACCCGGTACTCACCAAAATCAAGAAGCGAACCGACGGCGTCGACCCGGTGATCACGCTGGTGCGCACCCCCGACATCCTGCGGGAAGCAGTTGAACAACGCAGTGCCGAGCAGCGTGGTGCGGCAGGTGCCGGACCGGTCATCGTCGGGTTCGCTGCCGAAACCGGCGACCCCACCGGAAACCCTCTGGACCATGCGTGGGAGAAGCTGACACGCAAAGGCTGCGACTACCTGGTGCTGAATCAGGTGGGCGACGGCAAGGTGTTCGGCCGTGATGACACGATCGCAACCATCCTCGACGCCGGCGGCGCCGAACCTGTTGAGGTTATCGGTACCAAAGCCGACGTAGCCACGGCCGTGGTGGCCCGGGTAGCAGCAGCCCTGTCGGGTCGCGGCTAGTCTCGCGCCAGTCACGCAGTCCCGCACACAGTCCGTCACCCAACCCGCCATCCTGTCGGTCGAACCAAGTAGAGTGATCAAGTGAATTCAGCCAATCCCGTCCGCAGCGACCTGCGCCTGTTTACCTCGGAATCTGTCACCGAAGGCCACCCGGACAAGATCTGTGACCAGATTAGCGATGCCATCCTCGACGCCATGCTGGCAAAGGACCCTAAATCACGGGTCGCAGTAGAAACCCTCGTCACTACAGGCCTGGTCCACGTTGCAGGCGAGGTCACCACCGAGGCATACGTCGAAATCCCCGAACTGGTGCGTCAGACCCTGCTGGGGATCGGCTACGACTCGTCAGCCAACGGATTTGACGGCGCACGCTGCGGCGTGTCGGTGTCGATTGGCCAGCAGTCACCCGAAATCGCCAACGGTGTGTTCAACTCGCTGGAGACCCGGCAGGGAACCGGGCTGGACCCCTACGACGCGCAGGGCGCCGGCGACCAGGGCATCATGTTCGGGTATGCCAGCGACGAGACCTCGGTGCTCATGCCGACCCCCATCTGGTTGGCACACCGCCTGTCCGAACGCCTGACGAACGTCCGCAAGGATGGCACCCTCGACTATCTCCGTCCCGACGGCAAGACCCAGGTCACCATAGGCTACGACGGAGACGTCCCCGTCTCGGTGGATTCCGTCGTCGTGTCGTCCCAGCACGCGCAGGGTGTCGACCTGGAGCAGCTACGGGCCGACCTCGTCACCCATGTCATTGACCCGGTCCTGGCGGCGTCCGAACTGGACGTCAGCAAGGTCCGTCACATTCTCAACCCCGGCGGCGACTTCGTTATCGGTGGCCCGGTCGGCGACGCCGGCCTGACCGGACGCAAGATCATCGTCGACACCTACGGCGGCATGGCCCGCCACGGCGGTGGCGCCTTCAGCGGCAAGGACCCCTCGAAGGTGGACCGCTCGGCAGCCTACGCCATGCGGTGGGTGGCGAAGAATGTTGTCGCCGCCGGACTGGCACGGCGCGCCGAAATTCAGATCGCCTACGCGATCGGCATGGCGCAGCCCGTGGGCATCTACGTCGAAACCTTCGGCACCGAGACCGTCGACCCAGCCGCCATCGGCAAAGCCATTCGCGAGGTCTTCGACCTGCGTCCGCTCGGCATCATCAACGCCCTGGATCTGCTGCGCCCGATCTACCAGAAGACCGCCGCTCACGGCCACTTCGGGCGCGAGGATGTCGGGTTCAACTGGGAACTCACTGACCGCGTGGACAAGCTGCGGAGCTACTTCAACGCCTAGGATGCGGCCATCCGGCAACGGCAACGGGTCCGGGTCCGGGCTCGGGGGCGGCGGCAGTCGACAGACCCCGCGGCGCGGCGTGCCCCCAGCTACCGGCGGCCCCCTGAAACGACCGGAGGGCTCGGGCAGTGGGGGAGCCGTCCAGCTGTCGCTGCTGCAGGGATTCCCGACGGCGCCGCATGCCCTGGGCGCCCCGGTGCCCGCTGGGGACCTCCCGGTGGCCCAGGTCATTCTCGATTCACCGTTGCCGCACCTCGACCGGGTGTTCGACTATTCAGTGCCCGAGGAACTCGCCGCGCCAGCCCAGCCCGGGGTGCGGGTCAAGGTGCGCTTCAGCGGGCGGGAGCACACCGGGTTCATCGTTGAACGATCGGCCACCAGCGACAGCACCACCCGGCTACTGCCGCTGCTGAAGGTCCTGTCGCAGCAGCGGGTCCTCACCCCGGAGGTGCTGGCTCTCAGCCGGGCCATCGCGGCTCGCTATGCCGGCACCGTCAGCGACGTACTGAAGGTTGCCATCCCGCCCCGAATGGCGAGGGTCGACACGGCTTTTGCTGCCGCGGCCGAACCAGCCGCCTTCGAACCGCCCGCCGTCGACCTGCCCACCACTGACCTCCTCGCCGTCGACGTCCCCGCCACTGACCCGTCCGCCACTGACCCGGCTGATCCCCAGGCTGCCGTGGAACCACTCCTCGGCCGTTACGCCAACGGAGCCAGCTTTCTCCGGCACCTGGCCGCCGGGCACAGCCCCCGCGCGGTGTTGACCAGCCTCGGCGGGTACGGGCCGCGGGATTGGCCGGCCGAAATTGCCGAAGCAGTCGCCGCGGTCTGGCACACGGGACGCGGCGCCGTCGTGGTCGTCCCCGACCAGCGGGACCTGGCACGGGTCGAGGCGGCACTTGACCACCGGCTGGGTGCCGAGAAGGTGGCACGGCTGACCGCCGAGGACGGGCCAACCCCGCGGTACCGCAACTTCCTGAAGCTTCTCAACGGGCAGGTGCGGGTGGCGGTCGGTACCCGATCGGCGGCCTACGCCCCGGTTCAGGACCTGGGCCTGGTGTGCGTGTGGGACGACGGCGACGACCTTCACCAGGAGCAGCGGGCGCCCTACCAGCACATTCGCGAAGTGTTGCTGCTCCGCGCCGAGCAGGAGGGCTGCGCAGCGTTGCTCGCGGCCGGATCGCAGAGCACGGAGGCGCACCGGTTGGTGTCCACGGGCTGGGCACAGGCTATCGCCGCCGACCGTTCCGAGGTGCGACGGAGCGCGCCGCGGGTTGTGCACACGGGGGACGAGTTTCAGCTGGCCCGGGATCCGCTCGCTGCCCGCGGCCGAATTCCTCATGCCGCGTGGCAGGCCGCTTCCGAGGGGCTGGCCCGCGGCCCCGTCTTACTCCAGGTGGCCCGCACCGGTTTTTCGCCGGCTCTGGCCTGTGAGGACTGCCGCGAACCGGCGCGCTGTAGTGCGTGCACCGGGCCGCTCGCCCAGACCGGCCGCGGCGGTGCCCCCGGGTGCCGGTGGTGCGGAAAACCCGACCCGCACTGGACCTGCGCCAACTGCGGCAGCCCACGGCTGCGCGCGACGGTCGCCGGTGCCACCCGGACCGCCGAGGAGCTGGGGCGGGCCTTCCCCGGCGCGAAGGTGTACTCCTCCGCCGGCGAACACATCCTCGACACCGTGCCCAACACGCCAGCGGTGGTGGTGGCCACCCCGGGCGCCGAACCGCTGGCAGAGGGCGGCTACGCGGCGGTGATTCTGCTGGACGGCTCAGCGATGCTGTCCCGCGAATCCTTGCGGGCGGGGGAGGACACCCTGCGACGGTGGTTTACCGCCGCCTTGCTGGCCCGCCCTGCTCCCGACGGCGGGCTGGTGGTGATCACCGCCGATGATTCGACCGCGGTCGGGCACCTGGTGCGCTGGGACCCGCAGGGGGCAGCGGGGCGCGAACTCTCCACCCGGACCGACCTGGGGTTGCCGCCCGCCGTCCGGTTCGCCGCATTGACCGGATCCCGGGAGGCGCTGGCGGCCTTTACCGGGGGCCTCGACTCGGGGCTTTTCCTGCGCATTGTCGGTCCCATGCCCATCCCAGGGCAGACCGGTCGCGCCGCGGGCGGACGGCCGGCAGGACAAGGCCAACGAGCCGACAAAGCCGATACACAGACCTCCAGCGCGGATCAGCACCGGCTGTTGTTGTTCTTCAGCTACCGCAGCGCGCCCGCGGCGACCGCGTGGCTGAAGGCCCGCAAGGCGGCCATGTCAGCCAAAGCGACTACCGAACCCGTACATATCCGCTGTGACGCTGCCGACCTCATCTAGCCAAGCGGGACAATCCTCATCCGCCGAAGCTCAGCCACCGGCGCCACCGCGCCCGGCCGGCATGCTCGACCGTGGCAATAGCGGCAGCCTCAAGCAACTGCTCGGCCGACCGGTCCCAGGAATAGGTCCCCGCCTGCGCACGGCCCGCAGACGACGCCCGCTCCCACCGTTCGGGTTCCGCCAGGGCACGGACAGCCGCAGTAAACTGAGCCGGCTGATCGGGGTCGACGTAGAGGGCAGCATCCCCTCCGACCTCCCTGAAGATCGGGGTGTCCGCGGCAATCACCGGAGTTCCGGCGGCCATGGCCTCGATGATCGGGAGGCCATACCCTTCGGCGCGGGACAAGGTCACCAGCGCGGCGGCCGAGCGCAGCAGCTGTTGGTAGTCCTCATCGCTGACCCCGTTGTGGAAGGTGACCCGCTGGCCCGGCGGGATCAACCTTTCCAGTTCGCCGCGGCGATCATCGGTGATCCGGCTGAGCAGGTGCAGCGTGTACCCGTCGAGACCACGCATTCCCGTGACGATTGACTCAACATTCTTGTACGGCATGAACGACCCCATGTAGAGCAGATCCCGCCCGGGTTTGACACCGGGTGCGCGGACCATCGTGTCGGCCTGCGGCGCGTTTCCGACCAGCCGCACCGGGCGGCGGGTCAGCCGATGCTCAGCCATCAGCTGACGGGTGGTCTCGGAGATGGTGGCGACGACGTCGGCCCGGTTGAGCAGCAGCCGCTGCGGCCAGTACGCCAGGTGGTAGAGCCGCCAGAGTGCCCTGACCGGTAGGGGCAGAAAACCTGGCGGTTGTGGGTTCTGGTAGTAGATCAGGTCGTGCAGGGTGAGCACAAGGGGATAGGTTCGGCCCCAGCTGCCCATCGTCTGCATCGGGCAGACGACGACGTCGGGCCGCAGGCGGTTGATCCGGGCCGCCACGAACAGCTCGCCCGGGGACAGGGGGGAGTTGATCATGACGTAGGGGACGTCGGGAAGGAGTTTCAGCTGGCGCCGGTCGGAAATCAGCATCACCACCTCGGCGCGCTCCGCTGCCGCTGCGATCAGGCTGGCGCCGTAGCGGCTGATGCCGTCGTGCTGATCGAGTCGGGTGAACCGGGCGTCGAACAGGATCCTCATCGGAGGGTTTCCTCGAGGAAGGTGTTGATGAGTCCAGCAGCCTCGCGGGGGGTCTCATAGTGCACCAGATGTCCCACCCGCTCTATGATTTCCAGCCGGCAGTTGGCGATCATCGCGGCGAGTGCCCGCTGACCGGTGACCGACCCCAGGTCGTCCTTCTCTGCCGCGACCAGCAGCACCGGCATCGCGAGCTGCGCCGCGCTGTCCCTGACCGTCCCGGTGATCGATGCTTGGAACGCTTCAAGCAGCACGCGGCGGCTGGCGAACGTACTGAAGTAGCTCAGATGCTGGCCATGAATATATTTGCGCAGGGTGCGATCCCGGGTTTTGGCCATTAGGGAACTCATTCCGAGGACGATCAGCGGATTACCGAGCAGGGCCAAGCCCAGTTTTTCGGGGAGGGCTGCCCCCGCCCGGTAATAGAGGGCTGCCAGCTTCGAGGCCCACCGGTTGGAGCCCTCCAGCGCTGGTTCGCAGATCGGGTTGATGAGGACCAGGGCGGCGATCGCCGTCGGGTGCGCCCCCGCCCATCGGGCCGCCACAATGGACCCGAACGAGTGCCCCAGGAGCACCAAGCCGTTGCCCAGCCCGAGCGCGGCGACGCTGAAGCCGACGAAATCGGCGTACGCGTCGACGTCGTGCACCCCGTCCAGCGGCTCCGACTGGCCAAACCCGGGCAGGTCGGGGACGACGATCCGGTGGGCAGGGAGTTCTTCGATGACGCGGAGCAGACCGTGGTGGTCGCCCCTGAAACCGTGCACCATGAAGATGGAGGGCCCCGCCGGGTCCGTGCCGGCTACCGGCGGGAAGTCCCAAAAGTGCTGGGCTGCACCGCGGTAGGAAAGGGTGACCACTGTGGCCTCGCGGGTCACAGTGATGGCGGGGGTGGGCACGACCTAGTTCACCCGGTCCGGGTGTGAACCGAAGCGGGTGTCCCGATCGAGGGCCGCAAGCGCTTCAAGGTGTTGGGGGCTGAGGTCGAACCCGTAGACGTCGAGGTTGCTGGCGATCCGCTCCCGGCTGCTCGCCTTGGGGAGGACCGCATGGCCGGACTGCACCTGCCAGCGCAGTACCACCTGGGCGGGCGTCCGACCCAGCTCGGTAGCGATCCGGCTGATTACCGGGTCGGCCAGGATGGCACCCCGGCCCAGCGGACTCCAGGCCTGGGTGATGATGCCGTGAGTGTCGTGGAACCGACGTAACGCGTGCTGCTGAAGGTAGGGGTGCAACTCGACCTGGTTGATGGCGGGGACCACCGATGTTTCAGCGAGCAGCCGTTCAAGGTGTGGAAGCTGGAAGTTGGACACCCCGATGGCCCGCACCCGGCCGTCGTGATACAGCTGTTCCAGCGCTCGGAACGTATCGACGTAGAGGTCTTTGTCCGGGCAGGGCCAGTGGATCAGAACCAGGTCAATGGTGTCCAGGCCAAGCGCCTGCTGGGAGGAATCGAAGGCACGAAGGGTCGAGTCGTACCCGTGGTTCTCGTTCCACACCTTGGTGGTGACGAAGACGTCAGCGCGCTCCAGCCAGCCGGCGGCGACGGCGTCGCGGACCGCGCGGCCCACTCCCGGCTCGTTGCCGTACATCGCCGCGGTGTCGATGGTGCGGTAGCCGGCCTCCAGTGCCAGGGCGCACAGGTCTCGCGTCGTCCCGGGTGGCACCTTGTACACCCCGTAGCCGATCTGGTCGATCTGTACCCCGTTGTTGAGAGCAATTTTCGGCGCCTTATGCATACCTCGACAATACCGAAACCGGCGTGGGTCAGCGTGACCCGCCGTGCACCAACCGTCGTGCCGAGCCCTCATCAAGGATCAGATCGGTGGCGAGCCCGGCCGCCAGTGCGCCGCGCAGCCCATTGATCTTCGTCTCACCCGACACCACGCAGATCCGCCGGCGCACCTGCCTGAGCAAGTCGAGTTCGGGTCCGGTGCTGCGCTGGTTGAGGAGGACGTCGCTGTGCGAACCGTCGGCCCTGAAGAACATGGTTGCCACATCGCCGACCACCCGGTGCTCCTCAAGCGTCCGCAGGTCGTCGTCGTCGAGATAGCCGCCGGAGTACACGTGGCTGGGAATGCCGGAACCAATCGAACCGACCCCGAAAATGGCCATCGTCATCCGCCGCTGGAGGTCGAGAATCCGCAGAACGCTACGCTCCGCCCACATCGCGGTCTTGGTTTCGGCGTGATCGAAGAAGGCGGGGACCGGGAACTGTTCCACCCGGGCACCGTAGGCCTGGCCAAACCGGCGCAGGATCTCGCTGGCATAGGTGATCCCGGTGGTCTGCGTGTTGCCCGCGCCGTTGAGCTGCACGATGGTGCTGTCATGGGTGACCTTGCGGGTCAGGTGGTAGCTGACAGCGCTCACGGTTGAGCCCCAGGCCACACCGATGACGGCGTTGGAATCGACGAGAGGGCCGATGGTGCGCGCCGCCTGGATGGCGACGCGGTCCAGCACTTCGGAGTCGCTGACGATGTCGGTCACCGGGACCACATGGGCTTCCACCCCATACTGGCGCCGGATTTGCTGTTCCAGGGACGGTGCCCGCTGCAGCGGGTTGTTCACCTGGATCTGCACCAGACCGGTTTCCCGGGCCATCGACAGCAGCCGCGAGACCGTCGACCGCGAGGTCCGCAGCTCGCGTGCGATGGCGTTCATGGTCAGGTCCTGCAGGTAGTACATCTGGGCTGCCCGGAGGGCATCGCCGCTCCTTGACCGTTTGACGTCCTGAGCGGAAGATTGTGCAGCAGGGTCGGTTCTTTCAGTGTCGGGTTGAACGTTCATCGCCAAATCCTCCGTCTCTCGTGCACGTATGTGCAACACCATTGACTATTATTCCCAGCATTTCAAGAATAGGTGGGACGGCTGCGGATGCAATGCGGCCGATTATTGTTGAGGAGATTGTTTTGGCTGAATCCGCCGGTGCGAATGGTGCCGCCAGTACGCCCGCTGAACGGCCAGGGGTGCAGCAGCTGAAGAAGACGCCCCGGGCCTCCGTCCTGATCATCGGTGGCGGGATCAACGGCGTGGGAACGTTCAGGGACCTTGCACTGCAGGGCGTCGATGTCACCCTGGTGGAGCGTGGCGACTATTGTCAGGGAGCGTCGGGGGCTTCCTCCCACATGATCCACGGCGGAATCCGGTACCTCGAGAACGGCGAGTTCCGGCTGGTCCGCGAATCAGTGGTGGAGCGCAATGCCTTGCTGAAGACGGCACCCCACTACGTCAAACCGCTCCAAACCACCATCCCCATCTTCAGCACGTTCTCCGGAATCCTCGCCGCGCCGCTGCGGTTCCTCACCCACCGCCAGCACGGCCAGCCGCGCGAGCGGGGTGCCTTCCTGATCAAGGCGGGCCTGACCATGTACGACTGGTTCTCGCGGGACGGCGGGGCCGTCCCACGTCACCGGTTTGCCGGTCGCCGGGTGTCCCTGGCCCAGCTTCCTGATCTACGGCCCGATGTGCGGTACACGGCTACCTACTTCGACGCGTCGGTGCACAACCCCGAACGGATGACCCTTGACGTCCTCCGCGACGGTCTTGCCGCTAACCCCGAGGCCCGGGCCACCAACTATGTGAGCGCCATCGGGCGCGACAATGGTTCGGTGCTGCTGCGGGACGAACTCACCGGTGAGGAATTCAGCTTCGCGGCCGACGTCGTCGTCAATGCGACGGGCGCCTGGGTTGACGGGACCAACGATGCGCTCGGCGAGGCCAGCACGTTCATGGGTGGCACCAAGGGCTCGCATATCGTCCTGGATCACCCCGAACTGCTGGCGGCCTGCGCGGGCCGCGAGATTTTCTTCGAACACACCGATGGCCGCATCGTGCTGGTCTACCCGATCGGGGATCGCGTGCTGGTGGGGACCACCGACATCGACACCGATCTGGATACGCCGCCCGTCTGTACCCCCGAAGAGGTTGACTACTTTATCGAGCTGATCGGGCAGGTGTTCCCGTCGATCGTTGTCCAGCCGGCCGACGTCGTCTTCAGCTTCTCCGGCGTCCGCCCGTTGCCGCGGCACGACGACACGCAGCCGGGCTTCGTGTCACGCGACTACCGGATTGAGAAGCGGCAGGATCACTCGGGCGGCCGGGCGGTGACCACGCTGAGCCTGGTCGGCGGCAAATGGACCACCTTCCGCGCCCTGTCCGAGCACATGACCAACGATGTCCTGGCCATCCTGGGGAAACAGCGCACGACGACGACCGCGGGCCTCGCGATCGGCGGCGGACGGGGATTCCCCACTACGCCGTCCGGTGAAAAGGCCTGGGTGACCGCTCACCTCGAACCGGGGCTGTCAGCCGCTCGGGTAGAGGTCCTGTTGACCCGGTACGGGACCCGCGCCGTCGACGTCATGGACTATTTGCGGGCCGGCGCCGACCAGCTATTGATGTCCACTCCAGAACTCAGCCGCCGCGAGCTGGCCTACATGGTGGATCACGAGCAGGTGGGCCACGTAGTGGATGTACTGATTCGCCGGACGTCGATCGCCTTCAGGGGACTGGTGACCAGCGAGTTGCTGCAGGAACTCGCCGAAGTGCTTGCCCCCCTGCTGGGCTGGAGCGGCGATACAGTATCCGCAGAGATCGAACTGGCTGAACGGGTGCTGCGGGAATGGCACACAGTTCCCAGCGAAGATTTGGTTGCGTAGCCCGTACCTGGCGCGCAGCTGATTGTCGCTCCCTGAGCGGCTGTAGGACCAACGGCAGCAGTTGCCGGGGGGAGCAATCGACCCCAGCCCAACGGGTTGGGGTCGACAAAAATGAATAGTTAGAGGAGTCAAAGATGTCTCTGGAAGCATTCGTTGCCGAAATGTTCGGCACCATGTTGCTGCTGTTGCTCGGTACAGGCGTCGTTGCCAACGTCGCGTTGGCCGGTACCAAGGGCAACAACGGCGGATTTCTGATGGTCAACTTCGGGTGGGGCCTGGCGGTGTTCGCGGGCGTGTATGTCGCGGCGCTTTCGGGTGCGCACCTGAATCCTGCCGTCACTGTCGGCCTGCTGGTCAATTCCGATATCGCCACGCTTGGACCGGATATCGACAAGTCGTTCGTCAACGTACTGGCGTACTTCGCGGCTCAGCTACTCGGCGCCATGATTGGTGCCGTGTTGTGCTGGCTCGCGTACAAGCAGCACTTCGACGCCGAACCCGACCCAGCAAACAAGTTGGGCGTATTCTCCACTGGCCCAGCGATCCGTTCGAACGCCTGGAACCTGATGACGGAAATCATCGGCACCTTCGTGCTGGTGTTCGTGGTGATTGCCTTCGCGGGAACTCCGTCAGGGCTTGGCCCGCTGGCCGTCGCGCTCTTGGTGGTTGGCATCGGCGCATCGCTGGGTGGACCTACCGGCTACGCCATCAACCCGGCACGTGACCTCGGGCCGCGCATTGTGCATGCGCTCCTTCCCATCAAGGGTAAGGGCGGCAGCGACTGGGGTTACTCCTGGGTTCCAGTAGTCGGTCCACTGATTGGTGGTGTGCTGGGCGGCCTGGTCGCCATGCTGGTCACCCTTCCGGCAGTGACCTCCTAGCAGAGGTTGCCAGTTAGAAACCTTCGGGCGGCGGTTTTGCAACCGTGCGCACGGACACCATTTACCGACAGAAACTCAAAGAGGAGCACTACATGTCGAAGTACGTTATAGCGATTGACCAGGGCACCACCTCCAGCCGGGCGATCGTCTTCGATCACAGCGGGAACATCGTGTCCTCAGGTCAGAAGGAACACGAGCAGATCTTCCCCAAAGCCGGCTGGGTGGAGCATGATCCCATCGAGATCTGGAACAACACCAGGGAGGTCATCGGCAACGCATTGTCGAAGGCGAACCTGACGCGGCACGATATTGCCGCCGTCGGCATCACCAACCAGCGTGAGACGGCGGTGGTCTGGGACAAGACCACCGGACAGCCTGTCTATAACGCGATTGTCTGGCAGGACACCAGGACGCAGCCCATCGTCGACGAGCTGGCGGCTGATGGGGGTGTGGAGCGGTTTAAGCAGCAGGTAGGGCTTCCGCTGGCTACCTACTTCTCGGGCACCAAGATCAAGTGGATCCTTGACAATGTTGAGGGAGCTCGGGCGAAGGCTGAGGCCGGGGACCTGATCTTCGGCAACACCGACTCGTGGGTCACCTGGAACCTCACCGGTGGCACCGATGGCGGCGTGCACATTACCGACGTCACCAATGCCTCGCGGACCATGTTCATGGACCTGGAAACCTTAGCCTGGGACGACGGCATTCTTGCAGCGTTCGGCGTACCGAAGTCCATGATGCCGGAGATCAAGTCGTCTTCGGAGGTTTACGGGACGGTCCATACGTCGCAGTTGCTGCGTGAGGTCCCGGTCTCCGGCATCCTTGGCGACCAGCAGGCGGCGACCTTTGGTCAGGCGGCGTTCGAGAAGGGCGGGGCCAAGAACACCTACGGCACCGGAAACTTCATGATCGTCAACACTGGTGAGGAGATTGTTCATTCCAAGAACGGGCTTCTGACCACAGTTTGCTACAAGCTCGGTGATGCCAAGGCCGTTTATGCCCTGGAGGGGTCGATCGCTGTCACTGGGTCGTTGATCCAGTGGCTCCGGGACAACCTGGGCATCATCAAGTCGGCACCTGAGGTGGAACAGCTAGCCGAGACGGTCGAGGACAATGGTGGCGTTTACATCGTGCCCGCGTTCTCCGGGCTGTTTGCGCCGTACTGGCGTGGTGAAGCCCGCGGCGCGATTGTGGGACTGACCCGGTTCGTCAACAAGGGGCATATTGCCCGGGCGGCTCTCGAAGCCACTGCGTTTCAGACCCGTGAGGTCCTCGACGCGGCAAATGCCGACTCCGGAGTGGACATGGAGGATCTGCGGGTCGACGGCGGCATGGTGGCCAATGATGCGCTGATGCAGTTCCAGTCCGACATCCTGGGCATCCCGGTGATCCGTCCCAAGGTTACCGAGACCACAGCGTTGGGTGCAGCCTACGCGGCTGGTCTGGCAGTGGGGTTCTGGAAGGACACCGACGAACTGGCCACCAACTGGGCCGAAGACAAGCGGTGGACGCCCTCCATGGATACCGGAGAGCGTGACCGCCAGATGCGCCTCTGGAAGAAGGCAGTCACACGCACGTTCGACTGGGTCGACGAGGACGTGAAGTAGGGCCAATTCCCCTTCACCATCACCCTAGCGTCGTTTCACAGTAGGGGCGGTGGCCATCTTTCCGGATGGCTACCGCCCCTACTGTGCGTCCCGGCCAGTCGGTTTCCCGATGGTCGGCCGACTGCCCCCTCCGCCGAGAACTTAGCTATGGCGGGCTGAGACTCGGCGGGCTGACGGCGTTCTGAGGGCGAGTTCACGAACTCACACTTCGGCGCACGTCAGTAGGAGAGTCATGCCGGGTCAGAACGGTGGTGGGGTTTCCGGTCGCGGTGGTGGTGGTGTGGGTGGTGGGTTGGGTTTGGTGGTGTAGGTTTCTCCGGCGGGGGAGATCGCGATGATCGTCCCGGGTTCGGGTTGGGTGTACTGCCAGAAACCCTCCGTTTTGAACATGTGGTGACGTTTACAGAGCGCTGCCAGATTTGAGTAACTGGTCCTCCCGCCCCGGGACCAGGGGATCGTGTGGTCGAGTTCGCAGAACACCGCCAACCGGTTACACCCCGGATGACGGCACGTCCCATCCCGTACCCTGACCGCGTCCTGTAAATCTTGGGGGACCCGGTACGTGGTCGCATCAGCACCCAGCCTGGCCCCCGTATACGGGTGGGTGAGGATCCTCGTGAACGACGGCGCGTGCCCGGCGAGCCTGCGGGCAGTGTCCGGGTCGATTGGCCCGTACCCTTCCAACTCACCCGGCACATCCCCACCCATGAGGGTCAACACCGGGACCGTCACGAAAACCTTCGCCTGCACACCCCAAAACTGGTTGCCTTCCCGCGACTGGTTGCCTTCACCGGACTGGTTGCCCTCCCGGGACTGGTTGCCTTCACCGGGTGCTTCGGCCTGTGACCGGGCCCGTGATCGGGTAATAGAATCACCGGTAGCCCTCTCAGGGTTGGTCTCACCAACGGATCCCGGGCCGGCGCTGGTGAGGGCGTCGATGAGGACGTCAGCCCTGAGTTGGGTGAGGGTGCGGGGCTCGTCGGGGCCCTGCAAGTTCCGGGCAGCAGTGTCGACCCGGTGGTAG